>CAZQOM010000011.1:0-21072 GCA_964595145.1 uncultured Anaeroplasmataceae bacterium | reverse complement strand
GTTTCTAAGGTGCATATTACAGAAAAATCTATGGATATTAAGATTTATTAAGATATTGAGGAGGGAAAAAATGAAACATATAAAATATTTTGTTATCGTTTTATTTGGACTATTAGCTCTATCTCTAACAAGCTGTGGAGATCAAAAATCTCCTAGAAGTGGTTATTTATCTGAAGATGAGGTTTTAGAAATAGTTAATGGCTTTAGTACTGATTCTTCAATATCTAATGTATCAATAAAAGGTAATTTAAATTATTTTAATTATCCAAATGAAAAGGTACCAAATGTTGCAGATGAGGAAATGGTGTATGTAGAATATCCATCATCTACATCTACAACTACTAATAAATATTTAGAAGAATGTGCCTCATATTATTTAAGATTACCTCTTCATATTACTAGTCAAAGTTGGAATGATACTGACAGATTATTTCAAACAAAATATCAAATTGAATCTAAAATATATCGTCCTGCAGGTCTAGATAAGATTTATTATTATAATAGACCTGAAGGTGGATTTATTATAAGTGTTTTTGGGGTAAATAAAGAACTTCAAATAAATAATGTTAACTTATATATGAACGATAAGGTTTTTGATTTAGTTGACTTATTATGTAGTGGTAAGTGGAATATCAATCTTGAATATGATGAAAATGGTTATTTAGTTAAGGAAGAGTTTGCTACTGTTAATGCACCTAAAAATAAAGAAAAAGCTTCACAATCAGCTAAAGAAAAATGCTGTTATGGTGTAGCTACATACGAGTATTACTAAAATGAAAAAAATATTTTTGGGTTTTCTTTTAGTAATTGTTTTAGTACTAACTTCTTGTGGCAAAAAAATACCTGAAGGGGATATTAAGGATTTCGTTTCAATGCTTAAATATAGTGACGCTTATGATTATGTAGATAATGCTAAAAGCGTTACTACTATTAAGCATTATGAAAATAAACAAGAAGATGGCTGTTTAGAAATGGAAATTTGGATTGATAAAAAAGATATTAAATATCGATATAGTAAAAGCTATGTAAACGGCTATTTTTATGGTGATAAAGAAGGACAATATACTTTTAATAATCAAGAAACAATTTGTTATACATATGATAATGAAGCTATATATGCTTATCAAAAAACTGATAATAAGTATGACGATATTAAATATAGTCCAGATGATGTTAATTTATCTATAAATAATTTCTTTTATACAGAATTAGAAGCTGGTATATATCGTGGTGGATTTTATTACGGAGATTATGTCAGAATAAATTGTGCTAATTATTATCAACAATTTTCCTTAAATGAAGATAAAACTGAATTAACATATAGTATTAATACTGTTACTAAAGATAGAGATGGCTATGAGATTTTAACTATGCATAGTTTTACTATTAATAGTTATGGAATGCTATTAAGTTTATCTTCTATAGCCAAAAATAATGAAAAAGGATTAAAAACGGAAACAGTAACAAAAATTGTATATAATACAAGTTTTGAAAAAATAATGGAGTTATAAAAAAAGAAAGGAGTATATGGTATAGTCAATATACTATAAGGATTAATAAATGAAGAAAATATTATCATTCATATTATGCTTATTTATGGGATTATCCTTAGTCGCTTGTCAAAAAGAAAAAGATCCAGTAGTAGAGAATCCACCAACAGGAGGAAACGGAAATATTGGTGATGTAGAAACAACAGATAATGTAGGTTTCGTTATTCATTTTAATTTAAAATCAAAAACTGATGATGGAAAATATAAATATAATCTTTGGTTATGGGCAAAGGACGCTGATGGTGCTGATTTTGATTTTAACGGCGAAGACGACTTTGGAGTTTATGCTAAATATAAATTTGAAGATATTGGATCAAATGTATTTAGCTCAGGTTTAGGATTTATCGTTAAAGAAAATAAGGTATGGGCTGATAGTCCAACTAAAGATTACGATGCTGACAGATTCCTTGATTTTAGTATGTATGACAAAGACAAATATGGCTATTACCACGCATATCTAATGACTGGAGATAAAAATATATATTCTAATACAGAATTAGAGGTTAATGATGCTATTACATATTTTAGTATTGCTTATAATGATGTAACAGATGTTCTTTCAATTTGGTTCCAAACAAATCATGATTATAAAAGTTTTATAATCAAATCAGGAACTGATGTTATTGTATCATCTGAAACTATTAATAGTGATCCTAATAAAATTAGATGTACATCTAAAAAGGTTGAATATAAATTAAGTGAATTCCCTGATATTAAACAAAAAATATCTCTTGAAGTAGAATTTGCTGAAAGTGGAACTAAACTTACTAAAGAAGTAAATAAGAGTTCATTATATTCTACTGAAGCATTTAATAATAAATATGCTTATGATGGAACTTTAGGAGCGATTTATACAAAAGAAAAAACAACATTTAAAGTATGGTCTCCTCTTTCTTCAAAAATCAAATTACGTATTTATGAAAATGGTACACCTACAAAGGTTAATAGCCAAAAAGGTAGTGATGTATATATTGATTATGATATGCAAGAAGGAGATAAAGGCGTTTGGTCTAAAGAATTATCTGGAGATTTAGAAGGAAAATATTATACATATGTAGTAACAAATGATCAATATAGTGAAATGGAAATTGTTGATCCTTATGCTAAATCAGCTGGTGTAAATGGTTTAAGAGGTATGATTGTTGATTTTAGTAAAACAAACCCAACTGGTTGGAATGATATTAATATCCACAATTATGATTCAAAACAATTAACAGTTTATGAAACACATATTGCTGATTTAACTAGTGATGATTCTTGGGGTGGTACTCCTGAAAATGCTAAGAAGTATGCTGGTTTTTATGAAACAGGTACTACTTATACACAATCAGGTGTTACTGTTAAAACAGGCTTTGACCACATTAAAGAATTAGGAGTTAATGCTGTTCAAATTTTACCTATATTTGATGCAGCAAATGATGAAATTAATGTTGAATTTAACTGGGGATACAATCCATTAAATTATAATGTAATTGAAGGTGCATATTCTAAAAATCCTTATGATGGATATGAAAGAATTAAAGAATTTAAATCTTTAGTTAAGGCTTATAATGAAGCTGGAATTAACATTATTATGGACGTTGTTTATAACCATGTTAATGGTCTTGAAAAATCTAATTTTGATGTTTTAATGCCAGGTTATTATTTTAGATATACAAATGGAACTCCTTCTAATGGTTCAGGATGTGGAAATGAAACTGCATCAGAAAATTATATGTTTAGAAAATTCATGAAGGATTCTACTGAATTTTTAGCAAGTGAGTATAAGTTAGGTGGTTTCCGTTTTGACTTAATGGGTGTTCATGATGTTGAAACTATGAATCAACTTTCTTCAAATTTACATAATAATGTTAACAGTGCTATTACAGTTTATGGTGAACCATGGGCTGGTGGTACAATTGGAACATTTGATGGCAAACCTGCAAACCAAAGTAATATGAGTCTTTATGAGGGATATGGATGCTTTAATGATAAAATGCGCGATGCATTAATCAAAGGTGGTTTATCTGGTGTTACTGAAAAGGGTTGGATTACAAATGATGCTGAAGTTAGTTTATCTGATTTAAATAATATAGTAAATGGTTTAAAAGCTAATGTTTTAGGTTCTACTAACTATGATCCTAATAAGTGTGTAAATTATGTAACTTGTCATGATAATTATACATTATATGATAGAATTAAGGCTGCAGGTATAAATGATGAAGCAACTATTAAACAAATGGCTATGCTTGCAAACTCAGTTGTATTTACATCTCAAGGTGTTTCATTTATGCTTGCCGGAGAAGAATTCTTAAGAACTAAACAAGGCAATGAAAATTCATATAATGCTTCTTATGAAGTAAATACTATGGATTATTCATTAAAGGTTAAGAATTTAGATATGTTTAAGAACTATCAAAAATTAATCGCATTAAAACAAAATAAAGAATTATTTGCTAAAGATGCAGGTGATTTAAATAATGTTTTAATTAATTATAATTCTGATGGTAGTTTAATTTATTTCGACTTAAAAGACTCTGTAAATAAAAAAGAATATAGAATTGTATTAAGTAATGGTGTAACAGGTACTAAAGAGGTAGACTTAGAAGGCTATACTTTATACTTAGATACACAAAATAAAACTAATTTGAATTTAACATCTACTACTAAAATTGATAATTATCAAACAATTATCGCATACAAGGATGTTGAATAAATAGAATTGAATTATCAATTCAAAAAAATTTAGTCTTTTTAAAAAATAGGAGGAAAAGAAAATGAAAAAAGGATTAAAGGGTTTATTTTTAGCTTTTGCTGGAGTTCTAGCATTAAGCTTAGCTTCTTGTGGTTCATGTGAACATAAGAATGTAGGAACTGAATGGAAGAGAGATACAGCTAATCACTGGCATGAATGTAGTGATTGTGGTGAAATGATTCAAACTTCTGTTCATGAATATGGTGAATGGGTAGTAACTTTAGAAGCAGACCATGCAAATAGCGTTGATGGTTCTAGATATAGAGTTTGTAAAGTTTGTGATTTTAAATTCACTGAAGCTATTAAAGCTATGCCTGTTTTATATTTAGTAGGTGGAATTAATGGTTGGGGAGATGGATTTGGTCAAGAACAATATAAATTTACTATTAATGGAACTACTGAAACTTTAGAAGGTATTACATTAGCTGTTGGTGATGAATTCAAAATTGCTTCACCAGGTTGGTCTAATGAAGTTGGTTCTGGCAACTTAGAAGATTCTGCTAAAGAATATTTTGGTGGAGATGGAAACATTAAATGTTTAGTTGCAGGTACATATACATTTACTGTAAATGATGCTGCTGGTGCTAGAAAATTAACTGTTACTAAAACAGCATAATTAAATATTTAAATTTTAAGGTGTCATATGCAAATTGCTAAAGACACCTTTTTTTCTTTTCTCAATTATATTTATTTAAAAACTTATAATTTTGGTGTATAATTAAAACTAAATTAAAGGAGAGTGATTATATGTTAATAATAAAACTAAATCAGCAAGAAGAAATTAACATTTTAAATGGATTTCCTTGGGTTTATAGTAATGAGGTTAACTCTTTTAATGGAAATATAGTTAATGGTGAAGTAGTTGAAGTTAGAAGTTATAATAATGATTTTATAGGTTATGGGTTTTTAAATATAAATTCTAAATTAATGGTTAGAATGTTATCTTTAAATAAAGGTGATATTATAGATAAAAATTTTTTTGAAAATAGAATTAAATATGCATTATCACATCGTAATAATTTATTTTCAAGTAATGCTTGTAGATTAATTTTTGCTGAAGCAGATTTTTTACCTGGTTTAATAGTTGATAAATATAATGATATTTTATCTGTTCAATTTTTATGTCTTGGTATGGATAAAATAAAACAAGATATAATTGATATTTTAATAAAAGAACTTAATCCTAGAGGTATATATGAAAGAAGTGATACACCTGTTAGAATTAAAGAAGGGTTAGATGAATATAAAGGTATTTTATATGGAAATTTTAATCCTAGAGTTGAAGTGTTAGAAAATGATATTAGATTTATTGTTGATGTAGAAAATGGTCAAAAAACAGGTTATTTCTTAGATCAAAAATTAAATCGTGATATGGTTAAATATTATGTAAAAGATAAAGTTGTATTAGATTGTTTTTCTAATGTAGGTGGTTTTGCTTTAAATTCATGCAAATATCAAGCAAAACGAGTTGATGCTTGTGATATTTCTAAACTTGCTTGTGAAGAAATTAAAAATAATGCGCTTTTAAATGATTTTAAACAATTAAATGTTATATGTACAGATGTATTTGATTATTTAAGAAAAGATGATATTAAAGACAAATATGATGTTGTAATACTTGACCCACCAGCTTTTACTAAAGATAAATCAACAATAAAAAAAGCATATCGTGGATATAAAGAAATAAATCTTCAAGCAATGAAAATAATTAAAAGTGGTGGTTATCTTTTGACATTTTCTTGTAGTCAACATATGACACCTGATTTATTTTTAGAAATGGTAAAAGATGCTGCAAGAGATTCTAAAAGAAGTGTTCAATTTTTGGATTTTAGAATTCAATCACCGGATCATCCAGCTCTACTTGCAGGTAAAGAACAATTATATTTGAAGTGTATTGTATTAAGAATAAAATAGGAGGAAAGTATGGATAATAAAGTATTTTTAAAACATAGACAAATGATATTAAAAGAAATGATGGATAATTCTCTTTTAGTTATTTTTTCTAATCCTAAAGAAGATGTAAAAAAAGATGTAGATAGAAATTATTATTATTTATGTGGTAATTTTGAATTTGAAAATAAAATTGTTTTATATAAAAGTGGTGATGTAATTAAAGAAATGATGTTTATTAATCCTTATGATGAATTAAAAGCTAAATGGGTTGGAGCACCACTTTCAAAAGAAGATGTATATAATCAGTCTTTAATTGAAGATATTCATTATTTAGATGAATTTGATTTGATAATTGATAATTTAGCTAATAATGTAACTAAATTGTATGTTGATTTAAAAGATGAAAAAAATGAATATAGCAGTGAAATACTTTATGCGAAAGCATTAAAGGAAAAATATAATCATTTAGTAATATTTAATGCTGAAGGCTTATTTAAAAAGGCTAGAACTATAAAACTTAAAGAAGAAATAGAAGAAATAAAAAAAGCTATTTCAATAACAAAAAAAGGTATTGAAAATATATTAACTAATATGAAAGAGTCACATGAATATCAATTAGAAAGTTATTTTGATCAAGCTATAAAATATCATGGAGCTACTGGTTATGCATTTCCTACTATTGCTGCAAGTGGTAAAAATGCTTGTTGTTTACACTATATGGCTAACGAAGATATTGCTAAAAATGGAGATTTGATACTTTTCGATTTAGGTTGTTCTTATAATATGTATTGTTCAGATATTTCAAGAACATTTCCTGTTAATGGAAAATTTAGTCCACGACAAAAAGAATTATATAATATTGTTTTAAGAGGCCAAGAACATGTTATGGCTCATATTAAACCAGGAATTACAACAAAAGAATTAAATCAAATTTTAATTAAATTTTATGCTGTGGAATTAAAAAAAATTGGTTTAATAAAGGAAGATAAAGAAGTATTAAATTATTATTATCATGGTGTATCGCATCATATTGGCCTTGTTTGTCATGACCTATGTGAATATACTCCTTTAGAGGCTGGGGCTATTATTTCTAATGAACCAGGATTATATATTGCATCTGAAGGAATAGGTATTCGTATTGAGGATGATATTTTAGTAACAGAAGATGGATGTATTAATTTAAGCGCTGATATATTAAAGACTGTTGAAGATATAGAAAAATTTATGGAGGAAAGAAAATGATTAGTCAAGAATTATTAAGAAATTATGCTAAATTAGTTGTTAAAACAGGAGTAAATGTTCAAAAAGGACAGGATGTAGTTATTAATGCTTCTGTAGATGATGCTTATTTTGTTTCATATGTAATTGAAGAAGCATATTTAGCTGGAGCTAGAAATGTTAGTGTTGAATGGAGTTTTGATGCATTAACAAAATTATCATATAAATATGAAGATGTAGAAGATTTAAAAGAATTACCTGAATGGTATTTGAAAAAACAAGAATATCGTGTAGAAAAACTACCTGCAACTATTCATATTATATCTGAAGACCCTGATGGATTATCTGATATTGATCAAAATAAATTATTAGAAGTTCAAAGAGCTGTAGGTCCTATCATGATGAAATACCGTGAACAAAAGGATAATAAATATCAATGGACTATTGTTGGAATTCCAGGTAAAAAATGGGCTAAAAAGATTTATCCTAATTTAAGCGAAGATGAAGCTATCTCTTCTTTGTGGGATGCTATATTAAAAGTTACAAGAGTATATGGTGATCCAATTAAAAATTGGGAAGAACATAATGCTAATTTATTAGAAAAAACTTCTAAATTAAATGATTTAGGAATCAAAACATTATTTTATAAATCTAATAACGGTACTAATTTTAGTGTTGATATAAACCCTAATATGAATTTTTTAGCAGGTGGAGAAAAAACATATAGTGGAATATATTATAATCCAAATATGCCAACTGAAGAATGCTTTACATCACCAATAAAAACAAGTGCTAATGGTGTTGTTATGGCAACAAAACCTTTATCTGTAAGAGGTGTATTAGTAGATAATTTTGGTTTTAGATTTGAAAATGGTAAAGTTGTTGAGGTTATTTGCGATAATAGTAAATATAAAGACGTATTAGAAAAATTAATTTCAACAGATGAGGGTGCTTCTATGCTTGGAGAAGTAGCATTAGTACCTTATGATTCTCCAATAAATCAAACAAATTTATTATTCTATAATACATTATATGATGAAAATGCTTGTTGTCATTTAGCTATTGGTAGAGCATTTAATGAATGTATTAAAGATTATCAAAATAAAACAATAGAAGAAATAAAAGCTATTGATTTAAATGTTTCAATGATTCATGTGGATTTTATGATTGGTAGTAGTGACTTATCAATTATTGCAAAAACATATGATGGTAAAACAGTTCAAATATTTGAAAATGGAACTTGGGCTATATAGCATAAAAGCATATCAATTTTGATATGCTTTTTATATTATTAATTATTCAAAAATTCATAAATATTATTTAATACTTTTTCTCCTAATCTATAATATGCTTCATAAGATTTACCACCAGCAGAACGATTAATAGTAAAAGTATTTTCTAAATCCCATAGATCTAAATCACCTATTGTTTGAAGTGTATCACCGAAAAAGAAATGATTTTTATCATCAAGCCATTTTCTAAGTTCACTTGTATTAAATCCAGGGCCAATAGAAGTATTAAATAATATTTTTTTACCTTTCATTAATTCAAATTGTTCTTTTTGTAATAATAATACATTTTTATTCAATGCTAAAAATAATGCATCACTTTCTTCACATAATGTATTTAAATCTTTATATTTAAATTTATATTCATTTTCTAAATCAATTTTTCTTGTTCTGCTATAATATGAAACATCAGCCTTAAAAAATTTTAATGTTTTAGCTATTAATGTGCCACTTGTTCCAAGTCCAATGACACCACATTTAAGACTTCCTATTTCATGAGCTATATTATCCCATTTAAAACCATTATATCCTTGTAAAAATTTAACTAGTTCATATATTATATATTCAACTACACCCTCATCACCATAATCTCTAATTCCTTTTACAGTTATTCCTAGACTATTTGCGGTTAAAATATCAACATTAGCTGATTCATAGGAATATAATGAACAGCACATACCAATGTATTTTATATTATGGCAATTTTCTAATATATATTTATTAATATGTGATGTATAAGATAATAATACAATATCACTATCAGCAATTCTTGTTATTATTTCATCATCATTTTTTGGTATATCTTTATAATAAATAATTTCTTTTGCAATATCATTTAATTTATTTAGGTGTAAATCAAGCATATTGATAGGTTCTATTATCACTAATTTATTAAACATAATTTTCTCCTTTTATTGAATTAATATTTTGTTTTGATATAATAATCATATAATTAAATGAAATTAAAGTCAAGGAGTAGTGTATGAAAAGAATAGGTTTATATGGTTGTGGAAAATTAAACAAAATAGTTGTTGATTGTTATAAAAAAGGATTATTAGAAGGTTATGAAATAGTGGGATGTTACAGCAAAACATTTGAAAATAGAAGTTTAATGGCAAATGATTTAGGTGTTAGTGTTTGTAATAGTTTTGATGAACTATTAAAAAGAAATATTGATTATTTAGTAGAAGCAACTAATCCTCTTGCTACAAAAGAGATTTTAGAAAAAACAATTAATAATAAAGTAAATGTAATATTATTATCAATAGGAGCTTTAGCAGATGAGGATTATTTAGAACATATGAAAGAATTATGTGTTAAAAATAATGTTAAAATTCATTTAGCAAGTGGAGCTATAAGTGGTTTTGAAGTATTAAGAACAGCTAGAATAATGGGATTAACTAAGGCAAGCTTAACTAATACAAAAGGTCCTAAAGCTTTATCTAAAACTAATTTATATAAAGAAACTATGTTAAAAAATGAAACTATAGCTTTTAGTGGTAGTGCATATGATGCAATAAAAAATTTACCTACAGGAATAAATGTAGGTGTTGCAACAGCGCTTGCAACAAGGGGTGTTCATGATACTAATATATTAATAAAAACTAAGCCTGATTATGTAGGTGATAGTCAGTGTATTGATATTGAATGTGGTAATGAGATTAAAGCACATTTAGATGTCTATAGTAAAACAAGCGATATTGCTGGTTATAGTGTTGTTGCATTATTACAAAATTTAAATAGTCCAATTGTGTTTTGATATTGAAAAAAGACCCACTTTATAATATAATTTAATAAGAAAACCAATTCGTTCTCTATATTGGAGAACTGTTTTTTTAGAGGTGAAGTATGAACAAAAAGCCTAATTACATATTTGTTATAGGTGAATCTATAAAATCACTTAAACGAACAAAGGTTACAGCTATAATTGCAAGAATGTTAAAAAAACGTAATTATGACATTTTGGTTCAAAAACTTGTCATTAATAAAAATATTATTGGTGAAACATTTGTTTTGGATGATGGGACACAAACAGATTTATCTATAGGTTTTTATGAACGATATTTAGATGAATCACTTAGTTTTAAATCTTATTTAAAAGTTAAAGAATATTTTGAATTATTAAATTATAAATATGATGAAAATAAAGATTTTATTATAATTGAAACCGATTCTGATATAAAATTAAATTTAGAAAATGATTTTAAAAATTCATTTATCATAAATAGTGATGAATTTCATGATATAGATTATATTTATTATAAAAAAATGGATAAATGTATTTTAAAACACTTTAATTATGAAATAGAACCAATTACTTTTTCTTTACCTAAAGATATAAGTTTTGCAAAAAAAATTAATTTAGCATTAGTAGGTAAATATACAAATATAGAAAACTCATATATAAGTATCATTGAAGCATTAAAATCTGCAAGCAATCATTTTTATTATGGAATAGACATTGTTCAATTAGATTCTAATTTATTAAATGAATCTAATATAAATCAATTAAACAAATATGATGGCGTTATTGTACCTGGAGGATTTGGCAGTAGTGGTAGTGAAGGTATAATAGAGGCAATAAAATATTGCAGATTAAATTATATTCCATTTTTTGGAATATGCTTTGGGATGCAGCTTACATGTATAGAATATGCTAGAAATGTTAAAGGATATAAAAATGCAAATTCTACTGAAATAGATTATAATACTGATACTCCTATAATTCATAAGATATCTGATTTAAAAGATAATAAGTTAAGATTAGGATTATATGAATGTAAAGTGGAAAAAAATACGAAAGCATATAGCACTTATAAAAGTGATAGAATAATCGAAAGACACAGACATTCATATGAATTTAATTATAAATATATGGATATATTTGATGATAATTTTATTATATCATCAACTAATATTAAAACAAATTCTTTAGAAATAGTTGAATTAAAAAAACATCCATGGTTTTTAGCATGTCAATTTCATCCAGAATTTGTATCAAGATATAATAATCCTCATCCATTATTTAAAGGATTTGTAGAGGCTGTAATAAATTGTAAAGAGGTATAATATGTGGGAAAATAAAAAACCAAAATATGGGGATCAAATTAAAGTGAATAGAGGCTTTTATTCTCATCATGGTATCTACATATCAGATGATGAGGTAGTTCATTTTGCCCCACCAGGAGCGACAGGTGTTTTAGATCCTAGTCTAGCTAGAATTATTAAAACTAGTTTAGATGAATTTCTAAATGGTGGCGTTTTAGAAGTAAGAGTATATAGCGAAGAAGAATTAAAAAATAAAAGAAAACCCGATGAAATAGTGAAATGTGCATTATCACATTTAGGTGAAGGTGGATATGATTTAATATCTAATAATTGTGAACATTTTTCTAATTTGTGTGCATTTGGTTCTAAAGAAAGTAATCAAGTAGACTCAGTTTTATCATTACTATTTGGAGGTATAAGAAAATGAAATTTGGAATTGATATTGGTGGAACAACAGTTAAAATAGGGGTAGTGGAAAATAATAAAATTATTGATAAATATGAAATAACTACTAAAAAAGAATCTTTATTTGATGATGTGTGTAATTCAGTTAAAGACTATATGAAAAATCATAATATTGAAAAAATAGAAGGAATAGGATTTGGTGTTCCTGGTAATGTTATAGATAATTATATTTATAATTTACCTAATATTGGGTTATCAAATATTGATTTAAAAGCCATAGTAAAAAAACATTTTCCTGATGTTTTAATCGAATCTAAAAACGATGCGAATGTTGCAGCATTAGGAGAAATGTTGTATCATAACGAGTATAAGAATGCATGCATGATTACATTAGGTACAGGTGTAGGATGTGGGATAGTATTAAACGGTAAAGTACTTGAAGGAATACATGGAGCTGCAGGTGAGGCAGGACATATGGTTATAGCTGAGGATTATAATTTCAGTTGCAGCTGTGGATTAAATGGTTGTTTAGAAACTGTAGCTTCTGCAACAGGTGTTGTAAGACTTGCTAAATATCATTATAATGAATTTAAAACTAAATTATCTAATGAATTTAGCGCAAAAGATGTATTTGATTTAGCTAAAGAAAATGATCCATTATGCTTATATGTTGTTGATAAGGTTTCTTATTATATTGCTAAATGTATTTCTATTCTTGCAATAACTGTAGATGTTGATGTTTACTATATTGGTGGTGGAGTTTCTAAAGCTGGAGATATTTTAATTAATAATATTAAAAAGCATTATGAAAAATTATCACATTATGCTGTTAAAAATGTAAAAATAGAGGCAGCTAAATTATTAAATGACGCTGGCATGCTAGGTGCTGCAGGGTTAATTTAAGATATATGAATATTTCTAAATATTATAAACCTGAAATATTAATATGCCCTAAATGTGGAGAAAAACTTATTTATAAATATGCAGTATCTAATAAATTAATTTATTTTACGAGTGGTAAACAAATGAGAATACACAATTTAGGATATGGCTGTCCTAAATGTAATGATGGTAATATTTATGTATCACAAACTGCTAATAAATTAGCTTTTAAAGGATATACTTATTCTGCTAAAATAATATGTTTAATTTCAAAATTAAAAGAAAAATTAATGAGTAGAGATGAAATTTGTGATTATTTTTTTGCTAAAAATATTGAAATATCTGATCGAAATGTAGATAATTTATATCAAAAATATTTAGAATGCATTAATCTAAATTCTAAAGAATTAGTCCCTATTGCATATAAATCGATGCTTGATAATTATAAAGAAATAAGAATTTCAATTGATTTAATAACTGTATCAGGAACTTATTTTATTATAGTTTATGATTATTTTACTACTAAAATGTTAGGTATGGCTAGATTTGACGATTTCAATGATAAAATGCTTGATTTCTTATCTATATTTATTAATAAGGATTACGATATATCGGTTATTACAACAATTAGACGTGATTCGAATTTTGTTCCATTACTTAAAAAACTTTGTGGAATGAAAACTAAAATTATTGCTTTTCTTAAGATTTAAAACATAAAAAATGAGTTTTTGCCTAATAAAATTGAATTTTTTAAATAAATTGTCTAATATTCTTTACAAAATATTTTTAAGTGTTATAATTAAGATATCATACACGAAAGGAGAAGATGGTGATGAATAAAATCAGGTTAGATCTGTTTGATAAGAAGATTATTGAAACATTACAACAGGATGCATCTATGACTAATTTAGAATTATCTAAGAAAATAGGTTTAGCACCTTCATCTTGTTTATTACGTGTAAAAAATTTAAGAGAAAATAATATCTTAAAGCAATTTACTGCAATTGTTGATGAAAAAAAACTAGGCTATCAAATAACTTGTTTTGCGAAGGTTTATATTTTGCCTTTAAATCGTGAAAATTGTCAAGCATTTATTGAAGAGGCAAGAAAAATTCCAGAGGTAGTAGAATGTTATACAATTACAGGAGATGCTTCATTTTTGCTAAAAATTGTTGCTAAAGATTTTGATTATTATAGAAATTTCGTTTTCGATAAATTATTAATGGCACCATATGTTAGTAATATTGATACTTCTATTGTTGTAAGTTCTGAAAAGAATAATTCTTATATACCAGTAGAAATAGATTAAATTTCTTTAAGAGCTTATTTTAAGCTCTTTTTTATTTAATTAATCAAGGAGAGTATTTATGAGAGGAATAAAAACATTATGGGATTGGGGAAAGAAATATTTATGGTTAGTTATACTTATTGTTGTTTTATCAACAGTATTACAATGGCTATATGCTTATCTTCCTTTATTTATTCAATATGCATTTGAAAGGATTAATAATAATGCAATAAAAACTGATTTACCACAATTTTTATTAAATTGGTTTAATAATATAGATGATTTACTTACATGCCTTTTAATGGTTGGATTAAGTATGATTTTATTACAAACAGTTCGTTCTGTTATGCGTTTTATAGATAACTATTATCAAGGAGCGCTTGCACATTATATAGGATATGATATGAGAACTAAATTATATGATCATATTATGAGTTTATCATATTCTTATCATAATCATTCTGATATAGGTGATTTGATTCAAAGATCTACATCTGATGTTGACCAAACATCAACATTTATATCAAGTATGATACCTGGTTTAATTGATATATTTGTAACTGTATTTATTGGTGCTTATCGTGTATATCAAATATCGCCAATATTAATGTGGGTTAGTTTAGTTAGTGTTCCTATAACTGCAGTATCTAGTATAATTTATTTTAAATATTGCAATAAAGCTTTTAATAAAATAGAAAAATCAGAAAGTAAAATGACTACAATAATACAAGAAAATATAAATAGTGCTAGAGTAGTTAGGGCTTTTGCAAATGAAAAATATGAATTTGAAAAAATGGATCAAGCTAATAGGGATTATACACATAAAAATGGTAAATTTAACACTGTTATGGCTATATTTTGGGGAAGTAGTGATTTCTTAGTATTTTTACAATACGCACTTACAATGAGTGTTGGAATTTTCCTTGCCAAGGATAATCTGTTAAGTTCTGCAGATATTGTAGCAGCATTATTATTGATGGGTATGCTTATATGGCCTATGCGTGGTCTTGGTCGTATCATTGCATCTTTTGGTAAAGCTACTGTTGCAGCAACAAGAATAGATGAGGTTTTAAGTTTAAAATCTGAATTCGAAATTAATGGAACATTAACTCCAAATATAAGTGGTAACATTGAATTTAAAAATGTATCATTTAAATTTGATGATGATTCTAAATTATTATTACATGATGTATCATTTAAAATTGAAGCTGGTCAAACTGTTGCTATTGTTGGTAAAACTGGTAGTGGTAAATCTACAATTTGTAATATATTAACTAGAATGCTTGAAATAGATTCTGGAGATATATTATTTGATAACGTTTCTATTAAAGATATTGATAAGAAACATTTAAGAAAAAATGTAAAATTAGTATTACAAGATCCGTTTTTATTCTCAAAAAATATATATGAGAATGTGGCTATAACTGATTCTAAATTACCAAGTGATGTTGTTTTTGAAGCTGCAAGGTGTGCATCAATTCATCAAGAAATAGAAAAATTTGAAAGAGGATATAAAACAATAGTAGGTGAAAAAGGTACTACTTTATCAGGTGGACAAAAACAAAGAATTGCGATAGCTAGAATGTTAACAACAAATTCTAATATAATAATTTTTGATGATTCACTATCTGCTCTTGATACAAAGACAGATTTAATGATTAGAAAGTCTTTAAAAAAGAAGAGTTCTAATCAAACAATGATTATTATTACTCACAGATCTACAACTGCTAAAGAAGCTGATAAAATAATTGTATTAGATAATGGGTCTATATCCCAAATTGGAACTCATGATGAACTTGTTAATATTGATGGTCTATATAAAGAATTATGGGGTATTCAAGGTGAATTAGAAGAAGAGTTTAATCAAATACTGAAGGAGAGTAAATAATATGGAAGATTTTGATTTAGAACAAGAAGAATTAAATGATTTAGATTATCGTTCTAATAATAAAGGCCCTTGGAAGAAAATATTTAAAACTGTATTACTTCATAAAAAAACATTTATTGGTCTTTTAATATCAGTTTTATTTTTAGCAGTATTAGATGTTAGCTATCCTTTAATTAATTCTTTTGCAATATCGCATTTTTTTGAAAATAATGATCCTAATAGATTTGATTTAATATGGGTAATGGTTTTAGGGTATGTAGGTGTAAGTATTGCTTATGGTCTTTGTGTGTTTTCATTTTTATATTTTGCAGGGAAAGTTGAAATACAAACGTCATATGAACTTAGAAAAGAAGCATACTTAAATTTACAAAAATTGCCATTTAGTTATTTTGATAAAACTGCACAAGGCTGGATAATGGCTAGAGTTACTTCTGATTCAAGAAAATTAAGTGAAATAATTTCCTGGGGATGTGTCGATTTATTATGGGGATTATTATCAATGATAGGTATTTTAGGAGTATTGTTAGTTGTTAATACACTTTTATCATTAATTGTTTTAATTATTTTACCTATATTAATTGTCATTACTATAGTTGTTAGGAAAAAAATGTTATCAAGCTATAGAGATGCTAGAAAAGAAAATTCTAAAATTACAGCCGCATATAATGAAGGATTTATGGGAGCAAAAACTGTTAAAAGTCTTGTTATAGATGATAAATGCACAAAAGAATTTGTTTCTAAAGCCACTGCATATAAAAAATCATCATTACGTGCTGTATTTTATTCTGCTATATTTGGGCCCATTACTTTTATTTTATGTTATGCTGGAGTTGGTACTACATTATATTTTGGTGGTAATATGGTTTTAAATGGTCTAATCGATAGTGCTATTTTATATTTATTTATTGATTATACAATTAAATTTTTTGATCCGATAATATCTATATCAAGAGTTATTGGTGATTTTCAACAAGCTCAAGCATCAGCTGAACGTATAATTTCTTTAATAGACGAAGTTCCTGAAATAAAGGATAGAGATGATGTTATTTTAAAATATGGAACTATATTTGAACCTAAATATGAAAATTTTGAACCTTTAATAGGCGATGTTGAATTTAAAAATGTTACATTTAAATATTCTAAGGGTGAAGAAGTGCTTAAAAACTTTAATCTTCATATTCCTGCAGGATCAAGTGTTGCGTTAGTTGGCCATACTGGTAGTGGTAAATCTACCATTGTTAATTTAATTTGTAGATTTTATGAACCAACAACTGGCGATATTTTAATTGATGGTCATAGTTATAAAGATAGAAGTATAACATGGTTACATTCTAATATAGGATATGTTTTACAAACTCCTCAATTATTTAGTGGATCAATAATGGAAAATGTTAGATATGGTAAATTAGATGCAACCGATGAAGAGGTTAAAAAGGCATTAAATATTGTGGCAGCTGATGAGTTTATATCTAAACTAGATGAAGGCTATGATTCATTAGTTGGTGAAAGTGGTTCTAAATTGTCCGTTGGAGAAAGGCAGTTAATTAGTTTTGCAAGAGCTATTGTTGCTGATCCTAAAATACTGGTTTTAGATGAAGCAACATCATCTATAGATACTCAAACAGAAAGTATCATACAAAAAGCAGTTGAACGTGTTATGCAAGGTAGAACAACTTTTATGATTGCTCATAGGTTATCAACTGTTGTTAACGCAGATATTATTTTAGTGATGAAAGATGGATGTGTAGTTGAAAGTGGTAAGCATCATGAACTTTTAGCTAAAAAAGGGTATTATTTTGAACTTTATAAGAATCAATTTGCAGAGGATGCTATTAATAAAATATTGAACTAATAATTTAAATTTTCAGGCTATGAATTTATTTAATTTCATAGCCATTTTTAATTGTAATAAAATCAAGAGAGCAAATTTTTTTAAATTATTTTTTTAAAAATCATTGACTTGGTTGAATTTTACATATATAATAATAAAATGCGATTTGTTGCTTTCAATGGGACTACTATGCACTAAAATCGTAGATTTTATATAGATTTTTATTCGCTTTTAGCGATTTAATATACATTTTCGTGGGGATCACAAAAAGGTTAAAAGACGACCTATAAGCCTTTGGCAGTCTTAAAAAACAAGAAAGGGAAAAGTTTTATGAATTACAAAAATGTAAACTATGGTAAAAAATCTGTTAGACGTAATTATTCAAAAATTAGAACAGAAGTTGAATTACCAGACCTAATTGAAATTCAAACAAAATCTTTTGATTGGTTTGTAAATGAAGGACTAGAGGAATTATTTAAAGATATTTCTCCAATAACTTCTTTTAACGGAGATTTAAAATTAACTTTTGGTGAGCATCATTTTGAAAATCCTAAATTTTCAATTGTTGATTGCAAATTAAGAGATATTAATTATGCACGTCCTTTAAAAGTTAATGTTCGTCTTGAAAATGCCCAAACAGGAGAAGTATTAGAACAAGAATTATTTATGGGTGATATTCCTTATATGACACCTGTAGGTACTTTCATTATTAATGGTGCTGAACGTGTTATTGTATCACAAATTGTTCGTTCTTCAGGTGTATATTACGCTAAAGAAATTGATAAGAAGACAGGAGACACTAAATATACTGGTACTGTTATTCCAACACGTGGTGCTTGGATTGAGTATGAAATGGGGTCTAAAAATGTATGGTATGGTAAGTTAGACCGTTCTAAAAAAATCCCATTAACTACTGTATTCCGTTCTTATGGTTTATCTACTAATAAACAAATTATTGATTTATTTGGTGATAGTGAATATTTACAAGCGACTTTTGAAAAGGATTTAACTACAAATTCTGAAGAAGCTGCAATAGAAGTATATTCTAAATTACGTCAAGGTGAAAAGGTTCCAGCTGATGGTGCTAGAGCTTTAATTGTTCAACGTTTATTTGATGATAGAAGATATGATTTACAAAAGGTAGGTCGTTTCAAATATAATGTTAAATTAGACGTTTTACAAAGAGCTAAAGGTTTAGAACTAGCTCAAGATGTAATTGCAAAAGAAGATATTTTAGATGAAGAGGGTAATGTTTTATTTAAAGCTGGTACTTTAATTGCTAAAGTTGGCGATAAAATTGTTGGTGATACCTTAGAACATTTAAAACTTGCAAGAAGTGCTTTCCGTGAAAAAATAGATTTAGGAAATACTTTATGTGAAGATCCTTATAATGAAATTTTAAGAGTAACTGTTGTTCGTCATGATCAATCTCAAGAAGTTAAAGTTATTGGTAATGACCAAAGAGAAACTTCTTTACATATTACAATGTCAGATATTATCGCAACAGCTAGTTATTATTTAAATTTATACCAAAATGTTGGTACTCTAGACGATATTGACCATTTAGGTAATCGTCGTTTAAGATTAATTGGCGAATTATTAAAGAATCAATTTAGAATTGGTTTTGCTAAATTAGAAAAAAATATTTTAGACCGTATGTCTACTGTTGAAGTACATGAGGCAACTCCTCAAAACTTAATTAACATTAAGCCACTTACTTCATCATTAAAAGAATTTTTTGGTTCAAGCCAATTATCTCAGTTTATGGATCAAATTAATCCACTTGCTGAAATTACTCAAAAACGTCGTATTTCAGCTTTAGGTACTGGTGGTATTGCTCGTGATAGAGCTAGCGTTGAGGTTCGTGACGTTCATAATTCACATTATGGTCGTATGTGTCCTATTGAAACACCAGAAGGTCCATCTATCGGTCTTATTACATCTTTAGCAACATATGCTAAGGTTAATGAATACGGATTTATTGAAACGCCATATTTTGTAGTTAAGCAAGATGAAAATGGCAAAAAATATGTTTCTGATGAAAAAGTATATCTTTCAGCTGATGAAGAAGAGGGGTTAGTTATAGCTGCTGCTTCAACAAAACTTGATTCTGATGGTCATATTATTGAAGAAAAGGTTATTGGTCGTCGTAATGGTGAAACTGAAATGGTTGATCCAGAAGAAGTTGATTATATGGACGTTTCTCCAAAACAAATAGTTTCAGTTGCTGCTGCATGTGTTCCATTCCTAGAACATGACGATGCTACTCGTGCTCTAATGGGTGCAAACATGCAACGTCAAGCTGTTCCTATTATTAATCCTGAAAGTCCAATTGTTGGTACAGGTATGGAATATAAGGCTGCAAAGGATTCTGGTTCTGCATTAATTGCTACAATGCCTGGTATTGTTGAATATGTTGATGCTAAAAAGATTATTATAAAAGAAGATAGTGGAGAAATGCATAGATATGATTTATATCAATTCTTACGTTCAAACTCTGCTACAGCTATTATGCAACGTCCTATTGTTTCTCCTGGTGAAAGAGTTGATAGAGGTGATATTATCGCTGATGGTCAATCTATGAAAGATGGAGAACTTGCATTAGGTAGAAATGTTCGTATTGCATTCATGACATGGGAAGGTTATAACTTCGAGGATGCTGTTATTATGAGTGAAAAGATGGTATATGATGATGTATACACATCTATTCATATCGATGAATTTTCTGTTGAATGTCGTGATACTAAATTAGGTAAAGAAGAATTTACTTATGAAATTCCAAATGTGAAAGAAGAAACTAAGAAAAATCTTGATGAACGCGGTATCGTAATTCCTGGTACTGAAGTAAAAGAAGGAGATATCTTAGTTGGTAAAATCACTCCTAAGGGAGTTACAGATCCTACTCCAGAAGAAAGATTATTACTTGCTATTTTTGGTGAAAAGAGTAGAGATGTTAGAGATACATCACTTCGTGTTCCACATGGTGGTGGAGGTGTTGTTCAATCAATCCAACATTTCTCTAAGGCTAAGGGTGATGATTTAGCTC
>CAZQOM010000010.1:15527-22081 GCA_964595145.1 uncultured Anaeroplasmataceae bacterium | reverse complement strand
GAAATTTTGTTAATTATTTTATTTTTGATAAAGTAATGCGCTTTCTATCAAAATCATTTGAAAAATAAGACTATAAGTGTTATAATAAACTAGAAAAAAGAAATAGCTTTATTTTTGGAGGATTATTAAATATGGCTAAAAAAATTGTATCAGATTTAAATGTAAAAGGAAAAAAAGTTCTAATTCGTGTAGACTTTAATGTTCCAATGAAGGATGGAGTTATCACAGATGATACTCGTATCCGTGCTGCATTACCTACTATTGAATATGTAATTAATAATGGTGGTAAGGCAATTGTATTTTCTCATTTAGGACGTGTTAAGGAAGAAGCAGATTTAGCTAAAAATGACTTAACAGTAGTATCTAAGAGATTAGAAGAATTAATTAAAAGACCAGTTCATTTTGTTAACGCAACAAAAGGTAAGGTTCTTGAGGATGCTGCTGCTAATTTAGCAGAAGGCGAAATCTTAATGTTCCAAAACACTAGATATGAGGATTTAGATGGTAAAAAGGAATCTAAAAATGATCCAGAACTAGGTAAATATTGGGCTTCTTTAGGAGATGTATTTGTTAATGACGCATTCGGTACAGCTCACCGTGCAGCAGCTTCAAATGTTGGTATTGCTGCAAATGTAAGTGAAACAGCTGCTGGTTTCTTATTAGAAAAAGAAATTAAATATATCGGTGGAGCAGTTGATGAACCTGTTCGTCCTTATATTGCAATTCTTGGTGGAGCTAAAGTTTCTGATAAGATTGGTGTTATTGAAGCTTTATGTGAAAAAGCTGATAAGATCTTAATCGGTGGAGCTATGATGTTTACTTTCTTAAAGGCTTTAGGAAAAGATATTGGTGCTTCAAAATGTGAAGAAGATAAATTAGATTTAGCTAAAGAATTATTAGAAAAAGCTGGTTCTAAATTAGTATTGCCAGTTGATACTGTATGTGCAAAAGAATTTGCAGACGTTCCTGGTGTTGTTAAATCAGTTGATGAATTAGCATCTGATGATATGGGATTAGATATTGGTCCTAAAACATTAGAATTATTCGCAAGTGTTTTAGCAGGTGCTAAGACAGTTGTATGGAATGGACCTATGGGTGTATTCGAAATGAAAAATTATGCAGCAGGTACTATTGGTGTATGTGAATTATTAGCTAACTTAGAAGGTGCTAATACTATTATTGGTGGTGGAGATTCTGCAGCTGCAGCTGAAAGCTTAGGATATGCAGATAAAATGTCACATATATCTACTGGTGGTGGAGCTTCTTTAGAATATTTAGAAGGAAAAGTTTTACCAGGTATCGCTTGTGTAGATGAATTATAATTTTTAGGTAAGGAAGAATAAAAATGAGAAAACCAATTATGGCAGGAAACTGGAAGATGAATAAAACTCGTGATGAAGCACTAGAATTTATCTATGCTGTAAGCGATAAACTGCCATCTTCTGAAAAATTAGACTCAATTATTTGTGCACCAGCTATTATTTTAAGAGATTTAGTAAAACGTCAAGGTGAAAATCTAAAGATTGGTGCTCAAAATGTACACTTCCAAGAAAGTGGTGCATATACTGGAGAAATTTCAGCAAATATGTTAACTACAACAGGTGTAGAATATGTTATTATTGGACATAGTGAAAGAAGAGCTTATTTTAATGAAACTGATGAAACAGTTAATTTAAAAATTAAAACTTGTTTACAACATGATTTAAAACCTATTGTTTGTTGTGGAGAATCTTTAGAAGAAAGAGAATCAAATAAAACTCATGAAGTTTTAGAAAAACAAATTACTAAAGCATTTGAAGGTATTTCTAAAGATGATTTAGATAATATCATTATAGCTTATGAACCTATTTGGGCTATAGGTACTGGTAAAGTAGCTTCAGCTTCAATGGCTGATGAAGCTTGTGGTTTTATTCGTTCTTTAATGGCTAAGTTATATTGTCCAAAATGTGCTGAAAATAGAGTACGTATTCTATATGGTGGTTCTGTATCTACAAGTACTGTAAGTGAACTTATGGCTATGCCAAACATTGATGGTGGCTTAGTAGGTGGAGCTTCATTAAAGGCTGATAGCTTTATAGAATTATGTAATAAAGCAGTTTAATAAATAAAACAGACCATATCGTATGATATGGTTTATTTTATAAAAATATAGGAGGAGTTATATGAAAAGATTGAAGTTTAAAATTATTTCAGCAACACCAATGATTTGCTTAATAATTTATTTATTATTAGGATTTTGTGCTAATGCATGGCATCCTGGTTGGATAGTATTTTTTGCAATACCTATTGTTCCTATGATTTTAGGAAATAGAAGTTTAACAGGTTTATATCCTTTGTTAACAGTTATTGCATATTTAATAATGGGATTTGTGTGGAAACTATGGCATCCTGGTTGGATTATATTTTTAACAATTCCAGTTGTTGAAATATTTATCCCTAAAAAAAGAATAACAATTATAAAAGATGAAGATTAGTCCATTTATTTGGACTTTTTTTATAAACAAAAAAAGCCCAAATGGGCTTTTAATGTTATCTACTGTAGAATTCGACGATTAATTGTTCATTAATATCTGTTAAGAATTCATCTCTTTCAGGAATTCTAACTAATGAACCTACATTATTTTCATCAAATGATAAATATTCAGCACGAGATAATTTAGCTTCTAAAGCTGCTTTAACAATAACTAAATCCTTAGATGCTTCCTTCATTTGAATTTTTTGACCAACTTTTACACGATAAGAAGGAATATCAACTTTCTTACCATCAACTAAAATATGACCATGATTAACTAATTGACGAGCTTGAGCTCTTGTACTAGCGAAACCTAAACGATAAACTAAGTTATCTAAACGAACTTCTAATAACTTTAAGAAGTTAACACCTGTTTTACCAGCCATTTTTGAAGCTTCGTTATAAGTCTTTCTAAATTGTTTTTCAGATACACCATAAGTGAATCTAACTTTTTGCTTTTCAGCTTGTTGTAGTGCATATTCGCTTAATTTTTTGCGTTTAGCACCATGTTGACCTGGAGCATATTTTCTTTTAGCTAATTCTTTACCAGTTTCGCTGATAGAATAACCTAAACGACGAGATACTTTCCAAGTAGAACCTGTAAATCTTGACATTATTTTGTCCTCCTAAATTATTTTATTTGGGAGTAAATTGTTGTTCACCGAAATAGGAAATCTTAAATTATACGTTCACCATTAAGCAGCGAAGATTACTAGTAATGCCATATAGGCTTTAAGATAGGTACTATTTCAAGAAAGAACAGCTGCTTTTTACCCACGCCAAAGTATTATATCACAAATTAGATATTAGTGTCAAATGTTTTTTAAAGTATTACTAATAGAATAGATAAATGTTTTGATTTTTCTATCAAAAAAATTTATTTCATAGTCTTTTTTTAAATTAAATCCCATTTTTTCATAATATTTATAGTTACAAGTTTCATCTGTCCATAAATATATTTCCCCTAGATTATTTTTATTAGAATAATCAATTAAATGATTTATTAATTCTTTTCCCGCACCCTTTTTTTGACTTGCAATTAATCCTAAATATATTGAATCATCAGGCATTATTTCTTTTACCATTTTATGGTTATATTCAATATATTCTAAATATTTTATAGCAAATAATTGATCTGTTTCACATAAATTAATAACATTATTATTAAAATAATTTATTGCGTTATTAACCTCATTGTTTTGATGAGCTAGCATAAATGCTAAAATATTATCATCCTCTTCATAAACATAAGTCATATCATTGTCATATAAATAATATTTTACTAAAAACTTATATATAAAAGATTGTAAATCCTTTGACATTTTAAATTCATCTTTCCAAAAGCTTTCTGTCATTATATTTATTTGATTAAAATCTTTATTTTCATATTTTCTAATCATATTAAAAATCCTTTCTATAAGCATTAGTGATAATCATATCATAAATAAATAAAAGTTCAAGTAATTTATAAAATAATACTATGAAAAGGCCTTTAATTTTGTTATAATAACGATAGAAAGAAGGAATAATATGATTTATAATCAAATTTTAGTTCGTTTTGGCGATTTAACTCTAAAAGGTAAAAATCAAAAAGATTTTTTAAGAAAATTATATGAATTAATGGCTTTAAAAATGAAAGGCTTAAATGTTGAAATAGAAAATACATATGATAGAATATATATACATTTAAATGATGAAAATGTTAGTGAAGTAATAAAAAGATTAGACTATGTTTCAGGCATTTCTTCATATTCTTTAGTTGTAAAATGTGATAATGATCTTCAAACAATCAAAGAAAAATCATTAGAATTAATGAAGGAAGTAGCAATAAAAGATACTACATTTAAAGTAGAAACTAAAAGAGCTAATAAGAATTATCCACTTCATTCTATGGAGGTAACTAAGCATGTTGCCGGATACGTATTAGCTAATCATAGTTTATTACATGTTGATGTCCATAATCCTAATGTTACACTTCATTTAGAATTAAAAGGAAATGCTTGTTATTTATATAATCAAGAAATAAGAGCAATGGGTGGTTATCCTGTAGGGGTTGCAGGAAAAGGATTGTTAATGTTATCAGGTGGTATTGATTCACCTGTTGCTGGATATTTAGCAATGAAACAAGGTGTAGAAATAGAATGTGTTCATTTTGAATCAACACCTCTTACTTCAATAGAATCTGCTCAAAAAGTTATTGATTTAGTAAAAATAATGGCAAAATACGCACCAGGTAACAAAATTAATTTACATATGGTACCTTTTAAGGAGTTACATATGGCTTTATTAGATAATATTCCTGAAAGCTATAACATAACTATTATGAGAAGAATGATGTACCGTATCGCAACACTTCTTGCAGAAAAGAAAAATTGTTTATGTATAATAAATGGTGAATCTGTAGGACAAGTTGCAAGCCAAACATTAAGAAGTATGAATACAATTAATTCAGTTACATCAATGCCTATTTTAAGACCTTTATGTACATATGATAAACAAGATATTATTAAAATATCTAAGAAAATGGATTGTTTTGATATATCTATTAAACCTTTTGAAGACTGTTGTACAGTATATGTACCTAAGGCTCCCGCAACAGCTCCTAAGATAGATAAGTGTGTTTCTTTTGAAAAAAGTTTTGATTATGAAAAAATGGTTTTAGATGCAGTAGAAAATACCAATAGTATAATGATATCACAAGATAGTGATATTGATTTATCACTATTAGGATTAGAGGTAAGAGAAGTTATAAAAGAATTGAAAAAAAATTAAAATTTGTATATTTATGTCTCCTTTGGTAAGAATAATTACTGCGAGGAGGTGAAAAAATGGCAAATAGAAGAACAACATCTTCTAAAACCTCAAAAGAAAATGGTAGAGTTGGTGGTAATATGACTAAACAAGCCATTTCTCGAGCTAAACAAACAACTAATACAGAGGCTTTAAAACAAGAAGTAGCTTCTGAATTAGGTATTAAACCTGGAAAAAATGCCACTGCAGCTGAAAATGGTAAAGTAGGTGGTAATATGACTAAAAAGTTATATCAAAAAGGAAAAAAGAATAAATAATCTTAAAAAAAATATAAAAGCACTATGTTATCTTAAAATAATATAGTGCTTTTATTTTTTACATTTGCACAAATTGCAATCTAGCAAATTTGTGCAAATGCATATTTTTTTTGTTAAAATTGACAATTTATATATGATTTTTTATAATCAAAATGTATTAAAATAACGCTTTCATAAAAAAATAATAGGAGGTTTCGTATGAAGAAGATTTGGAGTTTATTAGTTAATTTATCCTTTGTTTTTACATTATTTTTCATTACAGGTTGTGCGGAAAAAGAATGTAATCATGAATGGACAAATGAAACAATAATTAAAGATGCAACATGTCAAGAAGCAGGAGAAAAAGAATTTACGTGTAGTAGATGTGATGAAAAAAAACTTGAAATGATTGACATGCTTGATCATACTATTAGTACTGATTATAAAAGTGATGAAACATCTCATTTTAAATATTGTACTATTTGTAATAAAGCATATGATAAAGAAAATCATATTTTTGTAGATGATATTATTATTAAAGAACCTACTGCATATGAGTCAGGTTTAATGCAAATTAAATGTAGTTTATGTAACTATAAAAAAGAAAAAGAAATAGCCCCTACAGCTCATGAAGCAAAAGATGAATTCAAATATGATGAAAATAATCACTGGCATGAATGTAGTGTTCATGAAAATTGTCAAACAATATTAGGTAAAGAAACGCATAATTTTATTGATGTAGAAATAATGACAGAACCCACTGAAAATAATAAAGGCCTTATGAAGATTATATGTAAAGAATGTGGGTATGAATCAACTAAAGAAATTGATGTCGTTATTCATGAAGCAAAAGATGAATATACATTTGATGAATTTAAACATTGGCATGATTGTAAATCTCATACTAATTGTGGTAAAAAAATCGATGAAAATAATCATAAAATGATAGATGTAGAAGTAATTACTGAAGCTAGTGAAAGCGAAAATGGAGTTAT
>CAZQOM010000010.1:3536-15427 GCA_964595145.1 uncultured Anaeroplasmataceae bacterium | reverse complement strand
AGATTCAAGTGGTAATTTATATTCTAATCCAACATTTATAGGCACAGATAATAAAAATTTAAGTTTTTCAAGAAGTGTTTCATTAGAAGAAAATGACACAATCTATTTTATTATAAGTAATGAAGCAACAATTCCTAATGGAGATTTAAATATTATATTAAAAAAAGAAATATCAAATTTTAAAAACGACTTTAGTTTAGATGATTCTAATGGTACTTGGAAATATGGTAAGATAGATTATCACTGGGGTGATAGTGAAACATTTGATTTTACACCATTAAATGATAAAAATGATTCTAGTTGGATATCTGATGGTATTGAAATAAAAGCTGGGTGGATTAATGCAGATGGTATGCTAGCTTTAGCATATCAAGCAGATAAAGATATGTCAATTGCTGCTTTAATTAATTTTGTTGGTGGAACAGATGAAACTAGATTAGATTTAAGAATAGGTGTTAAAGATTTAAATGGTAATCTATATTCTAGTCCATCATTTAATAATAATCCATCTTCAAAAGAACTTAATCTAACTAAAACATTTGAATTAAAAGAAGGAGATATTATTTATTTTATTTTCTCTAATGGCAATGGTGGTAATTCTTTAGCTTACCCAAATGGTGATCTAAATATATTAATATTTTAAATAAATGAAAGGTGGTTTTAATTTGAAGCGAATATGCTTTGAAATAATATTAATTGCAGTTATATTTTTAGGGATAAACTTTAATATAAATGCTACTGAAAAAACTAATACTGATTATGGTGAGGCGTATAGAAACCACCTTTCTTATTCAGCTAAAGAAGGTTGGAATAATGATCCAAATGGTTTGATATACGTTAATGGTGTCTATCACATGTATTATCAATATAATTGGGATGAGGATAATTCTAAAACTGATACTAGTTGGGGTAATATGAGTTGGGGACACGCAACAAGTACAGATTTAGTTCATTGGCAAGAACAAAAAGTAGCATTACCTAAAGGACTTGATGGATATGATATGATGTTTTCTGGTAGTGCTGTATATGATGTTAATAATACATCTAAACTTTTTGATGAAACAGAAGATAAAAAATTAAAAGAAGGACATGGTATTGTAGCAATATTAACTCAACCAACCGATCAACAACGACAAATATTAGCATATAGTCTTGATGATGGAAATAGTTTTAAGATATATGGTGAAATATTATCTGCAAATAACGAAGGAAGTCTTAATGATGATGAATTTAGAGATCCTAAGGTGTTTTGGAGTGAAACACATCAAAAATGGTTGATGGTTATTGGTGGTGGTGCAGTTAGAATGTATTCATCAGATAACCTAAAAAATTGGGATTATTTAGGACAAACTGGATTTTGGGGTGAATGCCCAGATATATCAATGTTTAAAATTGGCAATGAAACTAAATATGCATTAGTATTATCACCTGAAGATAAAACTAATAGCCATATTTATAATGGAACTAACCGTAATGATACGTTTTATCCGGCTGAATATTATACAATTGGTAGTTTAAATTCTGACGGCTTGTTTATTGCTGAACAAAAATTGAAAAGATTTAGTGATGGTTTTGATAGTTATGCATTTCAATCATTTAATAATGTTTTAGATGGAAAAGTTTATGGTTTAAGTTGGTCTGCATGCTGGAAAAATGTTGATAGCTATAAGGAGTTTAGAAAAACTCACAATGGTGGTATGACTATTGCATGCGAATTAACGCTTGAGAAAAAGAATGATGAATATATTATAAAAAGATATCCTGTATCAAGTATTGAATCGTTAAGAAGTGATTGTATTTTTGATTATAATGATAATACAAATAATAATATTTTTAATAATGTGACTGCTGAAATAGCTGATATGGAATTAGCATTTGATTTTAATAATTCTAATGCTAATACATTTACATTAGAATTAAGGAAAAGTATTGCAGAAAAAATACTTATAAAATATGATAAGGATAGTAAAGAATTAATATTTGATAGAACAAATAGTTCACTGCTTGCTGAAAATACTTTATATTATAACTGGATTAATAAATTAAAAGATGTAGATTTAATTGATAATAAATTATCATTAAGAATAATAATGGATAGAGCCTTTATTAGTATATTTGTTAATGGTGGCGAAAATAGTATTTTCTCTGCAATTTTTCCATCAGCTGTATCAAATAAAATGAATTTTTATTCAGATGATGAAATAAAAGTTTCAGCTAAAATATATGAAATGAATAGTATTTATAAAGATATTACTTCTAATGAAGCAGTAATTACGACTAATAAATTAGATATAATTGTTGGTGGTACAAAAGAAATTATATATTCATCTTTTGATAAATCTTATAATGTGGATTGTTCTGTTTTAGAAGGAAAAGAATATGTTGATATATTACAAGATGGTAATATAATAATTGTTAAAGGTAAAAAACAAGGTGTATCAACAATAAAATTAAATGAAAAAGAAGTAATTATTTATATTTATGATTCGAATTTTAATAGTGATATTAGTTATAATTCATCATTATATGGATATAAATATGAGACTGATGAAGGTCTTCATTTTGAATATTTTGCTGACGCATTTTTATTTAGTGATGAATATGTAAATGATTTTAAATATCAAGCAGATATTAATATTACAGATGCTGGACAAGCAGCTGGTTTAGTTTTTGGTATAAGTGATAATTATTATGATTATTATGTTGTAAGCGTAGATGTTAAGGATAATTTAGTTAAACTATGGCGTGCAGGTATAGGAGATTTAAAAGTATCTTCTTATGAATTTTCAAATAACAATATTAATCTTAGTTTGATTGTTGAAAAAAACACATTAAAAGTATTTGTTGATAATAAACAAGTTTTAGTTTGTTTGATTGAAGAATATAGTGGTGGTTTATTAGGATTAAATGTCTATAATTCTAATACAATATTTAATAATATAACTTTTAATTCAAATTCAAGTTTAATTTTTAATGATACTAATGATTTAGTTATTTCTAATATTTCTGATTTAATAAAAATTATTAATATTACAGATAATAGTTATAAATTAGTAGAAGATGATTTTGTTATTGAAAATAATAAGTTAATTTTAACTAAAAAATATTTAAATAAATTAGAAAATGGTAAAGAATATTTATTTAGAGTTTTTGCAAATGATTTAACATTTGATTTTAAAATTAAAACTGATTTTAATCAAATAAATATAGATTCTTCTAAAATAGATTTTAATAATACTGAAGAAATTTATTTTATCTTAGATGAAGAGGTAACTATTAATAAAGTATATATAGATAGTGTTGAAATTGCTGATTATACTATAGATGGTAAAAAGATAATTATTGATAAAGAATATGTTGATTTGTTAACAAATGGTAATCACGAAATAAAAATATATACAGATAAAGGTAGGCCTAGTTTAAAATTTAGTTTATCAGAAGTTATCATTATTGAAGAAGAAGAAATAGAATCAAATCATATTTTCTTTTATGTTGATATTGCTATTTTTTCAACATTAATTATAGGTTATATAATATTTAATATTTATAGAAGAAAAAAAGGAGGGAGAATAAGTGAATAATAATTTTTCATTAGAAATGCCTAAATCATCAAAGTATGAAAAATGGGTTGATAATTTCAAAAAAAGAGGTTGGATATTATTATTCATTATTCCTGCTTTAATATATGTCATTATATTTTGTTATGGTCCAATGTATGGAATATTAGTTGCTTTTCAAGATTATATTCCTGGTGATAGTATTATAGGAAGCAATACTAAATGGGTTGGATTTGAAAATTTTTCTACATTTTTTTCTAATCCTAATTTTATGACATACTTTATAAATACATTTTTGTTATGTATATTAGGTTTTATAGTTGGATTTCCACTCCCTATAATAGTTGCGTTATTATTAAATTCATTACCTAAAAAGAAGGCCAAGAAATGTTTTCAAATATTATATTATGCTCCTCACTTTATTTCTTTAGTAGTATTAGTTGGTATGATGAAACTTATATTTGGATCTGATGGTTTATTAGATCAATTAAGTATTAAACTTGGCGGAGATGTTAATGGCTTACAATTATTTTTAAATGAAAATGCTTTTAGACCATTGTTTATATTTTCTGGTAATTGGCAAGATTTTGGTTGGTCAGCTATTATTTATTTAGCTGCACTATCTGGTGTTGATCCTACACTACATGAAGCCGCAAAGGTAGATGGTGCCTCAAGATTTAGAAGAATATTTAGTGTTGATTTACCTGCGATAATACCTACTATTGTAATGCTTATGATATTATCTGTTGGTAATTTGATGAGTTGTGGATATGAAAAGGTTCTTTTAATGCAAACTGGTGGAAATATAGGAACTAGTGAAATATTGTCTACTTATGTTTATACTTATGGTTTATTAGGCGGCCAGTACGGTGTTGGAACTGCTGCTGGATTATTTAATTCTGTAATAAATGTAGCATTATTAATAATAGCTAATACAGTTTCAAAAAAATTATCAAATCATAGTATGTGGTAATGAGGTGAATTATGCAAACAATTGATATTAAAAAAATGAAAAAAGAAAATAAAATCAAAGGTAGTAAATCTGATTATGCATATTATGCCATATGTTGGTTTATTTTGATTTTATTAGCCATAATTGTCATTTATCCTCTTTACTATATAGTTATTGCATCTTTTTCAGATCCAGATGCAGTTATGAAGGGGGATGTTTGGTTATATCCTGTTAAATTTACATTTAATGGTTATGCTCAATTATTTACGCGTGATGATATATGGCGAAGCTATTTTAACACCCTTGTTTATACATTATTTGGAACTATATTTAATATAGTATTAACCATACCAGCTGGATGGGCTTTATCAAGAGATTATTTACCATTTAGAAAGGTTATATTGCCACTTTTAATAATTACAATGTTTTTTGGTGGTGGATTGTTACCTTATGTCATTTTATGTAGAAATTTAGGATTGTATCAAAATCCTCTTATCTTAATTATTGGTGGAGGAGTTAGTGTGTATAATGTATTTATGTGTAAATCATTTTTTAGTACAAATATACCTACTGAAATGCTTGAGGCTGGTCAAATTGATGGTGCTGGAGAAATAAGAATTTTTTTTGATTTAGTATTGCCTATATCAAAATCAATAATAAGTGTAATGATATTATTTTATGCAGTTGGTCATTGGAACAACTATATTGATGCCTATATATTTAGTATTGATGAGCAATTTTACCCGCTTCAAACTGTTTTAAACGGTCTTTTAGATGCTACTAGTAATGGAGAAGGAGAAGTTGTTTTAGAACAACTAAGGATTGCAACACAATTAAAATTTACATCTATTATTATATCAACTGTTCCAATTCTTATTATTTATCCAATGATTGAAAAACATTTCGGTCATGGTGTTTTAATAGGATCATTTAAATAAAGGAGAATATAGGTATGAGAAAAATAATAATATATGTATCCATTGTTTTATTTTGGATTGTTGGAGTTGTTCTTTTTTGTAATTTAGGTAAAACAGAAACAGAACAAAATGAACATTAATTTACAATTTTAGCTGTTAAAGAAGATGCTGTAAAAGATTATAATAGTATGCCAGTTTTTGAAAAATTAGCTAAAGAAACTAGTAAGGATGTATATTATATATATAATACATCTATGCAATACAATAATAATCCTGATCCTGTAGGAATTAGCGGTATAGATGCTATTTATCATTCTGGTTTTTCAAATTTAAAATTATATAATTATGGTAAAAGAAATAGGATTGTTGCTATAGATAATTATTTAAAATATATGCCTAATTTTAGTAAAATTTTAACAGATAGACCAGATATAAAAGAAGCGTTAACATCACCAGATGGCCATATTTATTCATTACCTAGAGTTGAAGAAATGGGTCTTAAAGAATATCCTAATATTCTATTTATTAATAAAAAATTATTATCAACTATGATTGATAATGGTACAATGCCAATAAATTTAAAAAAAGAAGATTTAGTTGATGGACTTGATTTAAGCAGAAACGAATTTAAAGAAATATTAAGAATATTTAATAAAATGGAAGGCATTACGCCACTTAATTTTGTTAGTAATAACTGGCAAGGAAATGAATCTGATTTAATAGCCTCTTTTGGTGTTGCTGAAAATAGAGAACATAAAACAATCATTGATAATAAAGTGACATTTACTTTTACAGACGAAAATTGGTTTAACGCAATATGTGAATTAAATGATTGGTATAGTGAAGGACTTATAAGATCAACATCATTTACTCAAGATCAAGATACTTTCCTAGCTAAAGGACAAGATGGATCATATGGAGCTTTTTATTGGTGGGAAAAAGAAACAGTTGTTTCAAATCCAGATGATTATATTATAGTTCTTCCTCTTAAAAATAATGATGGAAAAAGATATGTTGGAGTTAGTAACGAATTAGAAATAGAAAAAGGTGAATGTGTAATTTTATCATCATGTAAAGATAAAGCAGGGCTATTAAGCTATTTTGACAAATTCTTTGAGGCTGATTATTCTGCACAATTGAATTATGGATCAATAGAAACAGGAGCATTTAAAAGTGAAAAGGTTGATGGTAAATTGATTCCTAATGATGATCATGGTAATCAAAGTGCAGATGATTTTCGTATGAAAAATGCCGCTTACGGAGTATTATATTTGACTAATGAAGAGTGGGAAAATAAGGTTGAAATGGAATCACGTGCCAAACTTAGATTAGAAAGATTAAATGATTATATTAAACCTTACACATATAAAAATGCTAAATCAATTCCTAATTTAAATTACACTGAAGAAGAATTAAATAAATTAAATGTTAGCGAATCATCACTTGGAAATAATATTTTAAATTGGATGACCAAAAGTATTACTAAAACAAAACCGACAAAGGAAAGTTGGCAAAAATTTATTTCAAGTAATAAAACATCTATTGAAACAATATTAAGCATTAATCAGTTAGCATATGATAGATATTTATTAGCTACAAATTAAAAGGAGGTAAAAGATTAGAGATGAAATTTGAAATATTTGGTGATTATGTAATTGAATTTATTGTAATAACTATATTAATGGTTTTATCTTTAATTTTAGTTATTCCCTTTGTGCCTATTTTTGTTGGTATTGTTGGATATTTTAGTAAAGATATTCACAGTAGAAGATTCAAAGATATTTTTATAAATATAAAAATAAATTGGAAAACTTTAATTAGTTATACAATATTTCAATTAATTATTATATTAGTTCCTAGTTTAAACATTTACTATTTTAATAATAATATTGATAAAATGAATTACATAATGTTAACACTAAGTTATACAACTTTAATTATTGGTTTATATTATTTAATTACATCACCGACAATTATTATCAATATGAACGTTAATTTTATGCAATTATTATATAACGGATTAATGTTATTATTTGGAAATTTAAAAAATAGTATTATCTCTATATTAATTATTATATTAGTTGTTTTACTAATTTTATATTTCCCATATATTTTGCTTCTTTTGTTATATTTTATTCCTTTTATTAGTCAAAAATTAATGATAGAAAATTTTTATCATTTAAAAGCTAAGGTTTTGGGAATAAGTGAAGAAGAATTAAAAAATAAATTAAAAGAAGATAATTAGAATGGAGAATTGTTTATGACTAAAAAAATAATATTACCACTTGTTTTATTGCTTATAATAACTGGTTGTAAAAAAAATGATAGTAATACAGCTCCGAAAATAGAAGGAGTTAGTAGTATAGAATGTATTGTATATTCATCAGTTGATTTATTAGATGGAGTATTAGCTTATGATAAAGAAGATGGTGACATTACTAAAGATATGAATATAACTGTTTCTCCCTCAGTTAATGTTTCAAATGGATATGCAATATTTGATAAGGCGGGTAATTATAAAGTTAGTTATAGTATTTGTGATTCAAGTGGTTTAAAAACAGAAAAAAAATCTGATATTACAGTTATTGATAGAGAAGTATTTTATGATTTTTCAAATCCTAATGGCTTTTATATTGAAACGGCTGGAAATACAATTTTAAATAGTTCAGGAATGAAAAACAATGAATATAAAATTTTAGCCCAAAATTGTGAAGTTGCAGAGGATTTAAAATTATCAAGAGTATTTAATTTAGATAGTGGTTATGATTATCAAATAAGATATAATTTCTTTTCATCTGCATCAGGTATTATTAAATTTTTGGTTGATGGTAATTTAGCTGATGAACAGTTTATTAGTCAAGGGGATAACATAATTACTTTTAATTATAATACTAAAAATAAAAGTACAATAACATTATCGTTATTATTAGGTGAACTAGCAAATGATTTAGAATTCAAATTAAATAATGTTGAAACAGAAAGAAATCAACCGACTGGTGAAATAGAATTATTAAATAGCTTTACTGTTGAAAATAGATTTGATGGAACTGAAGGAAATGCTTATAAGACTGATGAAAAGTCTGCTAAATTAGAAGTCACAAAAGAAAGCAATGATGATTGGCGAGCTGGAATGTTTTTAAATACTGGTATAGAAATGAATAGCGGTAATACTTATAAGGTATCTTTTGATATTAATAGATTAGAATTAAAGAAGTGTGATATAGTATTTCAATATAAACAATGGGATGCAGTTGGTAAAGAATACGGATTTATCAATGTAAATGAAGATATAAATCAAACAAGTCATAGTATTGAATTTACAGTTAGTGATGACAATTTTGGTTCTTTATGGATTTATGTTCAATCAGGAACAAATATAAATGAGATTTTATTGTCAAATCTAAGTGTTAAAACAACTTTAACAGGAACTAAAAAAGAATATATTAATGTATCTGATTTTACAAATTCTAATGATGGATTCAATTGTACTTTTGAAACGTTTAATGGTGGATTTAAATATTATATAGAAGAATTTGGAAGTATTGATTACGAACAAAAAGTAACAAGCCCTAGTTTTTATCTTGATGGTAGTGGCAAAAATTATATAATCACATTTAAAGCTAAGGCTACTGCTAAAACAGAAGTAGTATTTGCTGCACCTATAGCTGATGGTTGGGATCCTACATGGGTATGGCATAGATTTGAAATTACAGAGGAAGAAAAAACATTCACATTTTATGGTACTGATAATAATATAGAAGCTTATAACTGTTTTGTATGGCAGTTTGGCTCAACTAAAAATCAAAAAAATAAAAATGTGACAATAAATATAAGTGATATTAAGATTTCTTTAAAAAATACTGAATATGATGGAGAGTAAATTATGAAAACAATAGAAGAAATTAATTATTATATTAATAATCAAAAAGGAAAAATTAATAATAAATATCGATTAAAATATCATTTAATGCCTACAGTAGGTTGGATGAATGATCCTAATGGTTTAGTATATTTTAATGGAAAATATCATTTATTTTATCAATATAATCCTTATAATTCTTTGCCAGGGACAATGATATGGGGACATTCAACAAGTACGGATTTAATTAATTTTAAAGATGAAAGTGTTGCATTAATACCTATATTAGAACATTCAAGTATTTTTTCTGGTGGTGCTATTGTTATTGATAATCAAATAAACGCAATATATACTGTACACTATGAGTTTAATGATATAAAAAAAGAAGAAATATATTTATCTAAATCTAGTGATGGAATTAACTTTGATACTCCAAAATGTGTTTTTGATAATGAATTATTACCTAATAATATAAGTAGAAAAGATTTTAGAGATCCTTTTCCGATAAAAAAAGGTGATTCATATTACGTTTTAGTTGGTGGAAAAGATGTTATTTTAAATAAAGGAGTTATAATTGTATTAAAAGGTAAAACATTAGACAAATTAGAATATCATTTTACTATTGGTCCATTATATGAATTAGGTGAAATGGGGGAATGTCCAAGTTACACTCAAATTGGAGATAAGGATGTTTTAATTGTTTCTGGTGTTAATGTTTTAGAGAAAAATAATAATTTTAAAAACATAAATTCAAGTAGTTTTATTGTAGGTAATATAGATTTTGAAAATAAAAAAATGGATATTGATTTTACAAAAGAAATAGATAAGGGTGATGGATTTTATGCCCCACAATTTATTAATTGTATAGATAAACCTATAATGATTGGTTGGATGGAAACTTGGGGAAAAGATTATGTAACACATATATTAAATCATAGCTGGTCAGGTGCTTTAACTATTCCTAGAATATTATCGATTAAAAATAATGATATATATCAAGAACCAATTGAAATAAATAGTTCTTTAAATGGTGAAACAATTAAAAAAAATATAATTATTGATTTTGATTTTGATAATGAAGGATATTTTAAAATTATTGGTGATAATGGAAATATTACTATTAATTTTAATAAATATATTTATCTAGATACAACTAATGCTAATAATCATAATAAACTAGTTAGAAGAACAAATAATATTTATAGTAAAAATCATATAAAAATACTGATCGATATTTCAAGTGTTGAAATTTTTATTGATGATGGTAAAGAAACTATAAGTAGTAGAATATTTATCGATGGTTTATATGAATTTGATTATAAAAATATTAGGAATCTAGAAATAAAAGAGGTGGTAAATAAATGAAAAAAATCTATTTACTAATTATATCTTCTTTATTTTTAGTAATGACATTTGGATGTTCGAAAAAAGAAAATGATGATAATATAGATATTTATCCAGTATCATCATATGAAGAAACATTAGAAATCACTTTAGGCGATGTAATGCCTTTTTATGATAATGGTGTAGTTAATATATATCATCTTCAAAATAGTAGAGGGACAAATAGTATGTATTATCATCCCATTTCTAGGTTAACAACAACAGATTTCCTACATTATAATGATGAAGGTATTTCTATAAATTTTGAAGAAGAATATTCATCTCCAGATGCCGCATTAGGTACAGGGTCATTTATTAAGGATGAATTTGGTACTTATCACTGTTTTTATACTGGTCATAATGCTCAAGATCAAACTGGATTAAAGTATATAGAAGTTATACGTCATGCTACAAGCAAAGATCAAATTACTTGGGTAAAAGATGAATCTTTTAATTTATATGGTTATTGCAATGATTTTAGAGATCCATATGTATATTATGATAAAGATGATGATGCTTATCAAATGCTAGTAACAACAAGAGAAAATGACTCTGGAGTAATTAAAAGATATACTTCAAAAACACTTTCTGCGAGTTCTGAAGAATGGGTTGATTCAGGAGTTTTCTTTTATAATGATGAAGGAAGTTATAATATGGAGTGTCCTTCTTATATTGAATATAATGGATATTATTATTTAGCATATAGCGAACAAGGCGATAATAGAGTAACACATTATAGATACCGTACATCTAGTGATGGACAGTGGTATAGATTTAGTAACGATAGCATTGATTCAAGCGGTTTTTATGCAGGAAGAATTGAGAAAGTAGAAGATGAATTATATGCATTTGCATGGTGTGCAAATCTTACTGGTGGCTTTGAAGGTGATTTTGATTGGGGAGGTAATTTAGTTGTTCACAAACTAAATCAATCATCAAGTGGTGAGCTAAATGCAGTAATAGTTGATAATGTTATAAATACGATTTCTAATGAAGTAGAATATAAAACTATTTTTGATAAAAAAATATCTAATATTGGATTTAATGGTGAAAAGTTCGAAGCAATTTGTTTTAAAAAATTAAAAAGAAATATAACTAGATTTAATTTTTCCTTTGAAATAAATGATAAGAAGGGCGATTTTGGTATAACATTTAATGTAAATGGAAGTGATAATCGACTAGGAAGTTGTCTTATTGCGTTTGAACCTAATAATAATAAATTA
>CAZQOM010000010.1:0-3526 GCA_964595145.1 uncultured Anaeroplasmataceae bacterium | reverse complement strand
AAACGCAATACGCTATGGTAATACTTTAGCAACTGTTCCATTTGTGTTTTCCAAAAATAAAAAATATAATGTAGATATTATAATATCAGATGAAATTATGACAGTATATTTAGATGAAAGTGTTGCATTAACAGTACGTCTTTTAGGAATTAGTAATAAAAATTTTTCTTTTTATTCTAATGAGGCTAATATCTTTATAAAGGGGATTAAATTTTATGAGTAAATTATATTCTATTGGTGAATTATTAATTGATTTTCAATCTATTGGTGGTAATTCACTGAAAAATACAAATCAATTTATAAAAAATGCTGGCGGAGCACCAGCTAATGTATGTGTACAAGTTGCTAAATATAATCAAAAAGCTATATATTTAACAAAAGTAGGAAAAGATGGTTTTGGTGATTTTTTAATTGATACTTTAAAAAAAGAAAATGTTGATACTACATACATTTCTCAAACAACAAATTATGAAACATCATTAGCTTTTGTTAGTTTTAAAGAAGAAGGGGAAAGAGAATTTTCTTTTTATAGAAGTAATGCAGCAGATTTACATTTTAATAAAGCAGATTTTGAAAAAATCGAATTTAATACAAAAGATATTTTAGAATTTGGTAGTGTTGCATTAAAAACGAAACAAGCAAGAAAAGTTCATACATATTTAATAAAAAAAGCTAAAAAAAATAATGCTATAATAGCTTTTGATCCTAATTTGCGTTTTAATTTATGGGGAGACTTAAATGTATTAAAAAAAGTTGTAAAAAAATATATAAGATATACAGAAATTCTTAAAATAGGGCAAGATGAATTAGAATTTATTTTTGATGCAATTGAAGAAAATTCTATAAATAAAGTTTTTGAATTAGGAGTAAAAATTGTGCTTGTAACGTATGGTGCAAAAGGTGCAAAACTATATTTAAAATGTGGTAAAACATATTATAATAAAGGATATAAAGTTGACTCTGTTGATACAACCGCTGCGGGAGATTCATTCTTTGGATCATTTTTAGCACAAATACTAGAAGGAAATACTACATATGAAGAAATGCTTGATATGGCTTGTAAAACAGGAGCATATACAACAACAAAATATGGAGCAATTTCTGCAATGGGAACTAAAGAACAAATATTAAAGGAGATTAAATAATATGGCAACAGTTAAACTAGTAAATGTTAATAAAGTTTATGATAATGGAGTACATGCTGTACACGACTTTAATATTGAGATTGCTGATAAAGAATTTATTGTATTTGTAGGACCATCAGGGTGTGGTAAATCTACGACACTACGCATGATTGCAGGCTTAGAAGAAATAACTTATGGACAGTTATATATTGACGATAAATTAGTTAATTCAACTGCTCCAAAAGATAGAGATATTGCTATGGTATTTCAAAGTTATGCGCTATATCCTCAAATGTCTGTTTATGACAATATGGCATATGCTTTAAAACTTAGAAAAACACCTAAGTCTGAAATAGAAAAACGCGTATTAGAAGCTGCTAAAATATTAAAATTAACCCCATACTTAGATAGAAAACCTAGAGCATTGTCAGGTGGTCAACGTCAAAGAGTTGCATTAGGTAGAGCAATAGTTAGAAGACCAAAAGTATTTTTAATGGACGAACCACTATCAAATCTAGATGCTAAATTAAGAGTTGCTATGAGAAGTGAAATTGTAAGAATTCATGAAGATGTAGCAGCAACAACAATTTATGTTACGCATGATCAAATTGAAGCTATGACAATGGCCTCAAGAATTGTTGTTATGAAGGATGGATATATACAACAAATAGGCGAACCTAATGATGTATATTTAAATCCAGTTAATATGTTTGTCGCTGGATTTATTGGAACTCCTGCTATGAATTTTATTAATGGTAAAATAGAAAATGGTTATTTTATTCCAGATGGTTCAAATCAAAAAATATTATTATCTTTAGAACAAAAAGAATTATTAAAGAATTATAATTTAAAAAGAATTATCTATGGTATAAGACCAGAAAATTTAATATTTAACAAAAGTTCTTCATTTAACAAAAATAAAGAATATTCTTTCATAATAAGAAAAGAAATGGTTGAAAAACTAGGTGATGTTGTTAATGTGCATGGTTTATTAGGTAATTCAAAAATAATTATAAAAATGAATTCCAAATATTATTCACAATTAGAAGAAGATATTTTAGTTGGAATAGATATATCACAAGCAAAATTCTTTAATGAAACAACAACTAATGCTATTACAAAATATGATAATGAATATGAAGAAATTATTAATGATAAATCATTAGAAGAAGATAATGTTGAAATTATCGGGTTGAAAAAGTAATAAAAATATCAAGAAAAAATGGTTTATCAAGCCTTGCTCATACATAACAACAAACTAATCATTATGCTAATCAGCATAATTCTAAAAATAGAAGTAATAGATAAGCCGATTCCTCCTTTAAAGCTTGTCTTTCTTATAATTTGTCAACCTCCTTTCTAAAAAAGGTGCTGTAAAAAATAAATTTAAATTTTTTATAGCACCTTTTTGTTATTTTTTGATAATATTTAAATATTAGTGGTTTAATAAAATATCAAAAAAACATTTAATACTAGATAAGTCACGTTATGATAAATAATATTAAAATACTTTAAAATAATATAGTGCTTTTATTTTAAAACGTGATATAATTTAAATATAAATTCTTTTAAATGAAAGAAGATGATCAAATGAAATATGTAACTAATATAAATGATTATATTAATTTATATTTTAAAGAATATTTAGATGTAAATAAATTAGATTTTGTTGATGAATTAAATTTAGAATATTTAAAAGAAAAAGAATTGATTGAATATATAAAGAATAATAAAAATCCTGATTATTACGCTATATTAGCAGATTTATATTATAAAGGTAAATATGTTAAAGAAGATTATTTTGAAGCATTAAAATTATTAGATATAGGTATAGAAGAAAATTCAATATACTGTATGTATAAAAAAGGATGTATACTACTTGATAGTATTGATTTAAAATATGATGAAGCATTTATGCTTATTTCTAAAGCTAGTAAAACTTATCCACCAGCTATAAATACTTTAGCTTGGATGTATTCTAAAGGCATAGGGTGTTGCCTAGATTTAACTAAAACAAAACAATTATTTAAACAATCTGCTGATTTAGGATGTAAAACTGCAATGCTAAATTATGCTAAATTATTATTTTCTAATGATGATATTAAAGAAGGTTTAAGATATTTAAATTTAGCGATTGAAAATAAATGCGTATCCGCATATATGACTATAGCATATTATTATTTTAATGGTAAATATTTAAAACAAGATTATAGCCTAGCATATAGATATTATAAATTAGCTGCCTTAGAAGAAGAGTCATTAGCATATAAATATTTAGCTAAAATGTATAGATGTGGCTATTATGTAGATAGAAATATTAATACTGCAGAGGCTTTGTATAAGCTGGCCATTAGATTAGGTGATGATAAATCTAAAATAGAATTAGCAAATATGATTAATGA
>CAZQOM010000009.1:11534-22384 GCA_964595145.1 uncultured Anaeroplasmataceae bacterium | reverse complement strand
TTATATTCCTTCAGCAGCAATCCGTTTAGATGTTTTACAACCACTTGAAGCTACAAAAACAACAGAAAAGTTTGATATTTTAGTTAATGTTTATGGTGGAGGCTTAACAGGTCAAGCAGGAGCAATCCGTTTAGGTATCTCTCGTGCTTTACTAGAGGTTAATCCAGAATATCGTGCTATATTAAAGCCAGCAGGTTTAGTTACTCGTGATTCACGCTGTAAAGAACGTAAAAAGTATGGTCTTAAGAAAGCAAGACGTGCTCCACAATTCTCTAAACGTTAATTTGTTTGTAAATTGTATAAAAATAGAAAGTCTCAAAAATCTCGATTTGAGACTTTTTTTCTTCTTGAATAAAGTTTTTGTAACAAGTATAATATATATGGTGATAAAAATGTTAAAAAAAGTATTAAATAAATATTCTTTAATGGGATTAGGATTTTTGTTTATTTTCCTTATTTTATTAATATTATTAATGAGTGTGGATAAAGCTAGTAATATTTATAAAGAAATAGGATTATATAATTTTAATAAGATTTTTTTAGTAGATTATTATAATGAATCTTGGGATGGTTTTTCTGATGTAATTCTTTATATATCTATATTATTTATATTGGGATTAATAATTTATGGTATTTATCAATTATATAAAAGAAAAAGTTTATTTAAAGTAGATAAAGATATTATTTTAACAGGATTTGGTTTTGTTTTTATTATAATTATATGGTTTATTTTTGATAAATTTATAGATATTAATTACCGTCCTATTGCGGTTAATGGTAGTGCTCAAACATCATTTCCTTCAACTCATGTTATGCTAGCTTGTTTTTCTTTACTTGCTACAACAAGAATTATATTAAAAAGAAATACTAATGAATTGAAATATAACATAATAACTTATGGTGGAGTTTCTATATTAGTTATTTTATGTAGTTTAGGTAGAATTTTATCTAAAATGCATTGGACTACTGATGTATTAGGTGCTATATTTATTAGTTTAGCTATATTTTTTATAATTATTGGTTTAGATAAAGCTTTAGAGGAATAATATGAAAAATATATTAGAATCTCAAAAAAAATTCTTTAATGATGGAAATACATTATCTTTTAAAACTAGAAAAAAATATTTAAGAACTTTAAAAGATAAGATTAAAGAATATGAAAAAGAATTATATGATGGTATATTTAAAGATTTAAACAAATCAAAAACAGAAACATATATGTGTGAAATAGGACTTGTTTTAAGTGATATTTCTTATCAAATTAAAAATTTAAATAAAAATGGTAGGATAAAAAAGAAAAAGACTCCATTATCACAATTTAAAAGTAAAAGTTACATATTACCTGTTCCATATGGTAATACTTTAATTATAAGTCCTTGGAATTATCCGATATTACTTTCTTTACAACCTCTTGTTGGTGCAATAGCTAGTGGAAATACTGCAATTTTAAAATTATCTGAATATTCAAATAATACAAATGAAGCTATTATTCAAATAATTAATGATGTTTTTCCAAAAGAATACGTTAGTGTTATTTTAGGAGATTATAGAGTTGCAGAAGAATTATTGAAACAAGATTTTGATTATATCTTTTTTACAGGAAGTATAAACGTAGGTAGGAAAGTTGCGATAACAGCTGCAGAAAAATTGATACCGACTACCTTAGAATTAGGTGGTAAAAGTCCTGTAATAGTAGATGAGACAGCTAAAATAGATTTGGCGTGTAAAAGGATTGTTTTTGGTAAATTTTTAAATGCAGGTCAAACCTGTGTGGCTCCTGATTATGTTATTGTTAAAAAAGAAATAAAGGATAAATTCATTAATTTATTAATTAAATACATTAATCAATTATATCCTGATAGTTTAAATAATTCAAATTATGTTAAGATAATAAATGAAAAGCATTTTAATCGTCTATTAGATTATCTTAATTCTTCAGATATAATTTATGGTGGAAAAAGTGATAAAAATAAATTAAAAATAGAACCAACAATAATATTTTCAAAACTTGAATCTAGTGTTATGCAAGAAGAAATATTTGGTCCTATTTTACCTATTTTAGAATATAATGATAATAATGAATTATTATCTATTATTAAAAGAAATCCTGATCCTTTAGCTCTATATTTATTTTCAAATGATAAAAAAAATATTGATTATATTACTAGAAACATAGCTTTTGGTGGTGGTTGTATAAATGATACAGTAATTCATTTAGCTAATCATAATATAGCTTTTGGAGGAATAAGAAAATCAGGAATAGGTAGCTATCATGGTAATAAAAGTTTTGAAACTTTTAGTCATTATAAATCTATATTGAAAAAAGCTAATTGGATTGATTTACCTATGAGATATACATCTTACACAAAAAATAAGGAAAAGATAATTAAATTGTTTTTAAAATAAAACCTCAATTATTGGATGATAATAAACCAATTTTTGAGGTTTTTTTTCACTCATTTATTTTATCTAATTCATATTTAGTATTTTGATATAAGTTTACAATCTCGCTTAAAATGTCAGTATGAGTAAAGTCCTTATGATATACTATATTTAATTCTCTAATCATACTTAGATTTTCAATTGATACTATTTTTATTTTTTTCTTTTCTACATCTCTTTTACAAGTACTTTTAGCTAAAATAGAAACTCCATAATTATGCTTAACTAAATCTTTTATCATTGCGATATTGTCAATTTGCATAATAACATCGAAATTATTAATTTCTTCTCCACAACTTAATAATTGATTTTCAAATAATTCTGTTGTACCTGATTGTTCAGAACGAAGAATAAGTTTTTCTTTTTTTAAATCTTCAATTGAAATTATTTTTTTCTTTGATAATGGATTTTGATTTGATATTGCAAGTACTAAAGAATCGGTATCTAATAAAATATAATTAAGTTGACTATCAACGATTTTACCATCTACAACAGCTACATCAATTTCAAAATTTTTCAATTTAGTATAAAGATTTTTTATAGTATCAGAAATAATTGTTATATGTAAACTCTCTTTTTCTAAAGATAATTTGGCGAGTATTCTACTAATAATACTACTTTCAGCTGAAGGGGTTAAACCAATATTAAGTTGTTTTATATTTTCTTTATTATTTTGTAAAGCTTGTTTTAAATTAGTATATATATTGCTAAGTCTTGTTGCGTATTTTACTACTATTTTACCTTCTTCAGTTAATTCGACATTATGATTAGTTCTTCTAAATAATTTTACATCAAGTTCTTGTTCTAATTGTTTAATATGAGTACTTATTGCAGGTTGTGTTAAATTAAGTTTTTCTCCAGCTTTTGAATAGTTTTTTAATTCAGCAACTTTTATTAATGTTTGTAATCTTTGTGTAATCATATTTTCCTCCAGATATAAAAAAAATTTATAACTATCTAATTTATTATTAATTGATTTTAATATAAAAGGAGAATAAAATCAAGTAGAAAATTTCAAAAGAGAGGTTATACTATGATTAATTTTAGTTTTTATCAAGATTTAACAAATACTTCAAAAATACTTATTACTTTAGGTGTTATGCTGCTTGTTGGTTTTTTTGCAACAAGAATAACTAAATTGCTTAAATTGCCTAATGTTAGTGGTTATATTATAGGTGGTATTATAATTGGCCCATATTGTTTGAAGTTTGTATCTGAGGATATGGTTTTAAATATGGATTTTATAAGTGATATAGCACTTAGCTTTATAGCTTTTGGGGTTGGTAAATTTTTTAAAAAAGAAGTTTTAAAAAAAGCTGGTATGAAAGTTATTATAATTACTGTATTTGAATCACTAACAGCTATGCTTGTAATAACATTATCAATGGTTTTGATTTTTAAAATGACTTGGCAATTTTCATTGATATTAGGTGCCATAGCATCAGCTACAGCTCCTGCATCAACAATGATGACTATTAAACAATATAAAGCTAAGGGGGATTTTGTTGATATATTATTACAAGTTGTTGCGTTAGATGATATAGTTTGTTTACTTGCGTTTAGTGTTTCAACATCTATAGCAAATGCTTCTAATGGTAGTATTTCTATAATCGATATTTTAAAACCAATTGGATATAATTTATTATCAATAATTATTGGCATTATTCTTGCGGTAATACTTAGATTAGTTTTAAATCCTAAAAGAAGTAAAGAAAGTAGATTAATAATAGTTATAATGGCTTTAATTATTTTATCTGCAATTTGTTCTTTAATGAATGTTTCTCCACTACTTGCTTGTATGATATTTAGTACTGTTTATGTAAATATAACAGATGATACTTATTTATTTCATCAAATAGATAATTTTACACCACCAATAATGTTACTTTTTTTTGTATTATCAGGAATGAAGCTTAACTTAAAAACATTACTTAATGTAGGAATTATTGGTATAGCTTATTTTTTTATTAGAATTATTGGTAAATATTTAGGTTCTTTGTTAGGTTGTATAATTACTAAACAGCCTAAGAATATTAAATACAATTTAGGCTTAGCGCTTATTCCTCAAGCTGGTGTTGCTATCGGGCTTGCAGTATTAGGACAAAGAATGCTTCCAGCTGAGTCAGGCTCACTTTTATCAACAATTATTTTATCTTCATCAGTTTTATATGAATTTGCAGGTCCAACCTGTGCTAAGGCTTCTTTGTTTTTGTCAAAATCAATTAATAATAGTGAAAAGAAATTATCTGATAACGAGATTATAGAAAAAATGAGAAAGGAAAATTTTGAAAAGATTATAGCTGAATCAAATGAACTGGCTAAAAATTCAAATACTGTTATTGAAAAAGAAATTGATGATATAGGATTACATTTAAATAATAGAAAAAGAGTTTAAATCATTAGTTTATAGTTTTTTGCATAACATTTAACAGGTGATAAAGTGGATATTAATGTTATGAGTAGTACTCCTAAAGGAAGTGTTTATATATCAGGTGCTAAAAATGCTATAATACCATTATTATGTACAAGTATTCTTGCTAAGGGGAAGGTGTTTTTTAGAAATGTGCCAAGAATTAGTGATGTTTATGATTTATGTAATATATTAAAATATTTAAATTGTAAAGTTTTATTTAAAAGACACAGTATTCTTATAGATAATACTAATTTAATATATAAGCCTTTATTATTGGATGAATGTAAAAAAATAAGAGGTTCTTATTATTTTATTGGTCCTTTTTTAACACTTTTTTCTAAATGTGAAATATTATTACCTGGCGGTTGTAAAATAGGAAATAGACCCATAGATATACATTTAAAAGGATTTTTAGATTTAGGATATAAATATAAAATAGAAGAAAATAAATTAATTATTTATAAAAATAAAACGATATTATCTGCTAATATTAAATTAAAAAAACAAAGTGTAGGTGCATCTATTAATTTAGTCTTAGGCTGTTTAGGATTAAATGAATGTGTTATAAATAATACATTATTTGAACCAGAAGGATTAGATGTATTATTATTTTTAAAAAAGATTGGTTATTATATTAATTTAAATAATAATACTTTATATTACAAAAAAAGTAATATAGAATTTATAAATATAAAGCATAATGTTATTTTTGATAGAATGGAAGCTATGACATATACTGTTTTAGGATTATTAAAAGGAGATTTAATAATAAAAAAAGTAAATACAAAATATATAAAAATTCCATTAGAAATTTTAAAAGAAGCTGGTTTTAATATATCATATACAGATAATCAAATATTTGCAAAAAAAAGCTATGGAAAAAATATAAATATTAAAACAGATATATATCCAGGCTTTCCAACAGACTTACAGCCAATATTTGGAGTATTAATGCTTAATACTTTAGGAGTATCAAGAATTGAAGAGACTATTTATGAAAACCGAATGCAAATATATTATGATTTGAAAAAATGTGGAACAATTTGTAATATAGATGGTAATTTATGCGAGATAAGTGGATTTAATAAAAAAAATATTAACGAATTAGAGGCTTGTGATTTAAGACATGGTGCAGCTTTAATGTTATTTGCTATATTTTATGATGATGACATTATAATAAAAAAATTTGAATATATTTTAAGAGGATATGACGATATTTTAAATAAATTAAAGTCTATAGGTATTAAAATTCAAATCATTTAATATTTTTTTATAAATAAAAACAGATAATATGCTATTTGTTCTTGCTAGAAAACCAAATTTAAGATATAATATTTAAGAAGTATATATATAAAGGATTTGGTTATGATGAAACGTTTAATTACATTAACTTCTACACTGCTTTTAACTGTTATATTGTTATTAACAGGATGTAGTAATAAAAATAAATTACCTAATATTGAGGGTACTTTAGATATTCAAATTTTTAAAACAGATATTGTTGTAACTCCTAAATTTAAGGATACAACAGAACACGATTTATATAATGGTCTTGTAAAATCTTATGTAACTATAAGTAGTACAGGAGAAGAGGTAAAAGAAATTTCAAGAAAAGATGTTACTATTTCTAAACCTGCAACTGCAGAAGAAAATTTAAGTGGTAATAAAGTTGAATTTTCTAGTTTAACTGCTGATACATTATATACACTTAAGTTAATTATTTCTTCTAGTGGTACTCAAAAAACTTTAGTTACAAAGGATGTTACTACATTAAGTACTGGCGAAAATGCTGATGATCCTATTTTAGTTGATAGTTTAGATATGCTATTAGGTATGAATAAAACAAAAGATGCTTATTATAAATTAACTACAGATATAGATTGTGGCGGAACTCTATCATCAATATTTAATTCTAGTAGTTCTTTCCAAGGAACTTTTGATGGTGATGGTCATAAAATTTATAATTTAAAATATGATAGTAATCAGTACACTGGATTATTTGGATATATGACTAATGCTACTGTTAAAAATTTAGTTATTGAAGCTCCAGAATATTCATCAAGTCGTGGTAATACTTATTTAGGTGCATTAGCTGGTTATGTTAAAAATTGTAAAATTTCTAACGTAACAGTATTAAATCCTAAATTTAGCCATTCAGGCCAAACTTCATCATATGGTTATATAGGTGGACTTGTAGGTCAAGCTGAAAATTCTGTTATTGATAATTGTGCAGTAGAAAATTTTGATTTAACTATTAATGATGCTAGATTAAAAATGTATGTTGGTGGATTTATTGGTGAAAACAAAAATTCAAAAATTACTAATTCTTATGTAACAGGTAGTTTAAATGCTAAAATATCATATACATCAAATAGTGACGGATGTTTATATATTGGTGGATTTAGTGGTGTTAATGATTCTGCAAAAGGTATTATAGATAGTTATACTAAAGTTGATATTGTGGTTAGTGAGCCTGAAAATGTATCAAATGATGGTAAAAAAACATTTAAGTTATGTGTTGGTGGATTTAATGGTGGTAATATTCATAATTCATCAAAAGTAGAACAATGTGTAAGCATTGGTGATGTTGATGTTTCTGCAGTCCATACATATTTTGCATATGTTGGTGGATTTGCCGGATTTACTGATAATCAAAATGTTTCAAGCTATAAAAAATGTATTTATGTACCAAAAGAAAGTGGAATAAAGGTTAAATTTACTAAATTAGCTGAAGACGCTAAAGAAGATGAAAAGATTGAACAAAAAGCTTATTATTCATTAGGTGTTGGTATTATTGGTACTAAGAGTGCTGATACTATAGATGTTATAGCTTATAGCGAAAAAATAGTTGTTGAAAATGAACACGAGGGTGTTATGTTAAATGATTGTACAGTTTCACAAGATTTAACTACATACTCTCAAAAAATTAGAGATTTAATTTTAAAAGCATAATTGGAGCCGTTGCTCCTTTTTATGCTAGTTATAGGAGATGTGAAAATGGGACTTAAAATATATAATTCATTATCAAATAAGCTTGAGGAGTTTATTCCGATTAATAAAGGTAAAGTTAATATGTATGTTTGTGGTCCTACAGTTTATAACCACATTCATATAGGTAATGCTAGACCTGTTGTATTTTACGATATGGTAAAAAAATATTTAGAATATTTAGGATATGAAGTAAAATATGCTTCAAATATCACAGATGTAGATGATAAAATAATAAATCAAGCAATATTGGAAAATAAAACAGAAGAAGAAATTGCTAAACATTACGAACAATGTTATTTTAAAGCTGTAAAAAAATTAGGTAGCACATTTCCTGATTATATTCCTCATGCAACAGAATATATTAATGAAATGATTTCTTTCATTAAAGAATTAATTGATAAAGGTTATGCATATGAGGTTGATGGTGATGTATTCTTTAGAGTAAATAGTATTCCAAGTTATGGATGTTTATCTAATCAGGTTAGTGAAGATTTAGAACAGGGTGCTAGAATCACTGTTAATGAAAAAAAAGAAAATCCTTTAGATTTTTCACTGTGGAAAAAAACAACTGTCGGTATTAAATGGGATTCTCCATTTGGTAGTGGTAGACCTGGATGGCATACAGAATGTGTTGTTATGAATCATAAATTATTTAGTGGTCAAATAGATATTCATGGTGGTGGTATGGATTTGAAATTTCCTCATCATGAAAATGAAATAGCTCAAAATGAGGCTTTGTATCATAATTCTTTAGCTAAATACTGGATGCATGTTGGTAGATTAGAATTTAATGGCGAAAAAATGTCTAAATCTAAGGGGAATGTTATTTATGTTAAAGATTTAGAAAATGATCAAGCTGGTATGATTTTAAGGATGGTACTACTTTTTACTCCTTATCGAAATAATTTTTCTTATTCAGATGAGGTTTATAGTCAATATGAGGCAGCATTTATTAAATGGCAAAGAGCTTATAAACAAGGATTATATGAAATTCAATTAAATGATATTAAAGATGAATCTTGTAATTCAGATGATTTGAATTTATTTGAAGAATATATGAATCAAGATTTTAATGTCCAAAATGTTATGATGCTTATTGAAAGTATAGTTAAGGAATTAAATGCTTCAATTAGAAATAAATCTTTAGATATTGTTTTAAAGAAATTTAATACACTATCTAAAATATTAAATGTATTAGGTATTAATTTATTTGTTAATCCAATGTTAGAAGAAGAATTAAATATTTATATAAAGTGGAATGATGCAAGGAAAAATAAAGATTATGAACAAGCAGATATTTATCGAAATGAGCTTGTTAAAAGAGGTATATTATAATGGATGCTAATTTATGTAATGGCTTAAGTTTAGCATATATTGGAGATGCAATATATGAGGTTTATGTTAGAAAATATGTTATGTCTTTAGGATATGGTAAAGTAAATGATTTACATAAAAAAGCTATTATATATACAAACGCTAAAGCTCAAGCTTCGGTTATACATTATTTTTTAGAAAATAATATATTAACTGAAACTGAAATGAAAATATTTAAGCGTGGTAGAAATTCATCTATAAATACTAAAAGAAAAAATGTAGATTTAATAGATTATTTAGATGCTACAGGGTTTGAAGCGTTAATTGGTTATATATATTTAACTAGTGATATAAATCGATTAGAGGAATTAATTAATATTTCTTTAAGCGTTAATTAGAGGAGGTAATTATGGCAACTTTTGATGATAAGAGTATTTTTTCTGAACGTGAAGTTAAAAAAGATGAAAAACCTTTAGAAGAAGATACTTTGTTAGAAGAAAACATTATAGAAGATGAAGTTCTTGAAGAAGCAGAAGAATTTTCAGATTTAGAAGATGATGAAATTAAAGTTATCGGAGAAGAATATATTGAAAGTGAAACTGCTAAAAAATTAAGAGAAAAGAAAGAAAAAAAAGAGAAAAAAATACAAGAAAAAGAATATAATAAGATGGTTAAAAATCATAGAAAATCTATGAAGAAAAACCCGGAAAATATCAAAAGATATGATACTGATATTGAAAAAGGTCTTCCAAATGAAATTGTAGAAAAAAGAGTATTAGACAATTTAGTTAATGAAACTAAAAAAGGTTCTACAAAGTCTAGGAAAAAAATTGTATTTTCTAATATATTTACTTTCTTTAACATCTTAACATTATCTATTGCTATATGGTTAATGTCTATTCAAGCTTGGACTGATTTAGTATACCTTGTTATAGTTACTTCGAATACTGGTATTGGTATATATCAGGAATTAAGAGCTAAGAATACTATTGATAAATTATCATTATTATCAGCTCCTAGCGCTGTTGTAATCCGTAATGGATTTAAACAGGAAGTAGGCGTTGGTGATGTGGTTTTAGATGATTTATTAGTGCTTAGTGCTGGTAATCAAATTTGTGCTGATAGTATTGTAGTTAGTGGTTCTTTAGAAGTTAATGAATCATTATTAACAGGTGAAAGTAATGCGGTTATAAAAAAACCTGGTGATTTATTATTTTCTGGTTCGTTTGTTGTTTCAGGTAATTGTCGTGCTAGAGTTGATAAAGTTGGTAAGGATAATTATATTGAAAAACTTTCAGCTCAAGCAAAATTATATCGTAAACCTAATTCAGATCTATTAAAATCATTAAAATGGATTATTTGGGGTATGACTCCAGTAATTATTGTTACGGGTATTACACTATTCTTATTACAATTTTTTAATCCAGATATCAATTATGTTACAGCTGTAAGAAAAACAGCTGGTGCTATGATTGGTATGATTCCATCTGGACTTTGGTTATTAACATCTATTGCTTTATTTGTTGGTGTAATTAAGTTATCTCAAAATAATGTATTAGTTCAGGAACTATATTGTATAGAGATGCTTGCAAGAATCAATGTATTATGTTTGGATAAAACTGGTACTATAACTGATGGTACAATGAGTGTTAAAAAAGTTATAGATTATAATACATTCTTTGGTCTTACA
>CAZQOM010000009.1:0-11524 GCA_964595145.1 uncultured Anaeroplasmataceae bacterium | reverse complement strand
TAATGCATTAAATGAAAGTAATTTAACTGCGGTAGCTTTACAAAAGGAATTTGGTTTAAATAAAAGAATTAAGCATGTTGAAACTATCCCTTTTAGTTCTCAAAGAAAGTTTAATGCAGTTACATTTGATAAAATGGGAACATTTGCGTTAGGTGCTCCTGAATATGTATTAAAAGAACAATATCAACAAGTTAAAAAAGAAGTTCAAAAGAATGCTAGTTTAGGATATCGTGTATTATGTCTAGCCCATTTTAATGGAACTATTGAAAATCAAAAATTGCCTAATAGTCAGGCTGAGGTTGTATCTTTAATTTTAATTGAGGATAATATTAGACCAGATGCAATAAAAACTATTAATTATTTCAAAGAAAGTGGTGTTGAAGTAAGAGTTATATCAGGTGATGACCCACTTACTGTTTCTAAAATATCTGAACGTGCAGGTATTGAAAATGCTAATGAATATATTTCATTAGAAGGATTAAGTGATGCAGAAGTAGAGCGTGCTGCATTAAAATATACTGTTTTCGGTCGTGTTTCTCCTTCTCAAAAGAAATTATTAGTAACTACACTTAAACAAGAAGGTAAAAAGGTTGCGATGACAGGTGATGGTGTTAACGATATATTAGCTTTAAGAGAAGCTGATTGTTCCATTGCTATAGCTTCTGGTAGTGAGGCTGCACGTAATGTTAGTCACTTGGTTTTACTTGATTCTAATTTTGATTCAATGCCTAAGGTAGTATCTGAGGGTAGAAGAGTTATTAATAATGTTACTAATGTTGCATCATTATTCTTAACTAAAACTATTTTCTCATTATTACTTGCAATTCAAGCAATGACGAGTGGTGGAGCTTATCCTATTTCAACTAACCAATTATTGATGATAGATTTATTTGCTATTGGCTTACCTTCTTTTGTATTAGTATTAGAACCTAATAATAAAGAAGTAGATGGTAATTTCCTTGCAAATATATTAAAAGGTGCTCTGCCTGGAGCTCTGACGATAATGATTATATCGTTATTAATATTTGGATTATCCGATAGTTTAGATTTAGATACTATTAGTATTCAAACAATTATTGGTATTGCTGCAACTCATACATGTCTAATGGTATTATTTAAGGTATGTAAACCATTAAATACTGTAAGAAAAACTTTATGTACGATTTGTTATGGTTGTTTCTTATTAATAACTATTTTATTACCACAATTTTTAGAATTTAGACCTGTTGTAGGTTTTTCTGAATATTATAGTTCTACATTAAAAGAAGAAGTATATACCGATTTTCCTGGTATTAAACGAAGTGATGTTAATACTTATGTAGTTGATGGAAAGTATTTGACTGGATTCCAAAAGAATGCTAATGAAAGTAGTATAAGCATTGCTTGTGTTCAAAAGAATGGTAAATATTATTATACATTTAATGGTACAATAGCATATAAAGAGGATGCTAATACTAAACAAGTATTATATAGTGAAGAAGTTGTAATCCCTAATATTTCTTATTCATATGATGGTAATATTGTTTTAGGTGGAGAAAGAGTATTCTATGAACAAAAAACAGGTGATTTTGGTACCGAATTAGTTGATATAAAATATTATGCTGGTATTGAAGATGAATTTAGTTTTGATGAAGATGGATATTTAAAATATAAAGATTTTTATGTAATGAAAACTTTAACTAAAACAAATAGTTATTATGGCTTTTATAATAAATATGGTGGTACATTAACTCATAATGTTAGAATTTGTATTATGCCTACTATTGAAATAGTTAATGACCAATTAACTGTTATATCTAGAAAATCTAGTATTAATTCTGAACAAAGTTTGAATAAAACATATAAAACAAATTTATCAAGTAGAGATAATATATCATTAAAAATAGATGTTTTTACTAAAGAACTTTTAGTTAATGGTTCTAAATTAGCTCCTACATCTGCAGATGGTACTTTATCATCTAATACTTATAAGGTTGAAATGCCTACTATTTCATTTGATAAAGATGGTTATGTAACAATTAATGGTATTGACACACAAATATCATCTACAAATTTCGGCGTAACTGATATTATGACTGATTATAATGATTTAGCATTAAAAGTTGTTCCATATGATGCTTCATATTATATTACAAGTGACTTTACCACTTCAATTCCAACAAATGGATATAATACATCTGTTAGATTATCAAATCCTAGTATTTGTCCTGTAGTAGAAATTGCTGAAACTGGTAATTGCGTTATTGATGGCTACTATACTAATTTTGTATATAATACTGCAGCATTTAAAACAGCTCCTACATTAAAGGTTGATAATGATAATAATTTAATTATTGGTGGCGTTGTAACAGATTATAGAGTATCAGTTGATAGTATTTCTACCACTAAGGGTGGTTTAGTTAAAGAATTAACTATTCATGCTAAAATATTCTTATTAATGTTATGTTTATTATCAATACCACTAATGCGTTTATTACAAGCAATTGTGCCTTGGTTTAAAAGACAAGTTGAATTTATTCAAAAAGTTTTATCTAAATTTTAATTTGAAAAAGGGATCTTTAGATCTCTTTTTTTAATACCAATAGTTTATGTTTATATAAAATTTGTAGTTAAAATATATTTAATTGATAAATCAAAAAAAGTAATTTAGGTAGCTTTTTTTAAATGTTTTATTAAAGTTGTTTAATTTTTATATAATATTTGTTATAATTATTGTTGTAAAACAAAATGGTGGTATTATGATAAAAATATATGGTAAAAATTGTATTAGAGAAGCAATAAGAGCGAATAATGGGTTAGAAATAGTTTACATTTCTAATGATGCTGCAAAAAAAGATAGTAAATTTATCGAATTACTTAAAGATAAAAAAATTAAATATAAAATAGAGGATAAAAAACAAATGGATAAATTATTTGGTTTTAATCATCAAGGGTATGGAGCTTTTCATATAGATTATAAAATATATGATGAAAATATTATTGATTTAATTAATACATCTCCTAAAAGAATATTAATTCTTGATGGTATTGAAGATCCTCATAATTTGGGTGCAATTTTAAGAAGCGTAGATGCTTTTGGATATGATGCAGTTATATTACCTAAAAATAGAAGTTGTTCTATAACTGAAATTGTAGCTCATATATCAACAGGAGCTATAGAACATGTTAAAATAGCCTATGTAAATAGTTTATCTACTTTTGTTGAACGTTTAAAACAGGCGGGGTATTGGATTTGTGGCACTGATGCAAAAGGGAATACATCTTTAAATGATATAGATTTAAATTTAAATTTAGCTGTTATTATTGGTTCTGAAGGATTTGGTATGTCTAGAACTTTAATTAAGCAATCTGATTATTTGATTTCTATACCTATGGTAGGTAATGTAAATAGCCTAAATGCTTCTGTGAGTACAGGGATTGTATTATATGCTTTAAGAAAATAATTTCAATGTATGTTAATGTAAATGATTTTGAATTATTATATTTAATTAAAGAAGGAAATTCATATGCTTATAATTTTTTATTTAAAAAATATGAGCATTTAATTAGTAAAATTTATTATGATAATAAATTATTACAAAAAATCCCTTATAGTGATTTTTTACAAGAGGGTTATATGTGTCTTGATAAGGCGATAAAAACCTATAATAATAAACATGAATGCGGATTTTATTCTTATTTTTTAATAATTTTAAAAAGAAGAAGTATAAGATTGATTCAAAATGGCGGTCTTTATTTAAAAGAATCTACAACAGTTTATCAAGATGAAAGATTATTTAAATCAAAAAAATATAAACATCTTTTAATTGATTCAATTAAAAAAGATTTAAATTTAAAAGATGGTATCGATAAAGATTTATTTAATGAGTGTATAATAAATAATGTTAAAGTTATTAAAATAGCAGAAAAATATAATATTGATTATGGTATTGTATATTTTAAATACAAAAAAATTAAAGCAAAAATTGAAAAAATATTGACTAATATTGAGGTTTGATATAAAATAGTATTAAACCGTTAAAGGTTTTTTTATTTTGGTGTTTGGAGGGGATTATATTGCGAACTAAGGTTATACTTGTTTGTGAGGAATGTTTATCTAGAAATTATACTACAACAAAGAATCCTCAAAAAACAGTTGAAAGAATCGAAGTAAAAAAATTTTGTAAAACATGCAATAAGCATACATTACATAAAGAAACAAAATAAGGAGAAAAAATTATGGCAATTAAGGAAAATGTTCAAGAAAAGCCATCTCGTATATGGCAATATCTAAAAGAAACACATAAGTGGGAAAATTATGCTTTTTTAGTTTTTTCAGTTTTAGTGTTAGTTTTAGGATGTTTAATTTTAACAGGTACACTTACAGTTAGAGAAGATTTTTGGTTAATAGGTGATCATCCAACTGTATTTGGTTGGATTCTTGTAGGTTTAGGTGGTTTATTTACTGTTTATGGTTTATATCCATTTTTCAAGCCAGCATTACCTGAATTTAAAAAAGTTACTTGGTTAACTTTTGGTAAATGGGTTGCAAACTCAATTCGTGTATTATTATTCTTAGTAATATTTGCGTTATTATTCTTATTATATGATGCATTTATAACTCAAATTCTTGCAAGAATATTCAAGTAGGAGGCAGTATATGAGAAGATGGTATATTGTTGGTACTTATTCAGGATATGAAAATGCTGTTAAGCAAGACCTTGAAAAACGTAGAGAAAGCATGAATATGCAAGATATGATTTATCAAGTAATGGTACCAGAAGAAACTGTTGAAGTTACTGATAAAAAGGGTAAAAAGAAACTTAAAGTAAATAAACTATTCCCTGGTTATGTTTTTGTTGAAATGGAAGTTGAAGGCGAAATGGATGATCAGGTATGGTTTATGATTCGTAATACACCTAAAGTTACAGGATTCTTAGGTTCAAGTGGTGGAGGTACTAAACCAGTTCCTGTGCCAGTTGAAGAGATGAATCGTATCTTAATTTCTTTAGGTATAGTTGAAAAACCACAATATGATTATAATGTTGGTGATCGTATTGAGGTTATTACTGAACCATTTATGGGTAAGGTATTTGAAATAGCTTCTGTTAATCAAGAAACAGAAGAAGTGATTGTTTTAGTTGAAATGTTTGGTGGTAGAGCTACACAAATGACATTCAACTTTAAACAAATTAAAAAAATTTAACAATTTATTCTTGCAATATTATTTGTAATATGATAGAATATCTTGGAAACTTACTATGATTTAAAATCATGGCGGAAGGAGTGTAAGAGATGAAACAAGGAATCCATCCAGAATATAAGACAGTTAAAGTTACTTGCACTACATGTGGTAACGTATTTGAAACAGGTTCAGTGTTAGACGAAATTCGTGTTGATACTTGTGCAAACTGTCATCCATTCTATACTGGTAAACAAGCATTTACTCAAGCTGATGGACGTGTTGAGAAATTCAACAAACGTTATGGCGTAAAAAATAATTAATGAAAATTCAGCCCTCTAGGGCTTTTTTTCTTATTATTTTATTTGTATTTTATTTTAAATAATGTTTTTATCAAATAATAACAAGGTGCTAGGATATTTAATTTATATTCCAACACCTATTTTTATTTTTTATATTATTTCTTTTAAATCGCTTGTTTTAATAATTGATTTTTAAGATGAAATAACATATAATAATTTTGTTTTGAATTATTGTAGAGGAGTTGTAGTTATTATGCATTATAATTTAGGAAAATCAGGTTGGATTGAGGTTGTATGTGGTCCAATGTTTGCTGGAAAAACTGAGGAATTAATTCGCCGTGTTAAAAGGATGGATTTTGCTAAAAAGAAGTATTTAATATTTAAACCTACTATTGATAATAGATATTCTATATCTGAGGTTGTATCACATAATCAAAGAAAGGTTGAGGCTATAAATATTTCATCATCAGATCAAATAGCTAAATATATTACTGATGATATTGAAGCAGTTTTAATTGATGAAGTTCAATTTTTTGATGATAATATAGTAGAAGTTATTCGTGATTTAGCAAATAATGGATTAAGAGTTATTTGTACTGGACTTGATTGTGATTTTAGAGGTAATCCATTTCCTATAGTAGCTAATTTACTTGCTATGGCGGAAAGTATAACGAAATTAACAGCCATTTGTGTTTGTTGTGGTAGTGAAGCGACTATGACTCAAAGAATTATTAATGGAAAACCTGCTAAATATGATGATCCAACTATATTAGTTGGTGAAAAAGAATCATACGAACCAAGGTGTAGAAAATGTCATGTAATCAAAAAATAAATGAATATTATATGCGTGAGGCTTTAAAGGAGGCTGAAAAAGCATATAAAATAAATGAAACACCCATAGGTGCTATAGCTGTTTATAATAATAAAATAATAGCTAGGGCTTATAATAAAAGGGAAAAAAAACAAGATTCTACTATGCATGCTGAATTACAAGTTATAAAGAAAGCTTGTAAAAAACTTAATAGTTGGAGATTAGAAGATGTAGATATATATGTCACTTTAGAACCTTGTGTAATGTGCGCTGGAGCAATTATTCAATCAAGAATTAAAAACGTTTATTACGGAGCTAAAAACGACCGTTTTGGAGTTCATCAAGGAGTAATCAATTTATTTGATGTTTCATTTAATCACAAAGTTAATGTTATAGGTGGTATATTAGAAGAAGAATGTTCTAATATTATTAGTTTATTTTTCAAAGAGCTAAGAAATAAATCTTGAAATTTAATAACGATTATGGTATCATAACAATGTCCTTAATCAATTATCTACGGTGAACCAGGTCAGGATCAGAAGGTAGCAGCCTTAAGCTAGTAGGTAATGTGGTTAAGGCGTTTTTTTATATTTTAAAATTTATATTAGTCTATAACATTTGACAATGACTAAATAAAATGTTATAATCAAAAATGGCGTAAAACGTTTTCATGAAAAAACGTTAAAATACAGTAAAAAAAGGAGAATAGAAATATGAAAAAGAAAAACATTTTTCTTGGTGTTGCACTAGCATCTTTATCTTTAGGTTTAGCTGCTTGTAGTTCTAAAAAAGAACCAACACCAGAACCAACTCCACCTGTAGACGTAGTATCTGATGTTAAGGTAATGTTTGATACTCAAGGTGGAAGTGGAATAGCATATCAAATAATTGAAAAAAATGCTAAAGTAACAAAACCAGCTGATCCAACAAAAGAGGGATATGATTTTGCAGGATGGTATAAGGAAAAGGCTTGTATTAATGAATTTGATTTTAATCAATCTATTACAGAAAATATAGTTTTATATGCAAAATGGACTGAAAAAGCAGTTGAGGTAGAACATGTTAGTGTAACATTTGATACTCAAGGTGGAACAAGTATTGATACTATTGAGATTAATAAGGGTTCTACATTAACTAAACCAGCTGATCCAACAAAAGAAGGTTATGAATTTGTAGGTTGGAAATTAAATGGAGAAGAATTTAATTTTGAAACTACAGTTGAAAATGATATAACACTTATAGCTGTTTGGAAACAAGCTGGAAGCGATACTCCTGATCCAGTTAAATATACAGTAACATTTGATACTGATGGTGGAACTGAGATTAATGCAGTAACAGTTAGTGAAAATGAAACATTAACAAAACCAACAGACCCAACAAAGACAGGTTATAGTTTTGATAAATGGTTATTAAATGGAGAAGAATTTAATTTTGAAACTCCAATTAATTCTAATATAACTTTAACAGCAAGCTATATTATTAATAAATATATGGTTTCATTTGATACTCAAGGTGGAACAAGTGTTGATTCTGTAGAAGTAGAATATAATGGTAAAGTAACTAAACCTGCTGATCCAACTAAGGAAGGATATACATTTGTAGGATGGTTATATAAAGGTGAAGCATTTGATTTTGAAAATTATCAAGTAACTGATACAGTAACTATTATTGCTAGTTGGAAGAAAGAAGGAAGCGATACTCCTGATCCAATTAAATATACAGTAACATTTAATACTGATGGTGGATCTACTTTAGATTCAGCTTTAGTAGATTATAATACAGCAGTATCAAAACCAGCTGATCCAACAAAAGAAGGATATACATTTGTAGGATGGTATTTAGATGATGAAGCTTATGATTTTACTAAATTAGTATTTAAAGATATTGAATTAAAAGCTAAATGGGAAATTAATAAATATACAGTAACATTTGATACTAAATGTGATTTAACTTTAGATCCTATTGAAACTAATTATAATACAACTATTATTAAACCAACTGATTTAGTACGTGAAGGATATACATTTAATGGTTGGTTATTAAATGGTGAAGCATTTGATTTTGAAACAGCTATTATAGCTGATATCACATTAGAAGCAAGCTGGACAGAAATAGAAATTGAATCAATTACTATTTCTGATGAAGATTTCACTATTTATGTTGATTCTTTTAAACAATTAACAGCAACTATAAACCCTTCTACAGTAGCAGCATCAAAGAAAACTATTACTTGGACAAGTAGTGATGAAAGTATTGCAACAGTAGATGAAAATGGTAAGGTTGTAGGTGTTTCTACAGGTCATGTAACAATCACTGCAACAACTACAAATGGTCTTAGTGATACATGTACTATCCATGTTGCTACATATCTAATTAATGAAGATTTTAATGATATGGAATTAGATACTAAATTAGAACAATGGGATGGTTCTTGGGATGGTTCTTCATCAATATTTGGTACAAATAATTCAAAAACTAATTATGAAACACATTATCCTATTATTAAAGGTGATGAAAATGATAAAAAGGTAGAATTAATTGACACTAATGGAGGTACAGCAGAAGTTGCTATCACATATGGTGCTCATTTAATGGGTAGCTTCTATGGTTCATTTGATTTAGAAATGATTGAAGTTGGTGGCTCTTGGACTTTCGTACAATTCTATGGTAGTTCTAAGACAAATTATGGAGAAGTATTTGGATTAAGAGCATATGAAGAAAAAGTTGATGATCAAAAATCACTTTATATTTTATACCGTATTGATGGAAAAACAGAAAAAAAATTAGCTAGCCCATTAAAATTAGAAGATGGTCTGACTTATCATATTTATTATGAATTTGTTTGGAATGATACAAGACAAGCATATGATGTTAAAATTGAAATAAATAATACACCATATATAACTTATGAATCAGAAATTGTGAATCTTGATGGTGTTAAATTAGTTTCAGCTGATGGAAAAAGTTACAGATTTACTGTAGATAATGTTAAATTAGGCTATATTGACTTAACATTAGATCAATATAAGCTTTTCGCCAAAGCTTCTGTTGATGAATTAGTTAATAGTTTTAATAGTGAAGATTATACTGAAGAAAACTGGAATTTAATTCAAACAAAGAGAACTGCTTTATTTACTTCTATTGATGAATTTACAGGTGAAACTCAAGCATTTATTGAAATGATTAGTTATGCATATGATGAACTTTATGAAATTGAAACAATAAAAGCTACTGAATTAAGATTATATAAAGAAGATGCTTTAAATCGAGTTATAGAAATTGAAAATGCAAATAAAGATAATTATACAATTGTTAAAAATGATGAAAATGATATTTATGCTAATAAAGAAGCATTTGATAAATTCATTTTAGATATGAAAAAAGATATTGATTATGCATATTCAAAAGAAAATGTTGATGAAATATTAGCTAGAGAAATTAATATTAAGACAAATGAAGAAATTATTGAATTTTTAATTACTAATTTAAAAGGTGAAATTTCTGACTATCAACCATCAACTGAAAATGGCGAAACATATGAATATAATTTGACAGTAATTGTTGGATATAAAAATGATTTTATGACATTTACTGAAACAAGCCATACTAAAGAAGAATTATTAAATAAGGTTATTGAAGTTAAAGCTTTAATTGATAGTGTTAAAGATGATGCTACATATTTAGAAGAAAAGAAAACTGAAGCAAAAGAAGCAATTAATACTAATTTAACTGATGCTATAACTGCTATAGAAGCTATAGATGAAAGTCATGCAAATATTCAAAGTTTAAGAGATTTAGCTTCTGCTAAAGAAGAATTAATTGATAATGCTTCTACATTAGAAGAAATTAAAAATATATTAAGTGATTGGAACACTGAATATGTTCAATTAAAAGAAGAAGCTTTATTGACACCTGAAGATGCTAAACCTATTTATAAAGAATATTTAACAAATAAGAAAACAGAAGTTGAAGGAATTTATAATGCTGAATCTGATGCTGAATTATTAGCTAATATAAATTCAATAATTACAACTGCAGATGAAAATATCGATTCTGCAACAACTGTTAAAGATATTGTTAAATTATATAATGATGCAATTAAAGCAATTGATGATGCGATAGCTTTAGATACTTTAAATAAAGCAAAACAAGTAGCTAAAGATTCTTTAGATTCTTTAGTAACTGAATTGAATATTGATTCATCATTAAATGATATGATTAATGAAATAGTTACTGATTATAAAACAAATATCGATGGATGTAATAATCAAGTTGAAATTGATACAACTAAACAAACTGCATCTGATATTATTGGATCTATAGTTAATTTATTTAATTATGCTACTACAATTAAAGCACAAATTGAAAGTAATGAAATTAAAGAAAATGTTGATACTGAAGTTGCAACTCATATTAATTTAATTAAGTCTTCAACATCATCTGCAGAAGCTGAAAGTAATTATCAAACTGCTAAGGCTGCAATTGATGAAATCAATGATAATAAGACTCAACATTGGTTTGATGTATCTTATACAATTGCAAATACTACAATTTCTGGAACATTAAGCGTTAGATATGGTCAAAAAGTTGATTTAACTACAATTAAAGTAACAGCAATGCAAGCTGTATCTATAACTAAAGATAATGTAGCATTAGGTGAAATTTATGATGATGTTACTGAAGCTGTTGTTACTATAGAAGCTTTAGAAAATGCAGTATTTAATGAAGTTTGGAGTTCGCAAGATAAAACAACTCCTGAAGTTAAAACAACTACAGTTATTGAAAATGATTTATTTACTTTTGAAACACATAATAATGGTTGGGAGTACGCACTAACATATTTCCAAAGTGCAAATATAGGAAAAATTGACTCTGGTATAATAAATAGTGAAGAACAAAATATTTATGTTTCATCTGATTTATCATCATTAAAATTTAGAATTGCAGTTGCTGATAGTAAATTGTTAAGTACTAGAAAATACAAAATGTATTTCTATGTTAATGGTAAGGAGATAACTGAAAAAACAATAGATGAAACTTCATCAGGTTCAAAGGATTTTAAGAATATTGAATTCAACAATTTACCTTCAGGAAGTATAATCACAATAAAAGTTTCTGATTTAAGTAGTGGTAGTAGAATCTATTTATCTGATATGAGTGCTGAATTAGATGTAAATTCTATTCCTAAAACTGTATCAGTTAAATATGGAGATGAAACAAAATATTTTTCACATTTAGAAAACATTGAAT
>CAZQOM010000008.1:1440-22604 GCA_964595145.1 uncultured Anaeroplasmataceae bacterium | reverse complement strand
TAATTGGTAAATGTTATTTGAGCTTTTTTGGTTACTCTTATTATACTATTAACACTGTAATTATAATAAAAAAGAAAGTTACTAAAATAGGAAAAACACTTTTGTGGTTTTTTATACCTGTTTATATTGTTAGCTGGTTATTATATTTTTGTGCGATTTATAAGTCTAATTTAGACGTACCGTTAGTTGTAGTAATTATTGAAACTTCAGTTGTTACTTTAAAAAGCTTTGCATTATTTTTGAATGTAAGTGTAGTTTCTAATATAATTAAGACGAATACTTTATACACTATAGCAATATGTTTTGCTTGGTTTTTTTCCTCATTTAACACTTTATATATTTTAATCTTAACTTTATTCACTGGTTTTAAGGATTATTTTAGAGCTAAATTAATTAAAAGAAAACCACATTATATTGTAATTGTTGATGATCTTGAACAATTATCATCAATTAATAATTTAAATATGCAATCAATTATTATTCTAAATAATAATTTGAATTTAAAAAATCAAGCAAGAAAATATTCGTGTAAACAATATTGCTTTATCTATAGTGATAATCCTAAAGAAGCCTTAATTTCTGCAGGTATTAAAACCAAAGGGACTATTATTTTATCACTATCATTAAAAGAAGATACTAATTTATCATTTATGAATATATTAAATGATATTATACCCACTTATAATAAAGCATTTATAAATTATGATTTATTTGATGTTAAAAAGTATATTGATAATAGTAAGAACATTATTGTTTATAATATGGCAGATTTAGTTGCTAGAGATTTTATTTCTAAATATCCTTTATATCAACAAATTGATGATAATCTAATTGATTATTCTAAGGCTATTTTAAAAGATACAAGTATCAAGCATTTCTTTTTAGGTTTTAATAATTATCAAGAACAATTATTATGTAATATTGCTTCAAATTATCAAATGGTTAATGATGTCATAAATTTTTATATTTGTGATTAAAATGCTAATAAATTAATAGATGATTTTAATGGTAGATATTATGTTAATAAGCACATTGATGAAATTGTTAATGATTTAAATCAAAAAAAACAATATTTTGATTTAGAACCTTCAAGATTTAAATTGAATTCTATTACTTCAAATAGAAATAGTTATAATTTAAAAAAAGAAATACTAAAAAATATTGGTAGTTATAATTTGTATTATATTGATTATAATGATGATAAAATAAATTTTGAAAAAGCGATTGAATTTGATGATTTTCTTAAGAATCTTCAAATAAATAACTATAAAATTTATGTTAGATTTTCTATAAATAATCAGTTTAATTTACAAGAATTAAAAAATAGAAATATTTTAATATATGGACAAAATGATTTTATTTTATCTAAAAGAATAATAATAGACCAATCACTAGATGATTTAGCTAAGATGGTTAATTATTTTTATACCAAAAAATATTGTAATAATGATTTAGATGTAGATGATTTATGGAGTAAGTTATCATTAATGGATAAGAATTCTAATAGATCAGCAGCAATGAATATAATTACTAAATTAAATTTGATTGGATTAACATTAATTGAAGGCTCAACTGATAAAAAAATTTCAAATTCAGAATATTATAAAATTTATGCAAATAATAATTTAAATAGAAATCTTGATATGAACTGCTATGATTATTCAAATAAAAGGATTAATTTAGGAATTCTAGAACATTACCGTTGGAATAATTTTCAAATACTAAATGGTATTCATCCAATGAAAAAAGGATTAATTTTTGAAAATAATAAATATAATAGAAAAAAAACAGATTTAAAGTTACATTCTAACATATTATCTTTAAAAGGGATATTAGAATTAGAAAATTATCTTTCTGATTGGGATATGATAACACCTGAGGAAAGAAAAAAAGAATCACAAATTCTTATAAAAGATTTTGATTTAATGGATAATTTACCAGCTATTATTGAAAATTCTAATTTATGTATTATAAAATTAAAATAAAATATTTAATTTTTAAGGAGTAAAGTTTATGAAAAAATATGACGTATTTATTTCACATAAATCTGAAGATAAAGATTTTTTAACAGCTTTAGAAAAAAAATTAGATGAGGCTGGATATACTTATTGGTCTGATTCGAAAATGATTAGTGGTATTCCTTGGACTAATCAAATTAATGAGGCAATAAATGAAAGTAGAGTTATGATAGTTTTGCTTTCAAAAAATGTTTTAAATGATTCTGCAAATGTTGAGGCAGAAATATATCGTGCCATTCGTTTGAAACAAGAATTTTTAACAATTAACCTTGATGATACACCAATCGATGATTATGATAATGGACCCATAGATTTATATTTAAAAAAGAATCAATGGATTTTTGCCAATAATGATATTGAAGAAAGTTTTACAGTGATCGATTATTCATTAAAACGTTTATTAACTGATGAAGATGCAAAAAAGAAGGAACTTGATGTTCAAATTGAAATTGAAGCAGCTAGACTTGCTAGAATTAAAAGTGAGGAACAAGAAAAAAGACTTCAAGATAGAATAATGGATGGTATTATTGATAATGGTATTAAAACTATTAAATATTATTTATCAAAAGGTAATTATAATAAAGCCAACGAGTCAATTGAAAATATGTTGAGAACATCTAATTCTTGGAAAATATATGAACAAAAATTAATTTGTATTACTAAAAATTATACAAAATTTGACAATTATAGTGAGGATTTAATTAATCATATTAAGGAAAATGCACCAAAAGAGGAATATGAAAAAATATCAGATGTTTATACTGAAAAGAAAAAAGAACATTTAGAAAAAATAAATAAAGATAGATTACTAAGAGAAGCAACTGAAAGACAAAAAAATCTAGAAGGAATTAAATCACTTCAAAATGAAATAACAGAAAAAACTTTAACTATAGATAAGATGCAAAAACATTTAGATAGAAATAAAACAATTACTATTATAAAACTTATCATTTTATTTTTAATAAGTACTATAATATCATTTGTTTTATTTACAAATTATTCAAGATATTATTTTTTATTATGTATGATTATTGTTTTACTTTTTGGAATTGTGAAAAAAGGATTTATAAGATTTATATTAACAATATTATTGTTTCTTTTATTTGGTTATTGTTCGAAAATATTTTTATTTGATCAAGACGGATTACTTTATTCTACTATAAATACACAAGTATTATATTTGATTCAAAAGTTTAGTTTTTTTAATAAAATTAATTATATTAATATTGTTGTTACTATTGAATTATTTCTAGTTATTTTCTATTTTTCTATCACATGTATTTTATTATATAATAAAATATATAGTAGAAAAATACGAAGATATATTCTTTCTAAAGCACTTAATTTATTTGCATATTTTATTATTTCTCTTGTTTCATCTTTATTATATTTACTTTACTATGAAACAAAACTTAAAGATAAATTTCAGATGGATTGTTTAATTTTATTAATCATCATTTTTGCAATACCTGTTATTTTTTCAATATCTCAATTTAAAACATCAGAATCAAATAAAAATAGAAGATTAATAAAATATAAGACTGATAAAATTAGTAATGAAATATTAACTAATAGAAATGAAATAGCTAAATTAAATAAAAAGATTAGTAATTAATAATATAAGAATATTAACATAATAATTAAAGAATAAGAACAAATGGTTTTTATTCTTTTTTTTAGTTATATTTTATGGTATGATATTACTAGATTGTTTTTAAAAGGAGGATATGATAATATGCTTACTGATTTAGAAATTGCTCAACAATCAAAAATGAATAATATAAAAGATATAGCATCTAAACTTAATATAAATGAAGATGATATAGAATTATATGGTAAATATAAAGCAAAAATATCTTTAAATTATTTAAACGATAAACCAAAAGGTAAACTTATTTTAGTTACTGCAATAAATCCAACTCCTGCAGGAGAAGGAAAATCTACAACAACAATAGGTTTAGCTGATGCTTTAAATAGACTTAATAAAAATGTTATTGTTACACTAAGAGAACCAAGCTTTGGTCCTACTATGGGAATTAAAGGTGGAGCTTGTGGTGGTGGTTATGCTCAGGTTGTTCCTATGGAAGATATTAACCTACACTTCACTGGTGATTTTCATGCTGTTACAACAGCTAATAATGCTATCGCAGCTATGCTAGATAATCATATTTATCAAGGAAATAAATTAAATATAGATCCTACTAGAATTGTCATTCATAGATGCTTAGATTTAAATGATCGTAGTCTAAGAAATGTAATAATTGGACTTGGTGGTAAAACTAATGGCATTCCAAGAGAAGACCATTTTGATATTACTGTAGCATCTGAGGTGATGGCTATATTTTGTTTAGCTGATTCATTAGCTGATTTTAAAAAAAGAATAAGCAAAATGGTTATTGCATATACTTATGATAAGAAGCCTATTACTGTTGATGATATAAATGCTACAGGAGCTGTCACTTTAATTATGAAGGATGCATTAAAGCCTAATTTAGTTCAAACATTAGAACATACTCCTGCTTTAGTTCACGGCGGTCCATTTGCTAATATAGCACACGGCTGTAATTCTGTTATTGCTACTAAGAGTGCGCTTAATCTTGCTGATTATGTTATTACAGAAGCTGGTTTCGGGGCAGATTTAGGCGCTGAAAAGTTTTTTGATATAAAGTGTAGACAAGCGAAAATAAAGCCTTCATGCGTCGTTTTAGTTGCTACAATTAGAGCTTTAAAGATGCACGGAGGAGTATTAAAAGAAGATTTAGATAAAGAAAATGTTTTAGCACTTGAAAAAGGAATTTGTAATTTAGAGAAACATATTGAAAATATAAAACAATATAATTTAGATTATGTTATTGCAGTTAATGAATTTGAAAGTGATACTTCAAATGAAATAGATTTATTAATTAATTGGGCTAAAGCTAATAATCATAAAATATCTTTATCTAAAGTATATACTAATGGTGGTGCAGGAGCTATTGATTTAGCTAATCAAGTATTAGATATTGTTGATAAAGAAAATGATTTTAATTATATTTATGATATTAATAGTTCTATAAAAGAAAAAATAACAACAATATGTAAAAAAATATATGGTGCTTCTAAAGTTGAATTTTTACAAACTGCTAAAAATCAAATGGTTCAGTTTAAGAAAAATGGTTGGGATGATTTACCTATATGTATTGCTAAAACACAATATTCTTTATCAGATAATCCTAAATTATTAGGTAGACCCAATGATTTTACTATTACTATTAGAGAATTAAAACCTTTAATAGGGGCAGGATTTATTGTTGCTTTAAGTGGTGATATATTAACTATGCCAGGACTTCCTAAGGAGCCTGCTGGCGAGAAAATGGATGTTATTGATGATAAAGCAGTTGGATTATTTTAATAAAAAGGTGGATGAATAAAATGGAATTTATTACAAATCAAAAACAAGTTATTTTAAATTTTTCCGAAAGTTATTGTAAAAATGAAATAGAAGTATTAAATTCAAAATGCTTTAGTGATGTTTGGGCTAAATATGTAGACCATCTTTATAGAGTATGCAAACAAGATTTATTAAGTATAATAGAACTTGTTTCTAATCCTAAACGAGATTATGTCTTTTTATTTAAATTATTATTAGAATTTGATTTATCAGAAATAAGAAAAGTGAGTACTAATTTTAATGAAATATTAGAACATTCAGAAATTCTATATCAATTAGTCGAGGATTTTTATGATTATTGGCGTAGATTAGAACGTTATGGAATAATTCATTCTAAAAGTAGATTAGGTGGTGTTGAATCTGCTTCTTTTACATCCGTAATGAATCAATTTACTAATGTAGTATTATCTACATACAGAAGTATTTGTCAAAAGGTATTAGGCGAATCATTTACCATATATAGATCTCTTCCAGCTGGTGTTAATGCAGGGTTAATGATTTCTAAACATAACTGGATGTCTAAAGATAGTAAATATTGCTTTTTATCTAAAGCATCAGCTTTAGAAACTATTTTAATTAGACCACCATTTATTTCTTATTCTTCTAAAAACAAAAGAACAGGAACATATCCAGAAATATTTGATAATCCTATTTTTGAAATATCTAAAAATTTTAAAGCAGATGAATATTATTGTTATTCTGCTAAAGTAGGTAGTAGTCTTGCTTATATTTATTTTCATAGAGATTTTTTAGCTCACGGTATTGCGTTATGTAATTTATTTGAATTTGTCCCACTTTCTAAATGTTTAGGACAAAAGCCAGAATTATTATATATATTTGGTGCTGATATCGAAGGTGAATCATATTTTTATCATGATAAAGAAGAGGATATATATTTAGGTGTTGCTCCAAGAAATAGTAGTGTTGATTATTTTGGTTATATGAAAAAAATGTTATTAACTTTATATAATGTTAAAATGATTGATGGTGGTAATTTACCACTTCATGGCGCTTGCGTAAGCATAACTATGAAAAATGGTACTACAAAAAATGTTGTTATTATTGGTGATAGTGGCGCTGGTAAAAGTGAATCACTTGAAGCTTTAAATGAATATGCTGGTGATGAGATTGTATCTCAAATAACAGTATTTGATGATATGGGTACTTTTAAATTAGTTGATGGAAACATATATGCTTATGGAACTGAAATAGGAGCATTTGTTCGCTTAGATGATATGTCTTCAGGATATGCATATAGAGAAATGGATAGAGCTATTTTTATGAACCCAGATAAAGTAAATTCTAGATTAGTTGTACCTGTTGCTACATATTCACAAATAATGAGAGGATATAAGGTTGATATGGTTTTATATGCTAACAATTATGAAAATGTAGATATTCAATTAAAAAAATTTGATGATAAAAAAGAAGCTATTAATACTTTTATTAGAGGTGCAAGATTTGCTAAGGGAACAACTCAAGAAGTTGGTTTAGTTGAAACATTTTTTGCAAATCCATTTGGCCCAGTCCAAAGAGAAGAACAAACAAGAAAATTATTAGATATATATTTTAATAATTTATATGATAATAATATTTTTGTTGGACAGTTATATACAAAATTAGGTGTTCAAGGATATGGTAATATAGGACCTAAAGGTGCTGCAGAAAAATTATTTGAAGTATTAGAAAAATAATCTAATAATATTATATACTAAAAAAGAGGGTTCCTCTTTTTTTCTTTTTTTATACGAGTTTATAAATTATTTTTTTTATATTTTATAGATTTTTATACTTCTAAATGATATAATAGATTTTAAAGGTTGTGGTAAAAATGGGTATAATTATTTCAGGTACGAATCTTGCAAAAGAAAAGAAACAAAAAATGGCAGAAGAGGTAAAATGTTTATATGAAAAATATAATAGATTACCACATTTAGCTGTTATTTTAGTTGGCGATGATGCTGGAAGTATATCTTATGTTAAGGGTAAAGAAAAGGCATGTTTAGAAGTTGGTATTTTAAATACAACAATAAAAAAACCTGATACTATAACAGAAGAAGAATTATTAAATATTATAAATAAATTAAATGATGATGATAATATTGATGGTATATTAGTACAATTACCACTACCAAAACATATTTGTAGCAATAATATTATTCAAGCAATAAAAAAAGATAAAGATGTTGATGGTTTTCATTATGAAAATGTAGCTAGCGTATATTTAAAACAAAAAGGCATTGTTTCTTGTACACCTAAGGGAATTATAGAGATATTAGATCATATTGGTTATGATTTGGAAGGTAAAAATGTTTGTGTAATTGGTAGAAGTAATATAGTAGGTATGCCAGTATCTAAATTATTACTTGATAGAAACGCAACAGTTACTATTTGCCATAGTAAAACAAAGAATTTAAAAGATATTACAAAACATGCTGATGTTTTAGTTGCTGCTGTTGGTAAAGCACTTTTTGTTAAAGAAGATATGGTTAAAGATGGTGCAGTAGTTATTGATGTTGGTGTTAATAGAAATCTAGAAACTAATAAATTATGCGGAGATGTTGATTTTAAAAATGTCGAACCTAAATGCTCATACATTACTAAGGTTCCTGGTGGAGTTGGACCTATGACTATATGCTGTTTAATGGAAAATACAATTGAGTGCTATTTAAATCATATAAAGGAGTAAATTATGATAGAACGTTATAGTAGACCAAAAATGCGAAAAATATGGACAGATGAAAATAAATTTAATGCTTTTTTAAAAGTTGAAATACTATCTTGTAAAGCTTGGGCTCAATTAGGTGTAATACCTAATGGTGATGTATTAAAAATAGAAAATAATGCAAAATTTGATTTAAATAGAATATATGAAATAGAAAAAGAAACAAAACATGATGTTGTTGCTTTTACAAGAGCCGTTTCTGAATCACTTGGTGATGAAAAAAAGTGGGTTCATTATGGACTTACTTCAACTGATGTTGTAGATACTGCAAATGGTTATTTATTAAAACAAGCAAATGATATTATTTATGAAGATTTAATTAATTTATTAGATGTATTAAAAATAAAAGCTATTAAATATAAAAATACACCTTGTATCGGTAGAACTCATGGTATTCATGCAGATATAACATCATTTGGATTAAAGTTTTTATTATGGCATGAAGAAATTAAAAGAAGTATAGAAAGATTTAATAATGCTCGTTTAGAAGTAGAAGCAGGAAAAATGAGTGGTGCAGTTGGTAATTTTGCTAATATAAATCCATTTATAGAAGAATATGTTTGCAAAAATTTAGGATTAATTCCAGCTAATATTTCTACCCAAATACTACAAAGAGATAGACACGCTTACTATCTTGCAACACTTGCTACTATCGCAAGTTTACTCGAACAAATGGCAACTGAAATAAGACATCTTCAAAGAACTGAGGTTCATGAAGCTGAAGAAGCATTTAGTAAAGGACAAAAGGGATCTTCAGCAATGCCACATAAAAGAAATCCTATATCATCAGAAAATATATGTGGATGTTCAAGAGTAATGAGAGGATATATGCATACAGCCTATGAAAGTATTGCATTATGGCATGAAAGAGATATATCACATTCTTCTTCAGAAAGAATAATACTACCAGATGCTACAATGCTATTAGATTATATGCTTAATAGATTTAAAAATATTATTGATGGTTTAGTTGTTTATGAAGATGTAATGCTTGAAAATATTTATAAAACTAGTGGCGTTATTTTTGCTCAAAGAGTTATGAATGCATTAATAGAAAAAGGATTATCTCGTGAAAATGCTTATGATTTAGTTCAACCTATTGCTATGGAAGCTTATAATAATCAAAAAGATTATCATACTCTTTTAATTAATAATAAAGACGTATTAAAAAATTTAACAAAAGAAGAAATTGATAACTGCTTTACATTAGATTATTATTTTAAAAACATAGAATATATTTATGATCGTTGTTTGAAATAAAACTTTGAGGTGTTATATGAATAATTTATTTTTAGTAGATAATTATAAATCAAAACTTGATTTATTACAAACAGAGGAAGCTATTAAATTAGTTAAAGATAATTTTGAATTAATGCTTGCAAAAAAATTATCTCTAAAAAGAGTCTCTGCTCCACTGTTTGTAATTCCATCTAGTGGTTTAAATGATGAGTTGAGTGGTGTTGAAAAAAGAATAAGCTTTGAATTAAAGAAAGTAAAAGAAGAAGTTGAAATTGTTCAAAGTCTAGCAAAATGGAAAAGAAATGCTTTAGCTAAATATAAATTTGAGGTTCATACTGGTTTATATACTGATATGAATGCCATTAGAAAAGATGAAGATTTAGACAGCATTCATTCAGCATATGTCGATCAGTGGGATTGGGAAAAATGTATAAAAAAGGATGAAAGAAATATTGATGTATTAAAGGATACTGTAAATAAAATATATGAAGTGATGAAAACTACAGAAAAACTTGTAAATGAAAAATATTCTAACCTAGAATGTGTATTACCAGAAAATATATATTTCATTACGACAAAAGAATTAGAACAAAGATATCCAAAATTATCAAGTAAAGATAGAGAAAAAGAAATATGTAAAGAAAAAAAAGCAGTATTTTTAATGCAAATAGGTTTGCCGTTAGGTGATGGTAAGCCTCATGATATGCGTGCTGCTGATTATGATGATTGGAATTTAAATGGAGATATATTGGTTTATTATAAAGAATTAGACATTGCTTTAGAATTATCTTCTATGGGAATTAGAGTTGATGAAAATTCTTTAGTTAAACAATTGAATTTTAAAAATGAAGAATATAAATTAACTAACCCATATTCTTTAGATGTTTTAAATAAGAGATTACCTTATACTATTGGTGGTGGTATAGGACAATCTAGACTTTGTATGTTTTTTTTAAAAAAGGTTCATATAGGAGAAGTTCAGGCATCTATTTGGCCTGATGAAGATATTAAAATCTTGGAAAAGAAAAACATTATATTATTATAAGGAAGTGTTTTAAATGTTAGTATTAGGAGTTGAAAGTAGCTGTGATGAAACATCTGTTTCTATTGTTAGAGATGGAAAAGAAGTTTTAGCTAATGCTATTAATTCTCAAATAGACATACATAAAAAATTTGGTGGAGTTGTTCCTGAAATAGCTTCAAGAAATCATGTTTATCAAGTATCAATGATTTTTGAAGAGGCTTTAAATGCTGCAGGTGTTGAAGCAAAAGATATTGACTTAGTTGCGGTAACAATAGGACCTGGATTAATAGGTTCTCTTCTTGTAGGTGTTAATGCAGCTAAAACATTTGCTTTACTTTATAAAAAACCTATTATTGGTGTTCATCATTTAGCAGGTCATATTTATGCAAACGCAATAGAACATGAAATGAAATTTCCTTCAGTTGCATTACTTGTATCCGGTGGTAATACAGAATTAATATATATGAAAGACCATTTTAGTTTTGAAGTAATTGGTCAAACATTAGATGATGCAGTAGGAGAAGCATATGATAAAGTTGCAAGAGTAATTGGATTACCTTATCCTGGTGGTCCAGCAGTTGATAAATTAGCTCATTTAGGAAAAGATACTTATCATTTACCTAGAGTATATTTAGATGATAATTCCTATAATTTTTCATTTTCAGGTTTAAAAAGTGCAGTTATTAATTTAGCTCACAATGCATCACAAAGAAATGAAAATATTATACCTGAGGATTTATGCGCATCATTTCAAAATGCTGTTAGTGAAGTGCTAGTAGATAAAACATTTAGATTAGCTAAAGAAAAAGGTGTTAAACAAATAATTGTTGCAGGAGGAGTTTCAGCAAATAAAGGTTTAAAGGAAAGATTTTTATCTTTAAATCCAGGTTTTGAAATATGTATACCTTCAATTAAATATTGTACAGATAATGCTGCAATGATTGCTTGTGCTGCATATTATCAATATCAAAAATATCATAAATATGATGATTTAAGCTTAAACGCTTATGCATCATTAGATTTAGAAGAATTATATAATTAATATATTGGATGAAAGGAGACGATTTAATGAGAAAAATTTTAAATTGTTTACATAAGCATTTTTATTTAGAAGTAATAATATTAATGTTTTTCCTTTTATCTTTTTTTATAGATATAAATAATACATCAAAAGTATTTACAGGATTTATTGATATTATAACATCTCCTTCAATTTTAATAACAGATTATGTATATATTGCAGGTTTAGGTGCTACTTTTTTAAACGTTTCATTAACTCTTTTAATTAATTTAATTTTACTTAAATTATTAAAAATAGAAATGAATGGTCCTATATTCGCTGGGTTCATAATGATTGGTGGTTTTTCCTTTTTCGGAAAAAATATAATAAATACATTACCAATTTATTTAGGTATATATTTATTTTCTAAATATAAAAAAATACCATTTAAAAATTTCATCTTATCTATACTTTTTTCAACTGGTATATCACCACTTGTAAGTTATACAATGTTTGGCTTTAATTTAAATCCCTTTATATCAATTCCGTTAGGAATTTTGTGTGGTATTATTGTAGGCTTTATTATTCCAGCTTTTGCCTCTCACACTATTATTTTTCATGAGGGTTATAATTTATATAACACAGGTTTTGCTTTAGGTATAATTTCTGCATTATTTTATGCTTTGTATAGATTTTGTGGATTAAATGTAACAACTGTAAGCTATTACAATTATGAAAAAAATATTATATTTTATTTTATATTACCAATAATATCAATTATACCTATAATAATATCTTTTATAAATGATAAATTAGTTTATAAAAAATATTTTAAATTATTAAAAACAAGCGGTAGATTAATTAGTGACTATTCTTTAGAATTTAGTAATGATACTGTATTATTAAACTTTGGTATTTTAGGACTTACATCATATATCATTTGTTTAATATTTAATGTACCTTTAAATGGTATTACCTTTGGAACAATTCTATCTATATTAGGTTTTGCAGGATATGGATTACATATTAGAAACGTATTACCTGTTTGGGTTGGTTGTGGACTTACTATATTTATTGGTATGGTAATAAAAAATGATTATACATTAACTATAAGTAGTATTATGATGTTTTTCTTTGCTACAGGGTTAGCTCCAATAAGTGGAAGATATGGTATAGGATATGGATTTTTAATAGGTGTTATGCATATAATTATGACACCAATAATGATTAATTTCCAGGGTGGATTTGACTTATATAATAATGGACTTGCTGCAGGATTTGAGGCTGCTATAGTTACTGTATTAGCTGAAAAAATATTCGTAAGGAGAAAACATAATGATAGAAAATCAAAAGATTTGTAAAATAATTGAAGAATTTAGTTTATATTTGTTAGAAGCAAATGTTAATATGTTAGATATTTCTATTAAAAGATATGAAAATAAAACATCAATTACTTTTATTTGTGATTTAATTGATGATATAAATGAAATCATTGAAATTTTTAATCGTAAAAGACAACAAGAATATGAACTTTATGGTTGGGAACTTATAGGGCAAGGAGATGCAGATGAGCATGAACTTATGCTTGTAAATAATTTAATCAATTATTTTACATACTATTATAAGGATGAAAGGATTTATTTTAATTTGGTGAGATATGAATAAATTAAATTGGAAATACGCTATTAAATATGCAGGCATTATTTTATGTGTTATTACATTTATAACTTTGGCAGTTGTTATATATTTAAATAGATTAGAACCACTATATTTAGATAAACAAATGCGTGATTTTGCATATTCTATAAGAGGCGAAAAATATGAATTTGGATATTGGTTTTTTAGGCTAATAACAGAATTTGGTAACTTATATATTGTTGGTATAATTATTATAATAGTAGTTTTGATTACAAAGTGTGATTATAGAGGTATATCTATTTCACTCGGTATTTTAATTGCTGTAATGCTTAATATAGGTTTAAAGGAATTATATATGAGGCAAAGACCTATTGAAAGTATGAGATGGATGGATGAATATACAACGAGCTTTCCTTCAGGACATTCTACAGCTGTAGGCTTTCTTTATCCATTTTTGATGTATTTAGCATTTCATTCGAAAAAATTAAAGAACTGGCAAAAAAATTCAATATATATTTCTTGTGTATTAATTATTATATTAGTAATGTTTTCAAGAATAATTTTAGGTGTTCATTATTTAACTGATGTTTTAGCAGGTGTTAGTATAGGAATTATGATTTCTTGTTTAGCTATGCTATTTTACAAATTATGTGAAAAATATGATTTTATGCAAGAGGGATTGCTTGAAAAGATTAAAAAGAGTAAAAAGAAATTATAAATTTAATTGATAATATTATTTATTTATTGAATAAACTATATTTGCCTCTATTATTTTAAATAAACATAAAAGTAAAAATCGATGAATATAAATTATAGATTAATTTTTTGAGGTAGGTAAATTACTACCTTTTTCTTTTTACAAAATTTTTACATTTAATTAATATGTATTTTACACCCATTATATAAAATATTATAATATAAAGGAGAATATGTATGAATGCTATTGAGATTAGAGGTTTAAAAAAATCATTTCGTGGAATGTATGCGTTAAATGGACTTAATATGACTGTACCAGTTGGAGCCATTTATGGCTTTATAGGTGAAAATGGTAGTGGTAAATCTACTACAGAAAAATTAATATGTGGTCATTTAGTTGCTGATGAAGGAGAAATCAAATTATTTGGTAAAGATTATAATGATGCTGGAGTTAGAATTCGAGTAGGAGCATTAATTGAAAATGCTGGTTGTTTTCCTAATTCAAGTGTATGGGATAATTTGATGATGCAGGCTATTAATTTAGGACTTTCAAATAAAGAAGAAGAAATAAATAGAGTTTTAAAAATAGTAAGAATGGAAGATAGTTCTAAAATAAAATTTAAAAGTTGTTCATTAGGTATGAAACAAAGAATTGGTATTGCTATGGCGCTACTTGGAAGCCCGCTTCTTTTAATATTAGATGAACCTATTAATGGTCTTGATACAGATGGTATGAAACTTATGAGAGAAATATTAGTTGATATTACTAAAAATTATAATTGTACGGTTTTAATATCATCACATATTTTAGGTGAATTAGAAAAGATAGCCACTCATTATGGTATTATTAGACAAGGTAGAATGATTCAAGAACTTTCTGCGAAAGAAATGGAACAAAGATCTAGGGTGTTTATTTCTGTTGATACTAATAATAATGAGGAAGCTTATAAATTCTTAAAATTAAAATATGAAAAGATAAGTTTTGATAAAAATATTATTAAAATATATGATATTGATGATACAGAATCTATAGTTAGATATTTAATAGAAAAACAATTCGATATTAATAAAATTAAAAAGAATAAAGTTGGCTTAGAAGAATATTATATTGAATTAATGGAAAGGGCAGAGTAATAATGGAAAAAAGTTTAAGATTTGATAATCCTAGTTTCATAAAAAGATTAAAAGGAATGCTAGGTGTAGATTTTTATCGTTTATTTCATACACCAATGTTTTATATATTTTTAGCTATTGCTGCAATTATTCCTGCAATGGTATTAGGGATGACAAGTGTTGAAACAGCTGAGGGAACAAAGCCACTTTTTACTAACACTTGGAATATAGTTGCAGCGGATAAACCATTATATATTGTCAGTGATATTGGTGAATATGCTAATATGAATATGGTTTATATTTTTGGAGGAATAATGATTTCAATTTTTATTGGTCATGATTATAAAAGTGGTTATGTCAAACAACTTTTTACTACACATGCTAAAAAAGAAGATTATGTAATGTCAAAAACTATAGTTGGTGCTTTTTCAATGATATGTATGTGTGGTACTTATCTTATTGGTGGTGTTGCTGCTGGTCTATTTGCTCAAACATCATTTTCTGTTAATGTTGGTTCTTTAATATGTGCAATATTAGGTAAACTTATAATGAGTTTAGGCTGGGCTAGTCTTTATACGTTTTTAAATGTTATTTTTAGAAGATATTTTGGTCTTTCTATTGCATCATCATTTATTTTAGGAACAGGTATTTTTATAATTGGTGCTGCAGCTATATTTGGTAATTCATCGGTATTAAATATATTTTTATATGGCTCAAGTGTTTTTGCTTGTCTTTCAGCTAATTTCTTATCAGTTGTAATATGCTTATGCTGTTCAGTTTTCTGGGCTATTATTTATAATATATTAGGTTCATTTATATTATATAGAAATGATGTTTATTAGGAGAAAAGTTATGGATGCTATAAAAATAAATAATTTATGTAAAAATTTTAAGGATAAGTGTGCATTGTCTAATTTTAATATGACAGTTCCTGTTGGATCTATTTATGGTTTTATAGGTGAAAATGGAAGTGGTAAATCTACTACAGAAAAAATAATTTGTGGACTTGTTTTACCAACAAGTGGTTCTGTAAAACTTTTTGATAAAGAACTTTTAGACGATGATATTAAAAAAGCAATGGGAGTTTTAATTGAAGCACCAGGTTGTTTTCCCAATTATAGTGTATGGAATAATTTAATGCTTCAAGCTTATAATTTAGAAATTAAAAATCCTATAGATGAAGTAAGAAGAGTATTAAAACTTGTAAGAATGGAAGGTAGTGCTTCTAATAAATATAAGAATTGTTCACTAGGTATGAAACAAAGAATTGGTATTGCTATGGCGCTATTAGGTAGTCCTAAATTACTTGTTTTAGATGAACCTATTAATGGACTTGATGCTGATGGTATGCGTATCATGCGTGAGATATTAGTTGATCTTGCAAATAATGGTTGTACAATATTAATCTCATCACATATATTAGGGGAATTAGAAAAAATTGCTACGCATTATGGCATTATTAGAAATGGACAAATGATTAAAGAAATGACTGCAGAAGAATTAGATAATAATTGCAGAAGATATATTTCTTTAAAAAGCGATAACAAAAACACTATAGAAATATTAAGAAGAAAATATAGTAGAGTTGAAGTAGATGAAAATGAATATATCCGTATTTATGATAATGTTAATACATCAGATGCAATAAAACATCTAGCAAATGAAAATATTTTTGTTAGTGAAATTGACACTGCTAAGGTAAGTTTAGAAGAATATTATATAGATTTAATGAAGGAGGGAAAATAAAATGAATAATTTTATTAAAAGAAGTAAAAGCTTATTAAAATTAGATTTTAAAAGAATGTTTACTATGCCATTTATCTATATAATGATTGGTGTAAGCTTTTTAATGCCTATTTTGATATTAGTAATGACTACTATGGTATCAACTGAAGAAACAGATGCTGCTAGTATGTTTTATAATACATGGCAAGCAATAGGTTCTTTAAGTGGTAGTAATCAAACATCAATGGATTTAACAGGTATGTGTAATATCAATATGTTATATTTTTTAGTTATTGTTGTTGTTGCAGTATTTGTAGGTAGTGAATTTAGATGTGGATATGTTAAGAATTTATTTACTACTCGTGGAAAAAAAACTAATTATATTTTATCTAAAACGATTGTATTATTTAGTGCCTCATCATTAATGTTCATTGCTTATTTTATAGGTTCAATTATTGGTGGAGCAATATCTGGATTATCTTTTGAAATGATTGGTTTTAACGCTTGTAATTTAGTATTATGTTTACTTGCAAAAATATTTATTATATTAATTTTTGTAGGTATTACTTTATTAATTAGTCTTCTAGCAAAAGAAAGAATATGGTTATCAATTATTGGTGGATTTGCAGGAGGAATGTTATTATTTACAATGATTCCAATGATAACACCATTAGATACTAGTTTTATCAATCTAATTTTATGTTTAGTTGGTGGTATATTGTTTTCTACTGGCTTAGGATTTTTAAGTAATATAATTTTAAAGAAAATAAGTATTTTATAATAATTATCCCGTTTGAAACGGGATGTTTATGTTTTTGAAGATATTAGAGATAAAAAAACACTAGATGAACAAGTGTTATACAATTATGATTTATCAAAATATGATAACGTTTATTTTTAAAAAAATGATCTTGTTGAAATAGATTTTTATACACGAGGTTTGGATGAAAAATCAAAGGTTAAAAGCGTTAAAATAAATAAAAGGTTGGCATATTAATTAGAAATAAATGTAAAAGATTTGAGTTTGAATCCGATTGTTATGATTGTAGAAAAGATGGTGGTATTATTTATGAAAAAAGTGGTTAAAATAAGAAAAGGAAATGGAATAGTAGAGGAAAAACAAGTCAGTTATATTCCTATTCGCTATATAATTGCATTAATGTTAGCAGTCCTTGAAACAATCTTAATAATTGGAATTGTAGTAGTTTTATCAATATATATACCATATTTTTATATTGCAGTATTACTAACACAAATAGGTGTTGTAATTCATATTATTGCAAGTGATAATAATCCTGATTATAAAATACCATGGCTTTTATTTGTATTAATTATTCCAATTATTGGTTTTATGTTATATTTTTTATTTGCTAAAAGAAAACTTAATAAAAAATATATAAAAAAATTGGATAAATTAAGAAGATATACATATCAATATGATGATAATAATAATTTTAATTTAATATTAAACGATAATATAATTGCTCATAATCAAGCTAAAATGATTTGTAGTATTGCAGATACTAAATTATTTATAAATACATCAACAAAATATTATAAGTCTGGAGAAGATATGTTTAAAGATATGATTGAGGATATAAAATCCGCAAATGAATTTATCTATCTAGAATATTTTATTATTGAAGAGGGTATATTTTGGAATTCAATATTAGAAATATTAAAAGAAAAAGTATCAATTGGCTTAGATGTAAAAGTTGTATTTGATGATATTGGTTGCATGATGACATTACCTGGTGATTATTCTAAAAAATTAAATAAATTAGGAATTAAAACAACAACATTTTCTAGAGTGAAAGGAAATGCTGATAGTGAATTTAATAATAGAAGTCATAGAAAAATATTAGTAATAGATGGTAAAATAGGCTACACTGGTGGAATTAATATAGCTGACGAATATATTAATGAAGTTGTTAAATTCGGTCATTGGAAAGATGGTGGAATAAGATTAATAGGTAGTGCAGTCAATCATTTAACTAAACTATTTATTGAAGATTATGGAATAAATGTTAAATCATTGGATGTAGAAATAGATAGTGTATTTGAAAATTATATTAATGATAATGATGGTTATGTTATTCCATTTGGTGATGGACCTAAACCTATGTATGAATATAGAGTAGGTAAATCAGTTATTTTAAATATGATTAATAATGCAACAAAATATGTATATATAACTACTCCTTATTTAATTATTGATAATGAATTATGCTCAAGTATTGAAAATGCTTCATTAAGAGGTGTAAATATTAAAATCATAGTTCCTCATATACCAGATAAAAAAATGGTATTTGCAATGACAAGAAGTTTTTATTCAAGACTTATGAAATGTGGTGTTGAAATATATGAATATGAAAAGGGATTCATTCACTTAAAAAGTTATTTAGTAGATGATGATTATGCAATGATAGGAACAATAAATTTAGATTATCGAAGTTTAGTTCATCATTTTGAAAATGGTGTATGGTTATATAAAAGTAGTTGTATAAATGCTTTAAAATTAGATGTTAATAACATTTTAGATGAAAGTATAAAAATAGATAATGGAATGCTAAAACATAATATATTTTATAGATTCTTTTGTGCGGTAATAAAAATATTTTCTCCACTATTATAAATTACCATATCATATATTTTCTAAACCATTTATTAAATAAATATTTCATTAATCTTATAGGTATTATTGAAAAAAATATTATTTTTGGTTATAATAGACATAATATAGAAAAGAGGAGAAAAGATGAAAAATTATACAAAGATTACTAATAAATTTGTTGAAGATATTAAATCTAATGTAACAGTTTATAAACATAACAAGAGTGGTGCTCGTATATGTACTATTGAAAATGATGATACAAATAAGGTATTTTCTATTGCGTTTAGAACACCACCTATGAATAATGGCGGTTTAACTCATATTCTTGAGCATTCTGTTTTGTGTGGTTCTAAAAAATATCCTGTAAAAGATCCATTTGTTGAACTATTAAAAAGTTCATTAAATACATTTTTAAATGCATTTACATTTCCAGATAAAACAATGTATCCTTGTGCCAGTAAAAATGATAAAGATTTTAAAAATCTAATTAGTGTATATATGGACGCAGTATTTTATCCACAAATTTATGAACATGAAGAAATATTTATGCAAGAAGGATGGCATTATCATATTTTAGATGAAAAAGATCCTATAACATATAATGGTGTAGTATATAATGAAATGAAAGGTGCATTTTCAGACCCACAACAAGTATTATTTAGAAATATGATGCATTCGTTATATCCTGATACTGCTTATGGTTTAGAATCTGGTGGTGATCCTACTTATATTCCTGATTTAACTTATGAGGAATTTAAGGAATTTCATTCGAAATATTATCATCCATCTAATTCATATATTTTCTTATATGGAAATTGTGATATGGAAGAAAGAATGACATGGTTAGATAATGAATATTTATCAAATTTTGATGAGATTAATTTTGATACATCAATTAAATATCAAAAACCATTTGATAAACCTATATATCAAACAGGATATTATCCTGTTTCAAAGGAAACCCCACTTGAAAATAAGAGTTTCTTATCATATAATGTTGCATTTCCTACAACATTAGATACTAAGTTAATTATTGCCACATCGATATTAGTAGATGTATTATTAAATAATCCTGGAGCTCCATTAAAACAAGCATTAATAGATGCTAAAATAGGGGCAGATGTAGAAGCTGCATTTGATGATGGTTTACTTCAACCATTATTAGGTATAATTGTATTTAACGCAGATGAGAAAAAAGAAGAAGAATTTATTTCTATAATTAATAATACATTAAAGGAGATTCTAAAAAAAGGCTTAGATCATGAAGCAATTAAATCATTAATTAATTATGAAGAATTTAAGGTTAGAGAAGCAAAATTTGGACAATGGCCTAGAGGATTAAAAATGCAAATCAGTTGTTTAAGTTCATGGTTATATGATGAGATTCAACCTTTCTCTAAACTTGAAAATCTTAAATATTATCAAGAATTAAGAGATGATATTGATAATGGTTATTTTGAAAATATTATTTCTGAATATATATTAAATAACAATCATAAGACTTATTAAAAATTATGTCCTTCTTATACAGTTGCAGTAGAAAAAGAAAAAGCTTTAACTGATAAACTTGCCAAATTTAAAGAATCATTATCAAAAGATGAATTAAATAAGCTTATTGAAAAAAATAAAGCATTATCTTTATATCAATCTGCTCCTTCTACACCAGAAGCTATCGCAACTTTACCTAAATTAGAATTATCAGATTTAACTGATAAACCTGAAAAATTAAATTGTGAAAAAATTGAAGGTAAATATAACATATTAAATTCTAATTATTTTACAAATGGTATTGAATATGTCAATTATTCTTTTGATTTAAGCCATATTTCAGCATCTGATTTGCAATATGTTGAATTATTATGTGATTTATTTGTCTCACTATCAACAAATAAGAAAACATATTCTGAAACTACTGTTCAGAATGAAAAGATCATTCCTTCAC
>CAZQOM010000008.1:0-1430 GCA_964595145.1 uncultured Anaeroplasmataceae bacterium | reverse complement strand
TAAGAAAACATATTCTGAAATTAATCAAATTATTCATAATAATACAGGCGGTATTTCATTTAATGTTAGTTCATATAAAACATTAAAAAGAGAAGTTAAAGTTAATTTAGGAGTTACATATAGTGCTTTAACAAAAAATGTTAGTGTAGCTTCAAAATTAATTGAAGAAATTATATTTAATACTAATTTTAGAGATTATAAGAGATTATATGAAAGAATAAGTGAAATTAATACAGCATTAGAAATGAATATTGTAAGTAGAGGACATGTAGTAGGATTAGTTAGAGCTGCTTCATATTTTGATGAAGGTAGTTATTTAAATGATTCAATTAATGGAATTGGTTATGTTGATTTTATAAAAGATATATTTACTAATTTTGAATCAAATAAAGAAGAACTTGTTAATGTTTTAGAAGGATTAATTAAAAAGGTATTTACACAAAATAAATTCTTACTAAGATATACTGGTAATTCTTTAGATAATATTGTGAAAATTGCTGATGAATTTTATAATTCTTTAGAAAAAACTCCATATAATTTTGAATCAACATTTAAACCAAAATGTTTAAATGAAGGTATTCAGACTCAATTTGATGTTAACTATGTGGCTCGTGTTGGTAAAACTGATAAAGAATTTAATGGTGCTATGTATGTATTAAGTAATGCATTAAGATTAGATTATTTATGGATGCAGGTTCGTGTTCATGGTGGAGCATATGGTTGTATGATGAATGCTCAACCATCAGGTATTATTGGTTTTACTTCATATCGTGATCCTGAAATAGCTAGAACAAATAAGGTTTATGAAGATGTTATAGATTATATTGAAAAACTAAATCCAACAGAAGAAGATTTATTAAAATATAAAATTGGTGCAATAGGCGGACTTGATTCAGTGCTTCATGTCAGCGATAAGGGTAGTTCAGCTCAAATGGATTATTTAGTAGGTAATACTTATGAAAATCAATGTAAACTTAGAAAAGAAGCTATTAACGCAACCATAGATGATTTAAGAAATCTTGCAGGTATGTTTAAGGATGCTTTATCTGTAAAGAATTTATGTGTTATAGGTAATGCTAATAAGATTGAAGAAAATAAAGAATTATTTGATAATTTAAGAAAATTATAAATTATATTAAGCTAGTAGGAAACTATTAGCTTTTTTTATATTTTTAAAGTCACTTAGATAAGATAGTGGACTTAAAATAAACTTTTATATTTCATCTAGATGATTTTTTTACATTAACTGAGCCAAAATCTTAAATGGTATCATATAGTAAAAAAATAAAGAATATTATGGTAAACTAAATTGATAAAAATTAGAAATTATAATATTTTAAAGACTATAGATATTATAACAATGCATTATTAAATTTTATATATAATCATTACAATAAGCGTATTTTTCAAGTTTAGTAATATTTAAAATA
>CAZQOM010000007.1:0-23418 GCA_964595145.1 uncultured Anaeroplasmataceae bacterium | reverse complement strand
CCATCCTTATATAATTGCTTAAAAATCCATTGTGTCCATTTATAATATTTAGGATCACAAGTAGATATTTCCTTTGTCCAATCATAAGAAAAGCCTAGCATTTTTAGCTGTCTAGTAAAATTAGCTATATTTGCCTTAGTAAATTCCTCAGGATGATGTCCTGTATTAATTGCAAATTGTTCAGCTGGAAGTCCAAACGCATCCCATCCCATTGGATGTAATACATTATATCCTTCCATTCTTTTTTTACGACATACAATATCAGTTGCAGTATACCCTTCAGGATGTCCTACATGTAAACCTTGTCCTGATGGATATGGAAACATGTCAAGTGCATAAAATTTTGGTTTTGAAAAATCCCTTACATCAGTAACAAATGTTTGATTTTCTTCCCAATAATCTTGCCACTTTTTCTCTATTTCAATATGATTATAATTTTTCATATGTAATTCCCCCTACTTATTTCTTAAAATTTTTGGTCTATCATTATTATTTTTCTTTTTATTTGTAATATATGTTAATAATTTATATATAAAATATGGAATTGTAAAGGCAAGTAATGCCAGTGCATACCATAACGCTATATATTCTTCAAAAATAAATGTAATATGAAAGAAACAATACCAAATCAAACAACCTAAAATAATTATCAAAATCATACATAAAGGCATAAATCTTGGTTCTTCATAAGTATTTATTAAAGATGTTTTAATAACCATCATTATTAAATAAATTAATGGATAAGCCATTAAAAGCCCACATACAACAGCTATATATGTATGCCAACTATTAAATCCTTGGATAAATCCTATAATTAAAACAACTATAGCATCAATTGCAAAAAGGATATATTCAATTATATTTAATTTTTTTAACATTAATATTCCTCCTTTTCTTTAATAACAGCAACTAAAAATTCAAATGTTGTATTAGATAATTTATCTTTAGGAATTTTTATGTACAAATTTTTTTTAATCTCAAAAATAAATTGTTCATCACTATAATTTATACTTGAAATATTTTTATAAGGATATTCATTTATATAAGTATAGCCTTCTTGTTTATTTATTACCTTTATATTATCTTTATAGATATCAATTTCAGTATTATTTAAATCTTCTTTTTTTAAAAATAAATAATTTCTAATAATTCCTTCACACATTAATACTAAAAATAATATTACAGGATAAATAATTGAAGAATAAAATAGAAAAGAAATATTTGATATCAAATATAAAACAACAAAAACTGAAGTAAAGAAAAATAAAATACAATATAATAACCATGATTTTTTTAAATAAATCATCCAAAATAATAAAGATTTTCTTTTTTTACTATAATCTGATATAAATATTTTTTCTAATAATAAATCGAATTCCATATTATAGTCCCTCTAATTTCTAATAACAAATATCCCCCTAGTTTAATATTATACTATAAATTACCCAAAATAAAAAGTCCTAAGATTAATCTTAGGAACAATTTTATTATATTTTTATGTTAATTAAAATCCAAAAAATTCTTTGGCATTATTGTAACAAACATCTTCTACAATTTTACCTAAAGTATCTAATTCTTCAACAGGATATTGACCTGATTCAACTAAATTACCAAGCATTTGACATAACAAACGACGATAATATTCATGTCTTGGATAAGCTAAGAAACTACGAGAATCAGTTAACATACCTACAGATTGTGCTACTAAACCAACTTGCATTAATGTTTCAAGATTTTGTCTCATACCATCTTGTTGATCTAAAAACCACCATGCTGTACCAACTTGAACTCTACCCTTAACTCCTTCTTTTTGGAAACATCCTGATAATACAGTTAAAGCATAATTATCACGAGGATTTAAGCAATATAAAATTGTTTTAGGTAATTCATCAGTTTCATCTAAAGCTCCAAGTAAACCTGATAATTTGGCCATATAGTTTTGATCTTCTATAGCATCAAAACCTGTATCAGGACCAATCTTTTTCAACATTGATTTAGAATTATTTCTTAAAGCTCCAATATGATATTGTTGAACCCAACCAAATTTATGATATTGTTTACCTAAGAAAATAAGTAAATATCCTTTATACCAATCTTGTTCTAAATCACTTATTTCTTCATGATTCAAACCTTTTTTAAATACATTATTTGCTTGTTCATAGTTTGCAGGAGCATAATGAACAACATCTAAAGCATGATCTGATAAACGAGAACCCATTTCATGGAAGAATTCTATTCTTTCTGCTAAAGCTTTTTCTAAATCCTTTAATTCTTTAATTTCATAACCAACAACTTTAGCTAATTGATTAACCCAATCACTAAACCATGATAATTCAACATTAATTGCCTTATCAGGTCTAAATGCTGGTCTAACATTAACCTTTAAAGATTCATCCTCATTCATTAATTTATGCCATTCTAAAGTATCAACAGGATCATCAGTTGTACATACTGTGTCAACTTTAAATTTATACATCATTTCTCTTGCTGTTAAAGTTTCTAACTTTTTATTAGCGTTGTCCCAAATATTTTTAGCATTTTTTTCATTAATAATATCATAAATATCAAAATATCTACGCATTTCTAAATGTGACCAATGATATAAAGGGTTACCTACAAAATAAGGCATTGATTCAACAAATTGTAAATATTTTTTATAATCATCATCTGGTCCAGAAATTGAATCTTCTTCATAACCTCTAGCACGAAGACTTCTCCATTTATAATGATCACCATATCTATCTCCGGCACCTAACCAAACTTCAGCTAAATTACGGAATTTTTTATCCTCATAAATTTCTTTTGGTTGTAAATGACAGTGATAGTCAATAATTGGCATATTTTCTGCATGCTCATGATATAATTTCTTAGCTGTTTCTGTAGTAAGTAAGAAATCCTTGTCCATAAATTCTTTCATATTTTTTTACTCCTTTTTTTATAAAACTACTCCATCTTTAAATATTGATATTTCACGGAAATTATTTTCTTCATTTTTTGCCTTTGTTTTACCAGAAGCGATATCACATAATAAATCAATGAATTTTTCTAATAATTCGTCCATATCCATTTTATCAACTAAATCTCCGGCATTAAAATCTATCCAATTAGATTTTTTTGTTGCAAGATTTGTATTAGTTGCAATCTTTACTGTTGGAATAAATCCTCCAAATGGTGTTCCACGTCCTGTAGTAAATAAAACCATTTGACAGCCTGAACAACCAAGCGTAGTTGTAGCTACTAAATCATTTCCAGGTGTACATAATAAATTTAAACCGCTAGATTTAATTCTTTCACCCATTTTTAATACATCTTGAACTACTGAAGCTCCAGCTTTTTGAGTACAGCCTAATGATTTATCTTCTAAAGTTGTAATACCACCTTTTTTATTACCTGGAGATGGATTATCATAAATAACTTGATTATGATTTTTAAAATAAATTTTAAATTCATTAATTAAGTCAACTATTTTATTAAATGTATTTTCATCCTTAGCTCTAGCCATTAATAACTTTTCAGCACCAAACATTTCAGGAACCTCGCCTAAAACAGTTGTAGCTCCATTAATAGATAAGAAATCAGAAAAACGTCCTAATAATGGATTAGCAGTAATACCACTCATACCATCAGAACCGCCACATTTTAATCCTATTCTTAAAACAGATAGTGGTTTAGTAACTCTTTTATCATCCTTCATTTGATCATATAATTCTTTTAATAATTCTGTTCCAACTAAAACTTCATCATTAACATCTTGAGCAACTAAAAATCTCGTTCTTTTTTCATCATAAGATCCTAATGTTTCTTTAAATGTTGAAACAAGATTTTCTTCACAACCTAAGCCTAATACTAAAACTCCACCAGCATTAGGGTGTTTAACCATATCCTGTAATAAGGTTCTAGTTAAATCTAAATCAGCTCCCATTTGACTACATCCAAACGGATGAGAAAAAGTATATATTCCATCAATCTTTGATGTATCATATTTAGCTTTAAAATTTCTAATAATTTCATTAGCCATTCCAGATACACAACCAACAGTTTGAATAATCCATAATTCGTTACGTATTCCATATTCACCTGAACTACGTTCGTAAACATCTACTGTTCTATTAGATTTATAACCTAAAACAGAAGGATAATTAGGTTCATATTTATATTCAATAACATCATCTAAGTTAGTTTTTACATTATGAGTATGAACATGACTACCCTTTGAAATATCACTTGTTGCATGTCCTATAGGTGAGCCATATTTAATAATATCTTCACCTTTTTTAATATCCTTTAAGGCTACTTTGTGAGCTTGAGGAATATCTTCTAATAATAAAACATCTTCTATCTTTTCTCCTTTTGAAAAAGGTCTTAAAACAACTAAAACATTATCAATAGGATTAATGATAATATAATCTTTCATACATATCTTCCTTTTTATTTAACCATTTTTTCTAATGCTTCACGCATAGATGTTGATGTGATTTCATAAACACATTCACTAACAAAATCTAATACACCATCTAGTTTAGTCAAATCAACTTCCCAATGATTTTCTAAACTTAAAACATGATTTACAATTTTTTTGCAATTTGACTTTGAACCATCAAAATTTGCCCATAATTCTTTAAACATATCTAAAGCCCATGCATCATCTGCTAATTTAATATCCTCTTCATTTCTTTTACCACGATAAAAGACAATTAAAGCAGCTAAACTAAATAAAGCGTGATCTGGAAAATGCTTTAAATCATTTATATTTTGTAAAACTGTAGGTAAGATTCTTGTTTTATATTTTGTAACTGAATTTAATGCAATACTCATTAATTCATGACGAACAAATGGATTACCATAACGTTCTAATACACTATTTGCATAAGAATCCATTTGGTCTCTAGGAATATTAATTGTAGGAACAACTTCATTAAAAATAAAATCTAATACAAATTTATTTAATTGTTTATCCTCAATAGTTTCACGAACTGTATCAATTCCTGATAAATAAGAAACAGGCACTAAACAAGTGTGTGAACCATTTAATATTTTTACCTTTCTTTCTTTATAAGGTTTAATTGAATCTACGAATAAAACATTTAATCCAGCTTCTTTAGTAGGTAATTTCTTTTCTAAATCCTTTACAGTTTTTCCATCAATAACCCATAAATGGAATATTTCACCAACAACCATATTATTATCAATATAGCCTAATTGTTGCCATAATTGTTTATCTTCTCCTCTAGGATAACCAGGTACGATTCTATCAACTAATGTATTATAATAACGATTAGCATTAGCTACCCAATTAACAAAATCACTATCCATATGATTATGATTAGCAAGTTTAATCAATATTTCCTTTAAAGTATCACCATTATGATCAATTAATTCACAAGGAATAATTTCTAAACCTTTTGACATATCGCCTTTAAAATAATCATATCTAACCTTTAAAAATGCAAGTAATTTACCTGGAAAACTATTAGGTGTTTTAGAAAAATCAGTATCATTTTCATCAAAAGCAATACCAGCTTCTGTTGTATTAGAAACAATATATTCTAATTCTTCACTTTTAGCATAATCTAAATATTTTTGATAATCTTCAAAAGGATTAATAAAATCCTCTAAACAATCAATAACTTGATGAGTTTTAACAGTTTTACCATTATTTATACCTTGAAGATATAATGTATATAAACCATCTGCTTCACTTAATTCTTTTACTCTACCAAAAGGCATAGGCTGAACTACTACCACACCAGCATTAAAATTAGCCTTTTTATTCATTGAATCAACAATCCAATCAATAAATGCTCTTAAGAAATTACCTTCCCCAAATTGCATGATTTTAACTGGATGTTTTACCTTTTCAACAATCTTACTACTTATATTTTCCACAATTTTTCCCTCCATATACATATAAACACTATAAGTGTTATTTTTCTTATTTAATTTTACCACGCTAAATAAAATTAGTCAACGAATATAAAGTAAACGTTTACTTTTTTAATAAATAAAAATAGAACTCCTATAAAATGAGTTCTATTAAATCATTAAACCTGTATTTCAATCCATTTATATTTTTTGAAACGCAAAACATTTAATACCATCCTAAGACTTTGATCAATGAGCATACCAATCCAAGCACCTATAACACCAAGTCCTATCGGATAACACAACAAGAATGATATTAAAGGTCTAATACAAGTAACACTTATAAGTGATGTTGTTGCGGTGAATTTTGTATCACCACTACCTCTTAAAATTCCTGTGATTACCCACTGAATATTTTGTGGAAATGTTATAAACGCAGCTATAATCATAATATTTGATGCCATATTAAATCTATATTTTGTTTCAGGTTTATATAAATTAATCAATAAATTTTTAGCTGAAAGCATAAAAATACATATTATAACTGCACAGAATAATGATAAAGTCATACTTACTTTGGCATATACAACAGCCAAATCTTTTCTTTTTTCACCAAGTCTATGACCTACTACTGCAGCAGTACCTATTGAAAAACCATCAGCAAGTGTAAACATCAACGAATTAAGGTCATTACAAATACCATGAACATATGTGGCATCATCACCTAAATAATTAACTATTAATGCAAATAATATAAAGCCTATTCTCATAAATATTTGATCAACAAAACAAGATGGTAAAATATTTTTTATATCATTTAAAGTTTCTTTTTCCATTTTGATAAGTTGTTTAAAATTTAATTTTAAATATCCTTTTGGCATTAAAATAGTAATTAAGCATATTATAAATGCTACTATATTACCTATTACAGTAGCAATAGCTGCACCTGCAATACCAAGTTCTGGAAATCCTAAATTACCACCAATAAGCAAATAATTTAAACCTATATTTACTAAATTAGCGATTAAGTTTGTCCACATAGAAATTTTAGTTTTTCCTATGCCTCTTTGACAAGCATTTATAGTCAATCTAAGTCCGTTAAATATAAATCCAGAAGCGATTATTGATAAATATGTTGTTGCATAATCTATTGTATTAGAAGTTGCTCCCATAAATAAGCATAACGGTCTTGCACAAATCGAAAAAATAACACTTAGAATAACAGATATTATAAAACATAGTTTTATACCTTCATGCATTGTTTTATTAACTGCTTCTTTATTTTTAGCACCATATCTTCTTGACACTATTGCAGTTAATGCGATATTTAAAGCTGTAATAAAACAAATCATAAAAAATATAGGTTGTTTAGTAATTGTTACAGCTGAATTAGCATCATTTCCTATAGAAGATACCATAATTCCATCAAACATTGTCACTAATGCAACTAAAAAGCCTTCTACCATTGAAGGCCATACTACTTTCATAACATTTTTAACTACTGTTTTATATTTTGGTATTTCTCCTTGTTTTATTTCATCTTTAACTAATTTATTTGTATCAAATATTTTAATCATAATAGTTAGCCTCCTATTTATGATAAGTTTCATTATTATTAATTTTAAAGGCTCTATATATTTGTTCTAATAGAATTACTTGCATTAATTGATGAGGAAAAGTCATCTTAGAAAAACATAAATGATAATCCATTTTATTTAAAACTTCATCAGATAACCCCAATGAGCCACCTATCACAAAAACAATATGTGAATTATAATAAGCTTTTATATGTTCTATTTTTTTTGCAAGTTCTTCGCTAGAAAGCATTACCCCTTTTAAATTAAGTGCAATTTTATAAGAATTTTCTGGCAATTTAGCTATTATTTTACTTCCTTCTTTATTTTTAATATCATCATCACCTATATTATTACAAATTGCCTCATCACTAACATTAATAAATTCTAATTTCGTATATTTTGATAATCTCTTAGAATATTCTAAAATTGCATCTTTTAAATATTTTTCTTTTATATTCCCTACACTAATTATTGTAATTTTCATAAATCAAATACTCCTGTAGCTATTGGTGATGTAACAACAAATTCAACATTAGATGTATCAACACCTAAATCATTCATTACTTTTTTTCTTGTCAAATCAATTATTTGAGTCAAATTACATTCTTGTGAGATATGAGCATAAAAAACTAATTTTGTTTTATCTCCCATAACCTTAGCTAATACAACTGAAGCATCCTCATTAGATAAATGTCCATGATCTGATAAAATACGCATTTTAAGGGCATATGTTCTATCAGATGACATTAATACTTGAGGATCATGATTAAATTCTAATACATAACAATCCGCGTTAGCTATTGTTTCAAATAAATTATTATGAACATATCCTGTATCAGTAATATAAACTATACTATGGTCTTCAAACATAATTTTAAAACCAACAGATTCAACAGCATCATGAAATGTTGGTAAAACATTTATTAACGTATTATTTAAACTTATAGGCTCATATAATATAGAATTTTCTAACCTATTTAATAATATAATAGAACCTAAATTTCTTTTAGTTTGTAAAAGTAAACTCAAAGAAGAATTTTTTCCATTTACAATAGCTTCATATGTTCCTTTAGTCATATAGCATATTATATCACTTTTCCTAAGTACAGCACCTAAACTTTTAATATGATCTTCATGCTCATGAGTAATAAAGATAGCTTTTATATCATTAAATAAAACACCAAGCTCTAAAAGGTAAAAATCTATTTGTTTTTTACTTATACCACAATCTATTAATATTTTCGAATCATTTGTTTCTATATAACAACAATTTCCTGTAGAGCCACTAGCTAGTATTTTTATACGCATATATTTTTTCACCTCAAAAACATACAAATTATAGCATATATCTACATTTATTGCAAAAGAAAAAGCCGAATTAAACGGCTAATTAACGATTTATAAGGAAAACTTAAGCTAACCAAGCTGCACCAATAATGACAAGTAAAATAAATAGTACTAAAATTAATGCGTATCCATATTCATTTGTATTACAGTTTGCCATAGATGTTGCACCTCCTTTCCTTTCTACTACTATATTATGTAATAATATAAAATAATTTAGTATTATTTGCCTAATGAATAAAATTATTTTTCTTAAAATAAAGTTATTTATTGCAATTTGCTTTCAATAATGTTATTATATATAGTGCTATGGTTTGAAATTCTAACAAAAAGGAGTTATCGAAATATGTTAAAAAAACTAAAATTTAAAACACGAAGACTTAGTATGGTCGCTTCGTTCTTCGTTTTAGGTATAGCACTTTCTAGTTGTAGCACTGCAGGAAAACCAGTAGGGAATTTAGATAAAGATTCAGTTTATCTTTCTGCTGGCAATCATACTGTCACTAAAGGCGAACTTTGGAATGAACTTCGTTGGAGTGCAAATGATGTTTTAAGTGAAAAAATTACAGAAGTTGTTATGAAAGACTATGTAGAAAAGGTTAGCCTTGTTATGGACAAGTCATATACTGACCTTACTGACGACCAAAAGATATTATTTGCCGAAAATTTATCAAATGATGATTTTAGCAAATTAAAAGAAAATTATGAAGACCGTTTAGAAGATTATGTAATCGAAGATGTTTATAACTTTAATTTTGATTCTATTAATAGTTATGACAAAATTAAGGATGTAAATAAATACGATGCAAAAAAATTAGTCATCAAATATTGTGATGAATTATATTCAAACTATAATTTAAAAGAAATTAATAATCAACCTCTTCAAAATTTTGTTACTGAAGCAGTTGAAAAAAGAGAAAATTATTTAACTATAGCAAAAGAACTTAAAAATGTTTATTATCAATCTCTTGCAAAGGAATTACTAGCTTATTCTGTTTTAGAAGATGACATTAAAGAAGCCTATGAAAATAGAGATACAGATAATGAGGATGATTTAGGTTACTTCACAAAATCTGAATATATTAATAAATTTAAATCAGATTTCGCAAATCAATCAGATTTAAATTTAATATTAATTCGTTTTTCTACTGAAGATGAATTCAATTCTACTTTACGTTCATTCGGATTAAGCGTATATGATAAAAAATTAGTATATATTCCTTATCCAAGTGATATTACTACATTCTCAGACTATTGTGAATATTATGATGACCTATCTTCTACTGAATTAAAAGATGTTCATCAAGATTTAAATACTCTTGCAATTGCTCAAATTTATATTCAAATGTATAATTATTTATACGGTGGATATCGCGATTATTTATATGATTCATCATACGCTAATTATTTTAATAATGTTGAAGATTTAATCAAAATCACTGAAGATATTCGTGATAAATCACAAACTGTTGAAGATGAAGAAGCTGAATTAAATAAAATTCGTGATACATTAGCTAATAGTGCTTCTCAATATGATGTTGATTCAATTTATACTAGAGATGAAATAGATAATATTTCTTCTGCTTTCTCAACATATTTATATGAAACATTATGCTTACCTTTTAAAGCAGAGGCTGATGATGATAGTTTATGTTATTCTACTGCTACTCAAAGTTATAATAGTGCTTATTGGATTGCATTTAAATTTTCTCAAGGTGAAGATAAATATGAAGATATTTATAACAAATCTACACTTGATGATGATTTATATGATAGTATAGCTGCTGATGAACAATTAAAAACTAGCATTGAAGAATTATTAAAACAAGATAAATTAGTAGATACAAAAATTACTAGCGCTTTAGAAGAAAGAACTAATGAAGTTGAATTAAAGATTTTCGATGAATCTTTAGAAATATCTTATGCTAAAAATAATACTGATTATTCAAAAACTTATGGAAAAGCTCCAAACAAAAATGTTATTGCTACTTTAAAATATGATAAGAAAACTTGGAATTTAAATATTGTTGAAGATAATAATGATGAATCAGCTCTTTCTAGTGGTGTTTATGATATCTTAGAAAGAAGAACTGGTGTTACTACTGCAATTGATATTTTAAGTAAAAAAGTTGTTAAGCAAACTAAAGCATATGAAGATACAGAAAAAGATATTCAAAATTATAAAGATACAATCGAATATGTTTTAGCCGCATTTACTAATGATTATTATTCATCAAGTGGTTATTCTGCTTCTTTAGGTAAATATAACTTTATGATGCTTTATTTCCATTCAGCTGATATCAATTATATTGTAAATGAAGTTTACCGTGTTAATGGTGCTGCTGCTAAAATTTTAACAAATTATAATTCATATGAATTATTAGATTTCTTTAAAACTTATTCAGATAATATTTATAATAATTATTTTTCTATCGCAGGAAAAAGATTAGTTGTTTATCTAGATGCTGATGATGATGGAAAAAAAGATGATGTAAAAGATTGGACAGATGTTCAAAAGAATTTAGCTCAAGAATTAATTTATAAGGTATATAATGAAGTTTCTTCTACTACAGGTGCTCATGCTGATGCATTATCATCTATTGTTACTGAAATAAATGAATCAGCTCGTGCTAAATTTGAAAATAATCCTATTGCACCTGAAAATAAATGGGCTGAATATCGTAAAGCTGGTTTAAATGTTGAATTAGAAGATATTGAAGCTACAAATGATACAACTTCATTAGATTTTGCATTAAAACAAAGATTATTAGATATTTATAATTCACCAAAATTTGCAATTAATAATACAACACCAACTGAATATATGGAAGATTTACAAGATAGTGATACAGAAATTCTTCAAACTAAAGATGGTTATAACTTATTATTAATTACTTCTGCTGATTTCCAAACTTCTGCCGAATTCAAAGAAGAAGATGATAAATTAGGTGTATTTAAAGATTTATCTGTATACTATAATGAAAAATATCATAATATAGGTAATATTTATAATGATGATAAATTATTAACTATTGAACAAATTCGTTTATATGTATTAGAATATGTAACAAATTCAACTTCTAATTTAACTCCATCTGCTATTGCTACTGCAATTGAAAATTTCTTAGCTCCTGTTGTAACAAGATATACAAGTGATGAAACTCAAAGAGATGTTATCATTTATTTAATTGAAACAAAAGCTGGAAAAATAACATTTGCTGGTGATAATGCTGAACGTTATGAGAAAATAGTAGAAATCAATCATAAAACTGCTGATGATTACATTTCAATCTATTTTGAAGAAGATACTACTAATACATTAAAAACATATGAAAATTGGTGGACTGATGTTCAAAATATAGTTGCTGATATTTTATTACAGGAAGGAGAAAATAAATAATGAAAAAGATTAATAAATTATTATTCTTAAGTAGTGCTGGATTATTAGCTCTTTCAGTTGCTTCTTGTTCTAAAAAAGAAACTAGAAACATTGAAGTTCCTATGGGAAATCTTGATACATCACTTATTGTAGCTCAAAATGATGATTATCAATTAAAAAATGATTTATTCTATACTAGACTTCGTTATAAAGGATATAGTACAGTATTATCTGAAATAAAAAAATCATTATATCAAGAAGAATATTCTTTTGTACAATCTGAAATTAATTTATCTGATTCTAAGGTAACAGATTCTGAACAAGAATTATTCAATTCATTTGCAAGCGAAGTATATGGTGCTTCAACAAAAACTGCTTTTGATAAACTAAAAGATGAAGATAAAGAAAAATCAATTCAAAAAATAATCGATACATATAGTAATAAAGGTATTACTTTAACTAAAACTGATTGTTTAAGTTATTCATTTAATGGTGAAAAAATCAAATTTAGTAGCATTCCAGAAGACATTATTAATGATAAATTAGTATCTATTGCTGAAAATAATGCTACTGAAAAAGCATTAGATAAAATTGTTGATTCTGAAAAAATATTAGATGATGATAATAAAGAAGTAAATAATAGTAATTATATTTCTGAAAAGAATTATTCTAGTAAATATGATTCAACATATAAAACATATGGTACATATCGTGCTATAATTATTCAATTTAATAATTTAAATGAAGCTCGTAATGTTATTTCTACTGTCGAAAGAATAATGGGTGTATCTTTAAATGATGCAAATTCTGATGAATTTGCTTTAGATTTCTATATTAATTTATATAATTTATATTATAATTATAGAACTCCACTTAATTCGGAAAATCCATTTGAAAATAATAGTGAAGATTCTAAAACTGTATTTGTTGTAAATAAAGATAAAAATGAATTATCTGAAATGTCTTCTTCTATATCTAATTTAGTTACTACTACATTAGAAGAAGATAATTCATATATTAAACAACCATTCAATCAAGATTCAAAATATGTAATGATTTATAAAGGTCATACAGAATTTGATTTAAATAAAAAATATAATATTACTCCATATAATGAACAAATTGAATGGAATAATTTAAAGGCTCATGAAACTGCCTTTGCTGAAATCAAAAATGAAGTTAGAGAAGATATAATAGATTCAAAAAAATCAACTTATTCTACTACTGTTTTAACAGAAAGAATTAAGGCTGCAGATATCCAAATATATGATCCATATATAGAATATCAATTTGAAAATTCATATACAGATATGTATGATACAATTTCTGCTAAAGATTTCAATAATTCATTAATATTCAAATTAACTTATAATAATAAAACAACAGAATATTCTGTAGAAGATTTCTATAAAGCTCAATCTAAATCAAGCATAGTTGATATAGTTGTAGAATTTTTCAAGCTTGAATATGTTTATGAATTCAAAGATGTATTAATGGATTCTGATAAAATAAGTGATATTGAAGAAGAACTTAATAAAGCTATTAAAGAATTTAAAAATAATGAAAATAGCGCTTATCCTTCTTCTTTAGGTCTAAATACATACTTATTAGGTTCTTATGGATATGATAATAAAGAAGATGTATTAAAATATAATAAATTAGCTGCAAGTTCATTATTAAATACATATTTAAGTCAAAGTGTATTTGATGAATGGGCATTAAATGATGATACTCATGGCATTGATACTTCTAAATTAAATATTTTACAAAATATTTTAAATTCTGGAAATGATAATTATTCTAATTTATTCTCAATTAATATTGATCATATCTTAATCTTTATTGATGATGATGGAGATGGTAGTCCAGATGATCCTAAAGACTTCTTAAAGAATTTTGATGATGCGAAAAAGAACGAATTTAATTCTGCATTATTAGATCTTGCAAATGCTATTTATCAAGAAGCAACTTGTGAAGAATTAACAAAATCAAATTCTATTTTAGATATATTAAAATATATTGTTGGAGCATATAATCGTAATGAAACATTATTCTCATCTAAAGATTCTAGTGGTAATCCAACAAAGACTTGGGCTGATTATAAGAAATTTAATTTCCTATTAACTGCTGAATCATTATCTTCGAGTGGAGATACTACTCAAAGTAATGTAGGTAATTATGTAGAAAAATTTGGAAATTATGTTAAGGAACTTTATAAAAAAGCAGTTGAAAATGATTTAAAAATAGAAGATAAGAAATCTACATTCTATTTTACTGAAAGTTTAAATAAGAATCCTTCTAAATTAGAAGATTTATGTGCTACAGAATTTGGTTACCATATGATAGTTGTTAATAGTTATACTAAACCATCAACAACAAAGAGTACTGAGTCTTCAGATAGATATGGATATTATAAAGACATTGAAATTCTAATTAATGAAAAAGATTCAAGTACTACTGAAGATAATATTTATGTAGTTGTTAATAATACTTATAATGATGAAGAAAAGAAAGCAACAATGAACCAATTATTTGTATATTATGTACAAAAACAAAAAGGAACTACTTCTTCTTTAGATTCATCTTTAAGAGAAGTATTAAGTTCAATGTTTGATGATGCTATAACACGTTATACTTCAACATCATTCCAAAGCTATTTATTATTTAATGAATTAAATATTACTTCTTCAAATGAAACATTAATTAATCAATTAAATAATTATAAAGATTATTTAAAGAGAACTTCTCAAGAATATAAAACTAATGATGATTTTGAAGCTTGGTATGGTAGTGATATAGATTGGTCTAGACCATATTCTAAATAATATTAAAGTCTGCAAAAATGCAGACTTTTTATTTCGCTTAAAAATTGACTTTAAATCGTTTTTAATATATTTATGTATTCTTATTCATCAAGTCTATAATAACGAGAAATTAGGCCATTTAAAGCATAATAAAAAGGAGAATAATCTCCTTTTACATTTTATATAATGATAAAGCCATTTTATGTTTATCATAATCTATATCAATAACATAAGCATGTATTTCATCACCAACATTTAATATATCAGTAGGATGATTAACCTTTTCTAAAGACATTTTAGAAATATGAAGTAACCCATCATATTTTACTCCACAGTCAACAAATGCTCCAAAATCAACTACATTTCTAACAATACCATCAAGTTCATCACCAATTTTAACATCCTCAAAATGCATTATATCGCTTCTAAGTTTTAATCCTGGATAACTATCACGAATATCTCTTAATGGTGCTATAAAAGCATCTAAAATGTCATTTAACGTATACATATCAATATCAAGTTCTTTATGTAATTGTTCTTTATTTAAATTAGCAACTACTTCTTTTATACTATCAGTTCCTATATCATTTACAGTTAAATTCATTTTTTCTAATAATTTGTGGGCTTTGTCATAACTTTCAGGGTGAATAGATGTCATATCTAATGGATTAGATCCTTCTAAAATTCTTAAAAAACCAACACATTGTTCATAAGTTTTAGGACCTAATTTAGGTACTTTTTTAAGTTCTTCACGAGAATTAAATTTATCATTAGCTTCACGATAATCAATAATATTTTTAGCAACAGATTTTGACATACCAGAAACATAATTTAATAATGAAGGTGAACAAGTATTTAAATTGACACCAACCTTATTAACTGCATCAACTACAACATCTTCTAATGATTTAGAAAGTTTATTTTGAGCTATATCATGCTGATATTGACCAACACCAATTGATTTAGGTTCGATTTTAACAAGTTCAGCAAGTGGATCTTGAATTCTTCTAGCAATTGAAATTGCACTTCTTTGTTCAACTGATAAATCAGGAAATTCCTCTATCGCAACATTAGATGCAGAATAAACTGAAGCACCAGCTTCACTAACAACTACATATTTACAATTTAAATTATTTTCTTTAATTACTTCTGCAATAAAACTTTCAGTTTCTCTACTAGCTGTTCCATTTCCAATAGCAATAATTTCTACTTTATATCTTTTAATAAAATCTAATAGAGTCTTTTTTGATTTTAATAAGATTTCATCTGATACTGTAGCACCTTTTGATTTTTCATTTGGATATATTACACCTATTTCTAATACTCTTGAATTAGGAGAAATTACAGCTAGTTTACAACCTGTTCTAAAAGCAGGGTCAACTCCTAAAACAACATGACCTTTCATAGGAGCTTGTAATAATAAATTTTTTAAATTTAAAGAAAAAATATGAATAGCTTGTTCCTCAGCTTTTTCAGTTAATATATTTCTAATTTCTCTTTCGATAGATGGAGCAATTAATCTTTTATAACCATCTTCTATAGCTTCTAATAATTCATCATTAAATATAGATTTTTTATTATGAGTTATATTATATCTTATATGCTCAACATCACGTTCTGGTTGTAATTCAACATTTACAGAAATTACATCCTCAGCCTCAGCTCTATTTAAAGCTAAAATACGGTGAGGTTTAATAAAAGCTATTCTTTCAGAAGCATCATAATAATTTTTATATTTTTCTTCTAAATCTAAATCATTATTCTTCTTTTTTGAACGAATTATACCATATTTTAAAGAAGCTTCACGAATATGTTTACGAAATAAAGCATTATCAGATATCTTTTCAGCTACAATATATTTAGCCTGTTCGATAGCAAATAAAGCATCAGGAACATTTTCATTTACATATGTTTCCGCAATAGCCATTTTATCACCAACAGGAAGTAATGCAAGCATTGTATCAGCAAGTGGTTCTAAGCCTAAAGCTATAGCTTGTGTAGCTTTTGTTTTTTTCTTTTCTTTATATGGTCTATATAAATCCTCAACCTCAATTAGTTTTGACGCGTTTAATATTTCTAATCTTAAATCATCAGTCATCATGCCTTTTTCTTCAATTAAGCGTATAACATCATCTTTACGTTTTTTAAGCGATAAACCATATTGATATTCGTCGTCTATAACTCTTATTTGTTCTTCATCTAAGCCACCTGTAACTTCTTTACGATATCTTGCGATAAAAGCTACAGTATGATCATTTTCTAATAATTCTAAAACTGCTTTAACTTGGTCTTCTTTAACATTTAGATTAGTTGATATAGACTTAATAATTTCTTCATTCATTTTTAAAAACCTCCTAAAAAAATAAAGCCTTCAAGAAGAAGGCATATTTGAAAACTATAAAGTTTGAATATAGTTGATTGCATACTTGATAGAAGACGTTGCGATATCTGTCCAAGTTGCAGTAGAAATAATATGACTTTCTTTATTGTTTGAATCATTTGAATATTCAATCTTTTGTTCATATTTACCATCTTTTAAATATATAAAAGCTGGTTCATAATTAACTTGGTCTTCAGAATTTAAACTACCAAATTTAGAATCAGAAAAAATACCTGCATTAACTGAACTATCAACAGCAACATCAATTATATAAAGTTCAATTGAAGCCCCTTTATTTTTAGCTTTATTAACTTCAAATTGAAGTTGAGCTAAACGATCAATTAATGTAGAATAATTTTTATCATAATTATCTTCATCTTTTTCATCTGCATAAAATTGATTACCATCATATACAAATATAAAGATATCTTCTTGATTAGTACCTTTATCTAAATATCTTATAATTGATTGATAATTTTCTTTATTAAAAGTCACCTTTTCATCATTTACAGTAACTTCTTCGTTGAAATATATTTTATCAGAAACATAAGTATTATCACTCTTAGTTCCAAAATAAATTCCTAATCCAACTCCTAAACCTATACCTATTAATAATATAGCTGATAAACAAATGATAAGCCATTTTTTGTTAAATTTAGTTTCTTTCTTTTGAGTTCTCGTAGTAGCACGAGAAACTTTACGAACTGCTCTTGCCAAGGCTAATCCCTCCTAAATAATTTACATCTAGTATATTATAAAATAAAACGTTAATAATTTCAAGGAAAAAGACTATTTTTATAATAAAAAATCCCTTAAGATTTTTAACTTAAGGGAATATATATATTTATTATTAAGATTATTATACAAAAGAAATACTATTTGCAATATTTATATAATCATCGATACTTAATTCATTAGATAAAATTGTAATTTCATAGCCATTACTATAAAATCTCATTGTATTTTCATTTATAAAACCTAATCCACAGTTTAAAAATTCAATATTATTATATTTCTCAATAGCAACAACCTCATCTGATATTTCCACTTTTGAAACAATTATAGTATATTTACTTGAACCGCTATAACATAAAATAGTTGTATCATCCTTTTTACTTGTTGATGCAAGTAAACTTCCCTCTACTATATATCCTGCAGTTAATGTAAGACTTGTTTCTTCACCAGTATTTTCTTCTTGATTACCTAAATATTTTTTTTGATTAAAATTATCCTTACCTAAATCATTATTAGGAGTAAAGGTATCAAAATCAACAATAATACTTTCTTCATTATTATCATTTAAAAATATAGTTTTACAAGGCTTATAATTTAAATTACAAATATATTTCATTTTAGTTAATTTTTGATTAGTCTTATGAGCTATTTTACATTCTATTGTAATCATAGAATCATTTACGCTTCCTACTGCCTGACTATCAGCTTTAATATCTTTATTAATAGCCTCAAGCAAATAAGCATGAGAACTATTTAAAGGCCATTCACTATCAAATCGGAATTCTTTATTTAACGATGGTGTAATAACATATACACCTGTATCATTTTTAATTATCAATTGTTCATTATCACCTTTAAAACATACTTTATAGTATGTTGGAGATAAATAATCTACAATAACATTTACACAAACACTTTTTTCAGGTCTATTAATTGTCATTTTAGAAGTTAAACTATAAGAGTTTAAACCAGATAGATAGTTAGTAACTCTTTTTACCTCATCAACATTACTACTATTCTTACAACTAGCTAAAACTGTTAAAAATGCTAATAAAATTAAACTAAATATTTTTTTCATTTTTCCACCCATCTTTTATAATCACTAAACAATATGCGTTAAAATTATAATCTATGCATAAAATTATACAATATCGTTAAAACTATTTATAAAGGAGGAAATTGAAAATGTCTATAATACAAAAAATAGCCCTGATTTTTACCATTATAGGTGGTATCAATTGGGCTTTAGTAGGAATATTTAATTTTAATTTAGTTACATGGCTATTTCAAGAAGGAACTATTCCTACAAGAATAATATATATTTTTATAGGTATCTGCTCATTATTAAATATTGTAGCTTTATTTTTGCCTAATCGCCATCGTATGATGGAAAACTAGCCACCGCAACGCTATAATTATCCGTATGAGATAAACTAAGTTCTAAATTAACTAACTCATCTTTAATTAAAGCATATGGAGCACCTAAATCATCATTAAGGATAGTAATATCTAGAAATGATAATCCTGTTTTAAAACATTTAAATATAGCTTCTTTACAAGCAAAACGAGAGGATAGATATTCTATCCTTCTTTTTTTATTTGTAATTTTATAATAATATTCTAATTCTTTTGATGTTAAAATTCGCTTAATAAATCTCTCATCTTTATATTCCATATCTTTATGTTCTACAAGATCTATACCCAGCATATTAAGCTTCCTTTCTTGCTTTAAAATCTAAAGCTATTTCTTTTATTTTTCTAAACCTATGATTTAATCCTGATTTAGTTATTTGTTCACCATATACATTATTAATTATATCTACAAGTTCATTTAAAGATGCTTCTTTATTTTCTTTTCTAACCTTCATCACAAGTAAAAGTTTACGATCTAAATGATCTAGCGGATAATTAAATTCTAAATATGTAATATATTTCATTTGTTCAAGTGAACTTTGATTTGTTTTTTGTTGATTTGCAACATCAGTATTTAATGTTCTATTAATATTTGCTGAAATTTCTCTTTTAATAATTTCATTTTCAAATTCATTCATTGTAACATTAGCACCTAATCTTCTTAGAAATTCAACTATTTTATCCTTTGATTTTATATAAACAATTAAATTATTTCTTCTTTTTGTAATTCTAGCATTTAAATCAAATGAATTCATTAATCTTTGAATAAATAAAGCCTCTATTTCTTTATCTGTTGCTAATTCTAAATGATAATTTGAAGTGCTTGGATCATTTACACTACCCTTAGCTAAAAATACTCCTCTTAAATATGCATTAATCTTAATATCTTCATTTAATATTTCATCTTTATGAATTGTAATAGGTTCAAACAAATTCATATCCTCAATAATATTTTTTGAAGAAGATGTTATAATACATGAATAAATAGTTTTTCTATCTAATTTTTGTAAAACCTTAGAGGCAATATCATATTCTATATTAGAATAAGTTTTTTTTAATAAACCTATATAATATCTTAAAATATGTAAATTAGTACTAGAAAAGACTAATCTTAAAGGATTTAAATATATTTCTCCACTACTTCTTAAAAAACCTTCAAGTTCAATAAGGTGTGAAGAAACATCAAAATTATATTTTAATATATCTTCCTTAACATCATATGCAAAACTCATTTTTTACTCCATTAATATATTTAAAATATCATTTAAATCATTTATTGTATAAGTTGGATTTTCCGCCTTTATTTCTTCTTTACGTTCAGAATATAATACGCCTATAGTATCAATATTAGCATTTTTTCCAGCTTTAATATCTCCTATACCATCACCAACATATAATGCTTTTTTACTATGAAGCATTTCCATAGCATTTAAAATACCTTCAGGGTCAGGTTTAGGATTTTTAACATCATCTTCACCTATTACAACTCTAATATATTGTAACATACCAAATAATTCTAAGCCATGTTCTACTAAATCTGTTTTTTTAGAAGAAACTACACCTAGCTTATATCCTTTTTTAGCTAATGTCTTAATTAATGATTTTGCGTTTGGAAAAGCCTTTATTAAATCATCATGAATAGAAATATTATAATTACGATAATATTTAATCATTTCTTGAATTTTTTCCTCATCATCAGTAAATCTAGAAAATGTTTGTCTAAGTGAAGGTCCAAAAAAAGAATCTAGCATTTCATATATTTTATTTGATGAAACTAATTCAGGGTAAAAATGTTCAAATGTATAAATAAAACTCTTATCAATTAATTCTTTAGTATTTAATAAAGTACCATCTAAATCAAATAAAATAGTATCATATCTATTTTCTTCTATTTTTTGCATTAATTCTAAATAATTTTGTCTAGGACCAAATAATCTTTTACATACTAAAAATGTTATACCGCAAACAATAAATATAAAACTAATTAAAATTGACATTGGTATAGGACCAGCCATTAATATTTCATTTGCCCCACTTTGACTTCTTAATAATTCAATAGGAATACGCACAACTCCATACCATATTAAATAATAGCCAATTAAATCACCTGATTCAAGTTTTTTAAACTTTCTTCTTAATACAAGTAAAACAATTAATCCAACTAAATTAAATAAAGATTCATATAAAAATACAGGGTGTCTATATGCACCATTTATGAACATATTTTCAGTTATAAAACTAGGTAAAAGACTTTTAAATAATGATACATTTTCAATTACAGGTCCATATAATTCATGATTACAAAAATTACCCCAGCGTCCACATATTTGACCGATTAAAAATCCAGGAGCTACTACATCTAAAGTTTTAAAGAAGGATACTTTTTTAACTCTACAATAGATAAATACTGTTAATAAAGCTCCTAATACTCCACCCTGTATTGCAAGACCTCCATCCCATATTGCAAAAACATCAGTAAAAGAATGAATTTTATCGATATTAAATAAATCCCACCATAATCTAGCTCCTAAAATAGCACAAGGTAAAACTATTACAACACCTGTATAAATATAATCACTAGATAATCCTATTTTTCTTCCTTCTTTAATACCTGCCCAAACAGCAATGATTACACCTATTAATATACATACTGCATACCAATGGATTTCTAAACCAAATATATTAAATGATGGATTAATATAATTAAACATCATTTTAACCTCCTTTTAATACTAAATTTAAGTAATTTTTGACTTGCATAAATTATATCTGAAATAATAATAAAAATCATTAATATATTAGATAATAAAAGTGATTTATCAAATGAGCTACATATATGTAATAATTTATCATCAATAACAGCATATATTATTGCAAATATGATACATGATGCTATTAAAACAAATATAGAACCACTAAATAATCTACTAATAATTAAATTAAGCATTCTAAGAGTTAAATAATATACTAATGCAACAAGAGGAATAATTGCAAGATATAAAATAGGCGAGATTTGATTTAATAGACCTGTTGAAAAACCAAATATTACTAAAACTAAAAATATATCTATTAAAATTCCAATAAAGAAAAACTTTAAGAAATGGAATATTAGTCTAATTTTACTTATCTTAAAATTTTCAGAAATTACTTCACCAATTTGTTCAAGAAAATGATCCATATCCTCAGATGAAACATTTGAGTTTTCATTTTTCATATTTTCTAATTCTTTTTTTAAACAATCTAATGATTCTTTTATTCTTTCTTCTTCATCTTTTTTCAAATCTCTCACCTCCAAAATTCTTTATTATTATATAATAATAATCATAATTTAGCAATTTTTTATTTCAAGAAGTGGTTTTAAATATTTAGCAGTATATGATTTATCATTTAAAACTAACGCCTCAGGAGTACCTTGGAATAAAACACTACCACCACGATTACCACCTTCTGGTCCTAAATCAACTATATAATCTGCAAGCTTAATAACATCTAAATTATGTTCAATAATTATAACTGTAGCACCTGCATCTCTAATTCTTTTTATAACTTCCATTAATCTTTTAATATCATCTACATGTAGTCCAGTAGTTGGTTCATCAAGAATATAAAGAGATTTAGGAGTAATTTTAGAATGTAATTCATAAGCTAATTTAACACGTTGCGCTTCTCCTCCGGATAATGTAGTTGATGATTGACCTAATTTTATATATCCTAATCCAACATCATATATTGTTTGAAGTTTTGATTTAATTTTAGGAAAAGCATCAAAAAAAGTAAGTGCATCTTCTACAGTCATGTCTAAAACATCAGCAATATTTTTTCCTTTAAATTTAACATCTAAAGTTTCAGTTTGATAGCGTGTTCCCTTACATACCTCACAAGGCACAAAAACATCTGGTAAAAAATGCATTGATATCCTTTTAA
>CAZQOM010000006.1:311-23482 GCA_964595145.1 uncultured Anaeroplasmataceae bacterium | reverse complement strand
AAATATATTCAAAAACAAATGAAAAATTTATCTTTTTAATAGATGAATGGGATGTAATATTTAGAGAATCAAAAGATAATAAATTAAAAGATGATTATATAAATTTATTAAGAACATTATTTAAATCATCAGATACATCAACATGTGTAGAATTAGTATATATGACAGGAATACTACCAATAAAGAAATATAACACACAGTCAGCTTTAAATAATTTTAGAGAATATAATATGTTGTCTTCTAAATCATTATCAGAATATATGGGATTTACAGAAGAAGAAGTAAAATCATTATGTGATGAATATAAAATAGATTATAATGAAATGAAGAAATGGTATGATGGATATAAATTAGGACAATATGACATATATAATCCTAAATCAGTAGTAGAAGCTATAACAAATAAAGAATTTGCTGATTACTGGGTAGAAACATCTGCAATAGAAGCAGTGACTAATTATTTAAAATTCCAAGACTGGGATTTAAAAGAAGAATTATCTAAAATGTTAACAAATGAAAAAACATATGTAGATGTTACTGATTTTAATAATGATATGTATGAAGTAGATACTAAAGATGCAGCTTTAACATTATTAATACATTTAGGATATTTAGCATATGATAAAGATAATTATAAATGTTATATACCAAATAATGAAATAAGACAACATTTTGAAAGAACACTTAAAAAACTTAAATGGTATGATTTATATGAACCAATAAAAGATTCACTTGAATTAAAAGAAGCATTATATAATAAAAATGTAGAAGTAATAAATAAAACATTAGATAAGAATCATGAATTATTCGCAAATCAGTTTAATAAGAATAAAGAAGATGTATTAAGTTTACTTACAGTATTTTCATTTATGTCACTTAGACAAACACATATAATGCAAAAAGAAGCTAATACAACAAAAGGTAGAGCTGATATAATATATATACCAAGGTATGAAAACTTACCTGCAATAATAATAGAATTAAAGGTAAATAAAGAAGCAAGTGGGGCAATAAAACAAATAAAAGAAAATGGTTATTTAAAATCACTTGATAACTATATGGGTAAAGTAATGCTTGTAGGTATAAATTATGATGAGGCATATAATCATCAAACTATAATAGAAGAAATAGAAGTATAAGAGGCACTTTGTGCCTTTTATTTATAATTTCAAGTAATAATTCAAATAATATAGTTGGTGATTATTAATGAAATTAGTTTTAAAATTATGGATTATCATCTTTATTATTTTTATTATTTGGTTATATTTTATTTTTTTATCACCTAAAATATTTAATAATTCTACAGTAACTGTTCCTGATGTAATTAATTTAGAAGAAAATGTAGCTACTAATATATTAAAAGAAAAAAATATTAAATATAAAATATCATATGTTGAAAATAATGAAGAAGTAATAATTAAAACAGTTCCTTATGCAGGTACAAAAATAAAATCGAAATATGTAATTGAATTATATATAGGTAAAATTTTTCCGATCAGATATACTAGTTATATTGGAAGGTTATATGATGATGTTATAGAAGAATTAGAAAGACTTTCTAGAGATTTTAATTTAAAATTAAATATATCATATGAAATTTGTGATGATTATGTTGCAGGAGTTATTATTAAAGAATCTTTTGTTGATGGAAAAATAATAGAATATGGTGAAGAATTAAATATTGTAGTAGCTAAGAATGAATCTACTTTTTTGATGCCTAAATTTTTAGGTTTAAATATTTTTGATGCAATAAATTTAGCTGATAAATATAATATTAATTTAAATATAATATATGTTGATGCACCTATTGATAAAGATATTGTTATATTCCAATCTACAAGTGAAAATACGCTTATAAAAAGAAATAATAAATATCAATTAGATTTATATGTATCTAAAGGAATTAAGGATACTACTGTTATAAATTTAGATAATTTAATATCAATTTTAGATAATTTGGGATATATTTATGAGTTAAAATATGTAAAATCTAATGAAATAAAAAATAAATTAGTTGCGTTTGAAGTTCAAAAGTTATATGATATAGGTATAACAAAATATATTCTTTTAATTGTTGAATAGGAGTAAGTATGCAAGGTAGAGTTATTAATTTAAATGGTGGAAAATATCAGGTTGTTTTAGAAGATAATAGTATAGTTACTATACCTGCAAGAGGTAAGTTTAGATGCGTAAAAGTATATTCTTTTAATCCTAATAGTTTAAGTAAAAAAAAGAGCTTAATTACTATTAAAACATCGCCTAAGGTAGGCGATAATGTTATTGTTGTTGATAATAGGATTGATGAGATATTAGATAGAAAAAATGAACTTATCAGACCTGATATTGCTAATGTTGATCAAATACTTTTGATTTTTGCAGCAAAGGAACCAGATTTTTCTTTTTATTTACTTGATTTATTTTTAGTTAATATAACAAAAGAAAATATTAAGCCTATTATTGTTATTACTAAAATAGATAAATTAAGTGCTGCTGAATTAGAATCGTTTAAAAATGAACTATCATATTATGAAAATATGGGATATACTGTTTTATATGTAAATAGTAAAAATAAAGCTGGAACTGATAAGGTTTCTCTTATTTTAGAAAATAAAATTACTGTATTATCTGGTCAAACAGGAGCAGGTAAATCTACACTTATTAATGCTATTATTCCGGGATTTGAATTACATACTCAAGAAATATCTTATGCTTTAGGTAGAGGAAAACATACAACAAGACAAACTACTTTATATGCTTTTAATGGTGGATATATTGGCGATACACCAGGTTTTTCTAAATTAGATGTATTAGGTATAAATAAAAAAGAATTAAAGAATATGTTTATTGATTTTTCAGGTTGTAAATGTCGATTTAATGATTGTTTACATCAAGAAAATGCAAAAGATTGTGGAGTTATTTTAGATGTTTCTTTAGGCAAAATAAAAAAATCAAGATATGATAATTATTTAAAAATGCTTGCAAGTATTGAAAAAGGAGATAAAAAATAATGGAAATATCACTTTCAATTTTAAATATGGATTTTAACAATTTAGGAGAAGATTTAAATAGAATAAAAGAAGAAATTAATTATTTACATTTAGATGTTATGGATGGTAATTTTGTTCCTAATATTAGCTTTGGTTCATCAATTATAAATGATATTCATAAAAGTCATAATTTTATTTTAGATACTCATTTAATGATTAATAATCCGATGAAATATATTAAATCTTTTGTTGATGCTGGTAGCGATTATATTACTTTTCATTATGAAGCAGTTGATAATATAAAAGAGGTTATCAATTATATTCATAGTTTTAATGTTAAGGCAGGAATTTCAATTAAACCTAATACAGATGTTAGTGTTTTAAATCCATATTTAGCTTATATTGATTTAATATTAATTATGTCTGTTGAACCAGGCTTTGGTGGTCAAAGTTTTATGCCTGTATCAACTGAAAAGGTTAAATATTTAAAAGAATTAAAGGATGAAAATAATTATTCATACTTAATCAGTATAGATGGTGGTATATCTGATAAAACAATTAATTATGTATCTAATTACATTGATTTAGCTGTAGTTGGTTCTTATATAACAAAAGCTTGCAATCCTTTAGAAAATATAAAAAAAATAAAGAATATTTGTTAATTTTTTTTCATAATATTTATTAAGGTGATAACCATTAAAATTATAATTATTAAAATTCCTAATTTTCTATTTAATTTTTTTAATTTTTTTAGAAAAAAAGAAAAATAAAGTCCTTTTTAAGGATTTTTTTTAATAGTATTGTTATAAATGATTAATTATATTTAAATATAATTAGGTGATAAAAATGGAAATAAATAATATTATTTATGAAATTATAGATGATAATAATTTTGTTTTTGTTTTAAATGAAGATAATACATATGATGTATCTTTATATAAGGCAAAAAAAGAACATATTATTTTTTCTGAAAAATTTAATAATATTAATGTTACCTCAATTAATAGTTTAGTAGAACCTATTTTTTATAATCGAGTAAAACAAATAACGATACCTAAAAGTATAAAAGTGTTAAATGCATATTGTTTTAAAGATTATATGTATTTAGAAAAAATTAATTTTACAAATGGTTTAGAAATTATTAATGAAGGTGCATTCAACAGTTGTTATGCTTTAGAAGAGATAATATTTCCTGATTCAGTAAAAATAATGGGATTAGGCTTATTTGAAGAATGTAGAAGTTTAAAAAAGGTGGTATTGTCTAAAAATTTAGAATATGTAAGTCCATCGCTTTTTAGTGGTTGTTTTAGTATTTTAGAAATTTCAATTGATAACAATAATATGTTTAAAACAATTGATGGTAACCTATATTCTAAAGATGGTAAGATTTTATTAGCTTATGCAAGAGGTAAAAATAACTTAATATTTAAAATACCTTATGGAGTAGAAAAAATAAATAAAGTTTTCTTTAGAATAAAATTAGATAAACTTATTATTCCTAAATCTTTAAAAGTAATTGAAAAATATACTTTTGAAAATTTAATGGTAAATGAAATAGTTCTAGAAGAAGGTATAAAAATAATTGAGGACTATGCTTTTGATTATTCAACTGTTAAATATATTAATATTCCAAAAAGTGTTAATTCTTTATCAAAAAAAGCTTTTCACGGTTGTGAGAATTTAAATAAATAGTAAGATTTCAACCTTTTTTTAATGATTACTATAATAAAAATTTATCATAATAATATAGGCTTTTGTTAGAAAAAAATATTGTAATAGAAATTTTAATATGATAAAATTTTTATAAAGAATTATGTATTTAAAATTTAATAATTAGGAGGTTAATTATGAAAAAGCTATGTAAATTCATATTTATTTTTGTTTTATTTATTTCTTTTACATCTTGTAAAAATCAAACTTCACAAGATAGTGGTAATTTGCCTGATGTAACAAAGCATATACATGATTTTATAACATATGCTGAAGTGAAACCAAAATGCGAAAAAGAAGGGCATAGCAAATATTACAAATGTAAAAAATGTAATAAATGTTATCTTGATGAACAGGCATTAACTGAAATTGATCCTAATACTTTAACCATTCCTGCATTAGCTCATGATTTTATAAAATATGATGAAGTAAAAGCTAAATGTGAAAAAGAAGGGCATAGTAAATATTACAAATGTAAAAAATGTAATAAATGTTATCTTGATGAACAGGCATTAACTGAAATTGATCCTAATACTTTAACTATTCCCGCATTAGAACACGATTTTTCTATTCGTAATGAGGACAGTATTAGTTATTGGAATACTTGTTCTATTTGTGACCAATTAGAAGAAAATTCCAGAAAACCACTTGATCCAAATTTTGTTCTTCCTGACATATCAGTGATCGATGCAACATTTGAAATTGGAGTTGGATATAGAGAAACAATTTCTATTAATTCAGATGAAGAATATACGGTTATATCATGGGATGAAAGTATTGCCAAAATGGAAATGTATTACGATTTTAAAACCTCTAACGGATATTTAGTTTATGGAGTGAAAGGTGGAGAGGTAATTTTTTCTACTATTTCAAAATCAGGACAAACTATTACAAATCATAAAATTATCGTCCATGAAGATGAAAAAACTTATCTTGGTAGTGGCAAATTAATTAATGAAATAACACTTGATAATGATACTGCAACAGTATATGTTGATGATACTACTGTAACATATACAATTAAAACAGCAAAAGATGTTGATAAAGTTGAACTTTATCAAATTGCAGCTAATCAATTTGCTTTTGATGCGTTTTATTATGAAAAACTTGTTTGGTATGAAAAATATAATCCAGACAGTATTACAGTACTAGATAAATTAATTATCGATTTAGATAACTTAACCGAGGTCTTTGTAGATAAAGAACATGGAACGAAATATTGTGCAACAAGAGTTGTTAATGGTGATGAAGCAACATGGGTGATAAAATGGGATTTAGGACATACAGCTGTAAAATATGTAAGGATTGTAGCATCAAATTCTAAAACTGAAATGAAACAAACATCGTATGTACATCTAAATATTGTTTATCCTAAAATTGGAACTACTGAAGAAGATTTTATTAATCTACTTGATTATTTTTTGAAAACTAATTCAACATCGGCGATTCTTTTTGAATCAACTTTAGATTTTGATTTAGATAATGCCGGGTATTATGGTTTTTATGATGAATTTAATAAGATTCGTTCACTTTCACTATTTGATGATAAGTTCACTAATACAGTGGTATTTGGGGGTAATACTTCTTCAATATTAACTACTTATGCCATTATTATGAGTTATAATTTAAGAGATCTTCATGAATATGGATTTTTAAATGGTAAAAACGTTTTATGTCAGGCAACAGCTTATGAAAAAGAAACTTTAGGATTTTATTATCCGATAAATGATGAATTTAGGGCTTTGTGGGCGTATCTTCATGATTATGAAATCGATAAAGAAAAATTCCCTTATGCTTATGACATATTAGAAAAAGCTTCTGCTATTATTGATGAAATAATAACAGAAGGTATGACGGATTTTGAAAAAGAAAGAGCAATATATACTTGGTTATATGAACATGGAGATGAACTTAATAAAGATCCATCAAAAAGAAAAACACCACCAAAAGATATACCTGTAGAAATAATTAGTAAAACATCTTATGGAATATTTAATAGTTATGGTGGAGATTGTATGGCATATAGTGGAGCATTCCATTTACTTTGTAATATGGTGGGAGTTGAGTGTGTTACAGTAGATTTATCAACTACAACTATAGGTGGTGCAACACCAAAACCTGATATTAATCATAGAGCTAATGTTGTAAGAATAGATGATGAATATTATTTTGTTGAAGCATTTTGGTCATGGCAAAAAATAGACGATTCTGAACCAACATATCAATATTTAAATATGAACTATAAACAAGCATCAAAAATTTATGGATGGAATTTAATTGAAAATGGTGGACCTAAAAATTATGATTATTCATCATACATTGTTGATGAATTTACAGGAGAATTAATTAATAAATAAATAAATAAAAGGATATTTTAGCTATTTTAAGCTAGAATATCCTTTTTTATATATAAATCATTATTTAAATAATTAATTTTTTCAAAAAAACTATTGACAGTTGAACAGATATTCAACTATAATATAGATACAGTTGAACAGTTATTCAACTAAAGGAGGTTTAATATGCTAGATTTTATTGAATGTGAAGAAAATCATCCACATAAAGATATTATTAATGAAGTTAAAACATTAATGCCTAATGAAGATGTTTTGTATGGTGTTGCAGAATTATTTAAAGTATTTGGTGATTCAACAAGGACTAAAATATTAGCTGCATTATTTAATCATGAATTATGTGTTTGTGATATATGTAAAGTTATTGAGATGAATAAGTCTGCTGTTTCACATCAATTAAAGGTTTTAAGAGATTTTAATTTAGTTAAGTATCGTAAAAAAGGCAAAGAAGTATTTTATTCTTTAGCTGATGAACATGTTTTTTTAATTTATGAAAAAGCATTAGAACATATTTTAGAAAAGAAGGAAGAAGAATTATGAAAAAAGTTTTTAAATTAATTGATTTAGATTGTGCAAATTGTGCTGCAAAAATGGAAAGAAATATATTAAAAATCAAAGGTGTTATATCTGCAAATGTTAGTTTTATGGCTCAAAAATTAACTATTGAAGCAGATGATGAAAAATTTGAAGAAATAATGGATGAAGTTGTTAGAGTTTGTAAAAAGGTTGAACCTGATTGTATTATAAAAAGGTAATATATTATGACAAGAAAACAAAAAAAGAATTTAATTCGCATATTTATAACTTTAATTTTATTTATTATTATTTTTACATTCGATCATATTATTGATTTAAATTCTATTATAAAAAATGATAAAATATCTTTTATATTACCCTTAAGTTTATATCTATTATTATATTTATTTATTGCATATGATGTATTATTTAAGGCTATAAGAAATATAATTAATGGTCAAGTATTTGATGAAAATTTTTTAATGGTTATCGCAACAATTGGAGCCTTTGCAATTAAATCTTTTGATGAGGCTGTAGCTGTTATATTATTTTATCAGGTTGGCGAATTTTTTCAAAGTTATGCAGTAGGAAAATCAAGAAAATCAATTTCATCATTAATGGATATAAGACCTGATTATGCTAATTTATTAAATGGTGATGATATTTTAACTGTTGAACCAGAAGAAGTAAATATAGATGATGTTATAGTAGTTAAACCAGGAGAAAAAATTCCTTTAGATGGGATTATTATTGAAGGTGTATCTACACTTGATACAAAGGCTTTAACAGGTGAGTCATTACCAAAAGAGGTTAATACAGGTGATGATGTTATAAGTGGTTGTATTAATATCACTCAAACGCTTAAAATAAGGGTCACAAAGGCCTTTTATGACTCTACCGTATCAAATATATTAGATTTAGTTTAAAACGCCTCTAGCCAAAAATCTAAGGCCGAAAATTTTATAACTAAATTTGCTAAATATTATACACCTATAGTAGTAATATCTGCCATTTTACTTGCTGTCATTCCAGGTATTTTAACAGGTGAATATGTTAAATGGATTTATCGTGCTTTAAATTTTTTAGTTGTATCATGCCCTTGTGCGTTAGTTATATCAATACCACTTTCATTTTTTTCAGGTATTGGTGCGGCATCTAAAAATGGTATATTAATAAAGGGATCTAATTATTTAGAAAAATTCAATAAAGTTAATACATTTGTTTTTGATAAAACTGGTACACTTACTAAAGGTAATTTTAAAGTAACAAAGGTTATTCCTGAAGAAAATAGAGATTTAATTTTAGAGCTTGCCTCAATTGCAGAGCTAAATTCTAATCATCCTATCGCAAAAAGTATTTTAAAGGAATATGGTAAAAAAGTTGATAGTAAATATATGTTAACTGATGTATCAGGTTTTGGTATAATAGCATCTTTAGAAAATGATATTATTTATTGCGGTAATGAAAAATTAATGAAAACTAATAATATTGAATATGATAATATAACTGAAATAGGAACTATAGTATATGTTGCAAGAAACAATAAATATATAGGTGCTATATTAATTTGTGATGAAATAAAAGAAGAAGCATATAGCGTTATATCTGATTTAAATAAGATGGGTAATAAAACTATAATGCTTACAGGTGATAATGAATATATTGCATCAAGTGTTGCAAAAAGCTTAGGTGTTAGTTCATATAAATCATCACTTTTACCTCAAAATAAGGTTAGTGAAATAGAAAAAATATTATCATTACAAAAAAATAAAGAATATTTATCATTTGTTGGAGATGGTATAAATGATGCGCCTGTATTAATGAGATCTGATATAGGTATTTCTATGGGTGGAGTTGGAAGTGATGCAGCTATAGAAGCCTCTGATATTGTTTTAATTGATGATAATTTAAAAGGTATTTCTACTGCTAAAAAAATAGCTAAAAAAACAATGAGAATTGTTTTAGAAAATATTATTTTTGCAATAACTATTAAAGTTTTAGTTTTAATATTATCTGCTATAGGATATAGTAATATGTGGCTTGGTGTTTTTGCAGATGTAGGTGTTGCAGTTATTGCTATATTAAACGCAATGCGTTGTTCAAATATAAAATAAATTATTCTTCAAATAAAATAGACCCTATAAAGTAGACACAAGTTTAGATTCTACTTTGTAGGGTCTTTTTTTATTTAACCTAGGTTTTTCTTTATAAAAAAATAAAGAGGATATAAATCCTCTTAAAATAGTTTCTATTTAAGCTCTTTCGATATTACACTTTTTTAAAGCTCTAGCAGAAATTTTTACTTTCTTAACGTTACCGTTCTCATCCTTGATATGAACAGTTTGAAGATTAGCTTTCCATGTGCGACGTGTAGCATTTAAAGCATGAGATCTCTTGTTACCTGTTACAGTACCTTTTCCAGTTATATAACATTTAGCCATAGTTCTACCTCCTTGTGACGTTAAAATTAAACTTAAAGCCATATTAGTATACCTCATTTTTTATTTAATTGCAAGAACTTTTTAATATTTTTACAAACTATTTGACTTTTTTTAAAAAAATTGGTATATTTTATTAGACACTACCTTGTAAATTCAAATTTTACTTTACTTTTAGTGTTTTTAATGATAAAATGTTAAATGAATTGGACATTTCAAAAAATCAAGGAGTGAATATTATCGATTTATAGAATTATATTTTTATTTATTTGGAAGAAAATTATACTAATTTGAAGAACCATAGCTTAGGCTATATATATATATATTAATTTTATATTTAGGAGGGTTACCAATATGGTAAACACTGTTAGCGTAGCTTTATTTAAAAAAATGGTAATGAATGGAGCTATTAATTTAAAAAATAACCACAAGAAAGTGGATGAATTAAATGTTTTTCCTGTCCCAGATGGAGATACAGGAACTAATATGAGTATGACTGTAATGTCAGGTATACGTGAGATGACAACATGTGAGTCATCATCTATTATTGAAGTTGGAAAGGTATTATCTCGTGGAGCTTTAATGGGAGCTAGAGGTAATTCAGGAGTTATATTATCACAATTTTTTAGAGGTCTTTATGTTGGAATGCAAAAATTAGAACATAATTACCTTTCAGTTGAAGATTTTATGGTATGCTTAGAATCTGGATGTAAGGTTGCTTATAAAGCTGTTATGGAACCTGTTGAAGGTACTATATTAACAGTTGTTAGAGAAGCTGCTGAAAATACAAGATTAAAAATGGATAATATTAATAATATAGATCAATTATTTGATGTTTATTGTGAAGAAGCAGAAAAATCGCTTAATAATACTCCTAACTTACTTCCTGTATTAAAAGAATCAGGCGTAGTAGATAGTGGTGGAGCAGGTTTCTTAGAAATAATTAAGGGTATGATTATGGCTTTACAAGGAAAAATGTTAGAAGCAAGTGAAGATAAACAAGCTCAACAAACTCCCGAAGCACCTGCTAAATTAAAAAACATTTACTGTACAGAATTTTTTATTAATTTAAATGATGTAAATAATTTTGATGAATCTGCAGTTAAATCAGCTTTATCATGTTTAGGTGATTCTTTAAGTTTGGTTTTAAATAATTCTATATATAAAGTTCATCTACATACAGATCATCCTGGTCGTGTTTTAGAACAAGCTTTAAAATATGGAGAATTATCTAATGTAAAAATTGAAAATCAAAAAATTCAACATAATCATTTAACAGATGGTGCTACAAATGTATCTAATACACCTAAAAAAGAATTTGCATTAATCGCAGTATGCTTTGGTAGTGGTATTTCTCAAACTTTTAAGGATTTAGGTGTTGATTATATTATTGAAGGTGGACAAACAATGAATCCATCAACTGAAGCATTTGTTGAAGCATGTAATCAAGTAAATGCTAAAAATATAATTATTATACCTAATAACAGTAATGTAGTTATGGCTGCAAGTCAAGCTTCAAAACTTGTTAAGGGTTCAAGAGTAGAAGTTTTAAAAGCTAAAACTATTGCTCAAGGATATGCATCTTTAATGGTATTTGATCCTGAAGAAAGTATTGAAACTAATTTAGAAGCTATGAGTGAACAAATTTCTCATATTAATACAGGTGAAATAACATATTCAGTAAGAGATACTGAAATTGGTGGTATTAAAATTGCTGAAGGTGATTTTATGGGTATTTGTAATGGTGAAATTGTTGTTTCTACTAAATTACAAAAAGATGCACTTGTTACTTTATTAGAAAATGTTATTGCTGAAGAAAGTCAAATTGTAACATTCTTCTGTGGTAAAGATGTAACTCTTGATGAAAAAAATGAATTAGAACAATTATGTCAAAATGTTAATTCTAATATAGAAGTTGAAATTATTGATGGTATGCAAGATATTTACTCTTATATTATTGCTGTTGAATAATTCTTTGCGATAAATAAAAGTAATGGTTGGAGTTTTCCAACCATTTTTCTTACAAAAAGGAGGGATTTTAGTGGAATTAAAAGATATAAGAAATATTGGTCCTAAGACTTTAAATTCCTTAAATGCTAATAATATATATACACCAAAAGACCTTCTTTTGAAATTTCCTAAAAAATATATATTTTATCAAGTAGATAATTCTTTAGCTTTTAGTGGTGAATTAGTTTGCTTTAAAGCTGTTGTTGCAACACGTGTTGTTTGGATAAAAACTTCTAGAAATGCTAAAGCATTTGTTTTTTATGTATATGTAAATAATATTAAAGCAAAATGTATTATTTTTTCAAAAGATTATTTAAAATATAAGCTTCTTATTGGTACTAACATAATATGTTATGGTAAATATAAACAATTTGAAAAGGAATTTAGTTTAACAAATGTCTTTTTTGATGATTTTAATCATAATGTTGATATTGATTATGGTATACCAGATGTAAAAAATAGTATTTTATCTAGTGCATTAAAGTATTTAATTGATTCAAATTATCAAATTGATGATTATTTGCCAGTTGAATTTATTAATAAATATAAACTTGGTAATATTAATGAAATAATTAAATTAGCTCATTTTCCTAAAAATGTTTTTGATTATAAGCTAGTAAAAAGAAGAATAAGATATGAAGATTTCTTTTGGTATACTGCATCACTTGAAATATTAAAACATTTAAGAGGTCTTGAAATAAAGAATATAAAGGAATTTAATACATCAGATATAAATGATTTTATAAAAAAATTAGATTTTCAATTAACAATAGATCAAAAAAATGTTATTTTAGAATGTTTTAATGATATGAAATCAACTAATGTTATGAATAGACTTATTCAAGGAGATGTTGGCTCAGGTAAGAGTATTGTAGCTTTTATTTGTGCTTATGCAAATATACTTGCAGGATATCAAACAGCATTTATGGCTCCAACAGAAATTCTTACAAAACAACACTATCTTAATGCTATAAAATTGTTTCCTAATCTAGGTGTTGAAATATTAACATCTTCTACTAAACAAAAAGAAAAAGAAGAAATATTATATAAGCTTGTTCATGGTAGAATTAATTTACTTATTGGAACTCATTCTTTAATTGAGAATAATGTAATTTTTAAAAAATTAGGATTAGTAATTATAGATGAACAACATAGATTTGGTGTTAATCAAAGAAAAATGCTTCTTGATAAATTTGAATCAGTAGATGCATTATATTTAACTGCAACACCTATTCCTAGAACTTTAGGATTAACTAGTTTTGGTGATTTAGATTTATCTATAATAAAAACTATGCCTAAGGGTAGAAAACCAGTAATAACAAAGGTTATTAGTATGGATGAATTAAATAATTTAGCTAAAATAATGGATAATCATATTTTAAAAAATGAACAAATATATGTTGTTGTTCCCTTAATAGATGAAAGTGATAAACTAGATTATATTGATATAAATCAAGCATTTAATCTATTTAAAGAATTATTGCCAAATGCTAGAATTTCAATTCTTCATGGTAAAATGAAAAGTAAACAAAAAGAGGAAATAATGAATTCTTTTAAATGTCATGATTTAGATATTTTAATATCTACTACAGTTATAGAGGTTGGAGTAGATGTTAAAAATGCTAGTGTAATGATCATTTTAGATGCAGAAAGATATGGATTATCACAAATTCATCAATTAAGAGGTCGTGTTGGAAGAAGTGATATTCAATCTTTTTGTTATTTAGTTACAAATAAAAATTATGTTAAAAGATTAGATATTTTAGAAAAAACAAATGATGGATTTTTACTTGCAGAACAGGATTTACATCTTAGAGGCCCAGGTGATTTTTTAGGTGATGAGCAATCAGGGTTTGATTCTTTAAATTTTGATTTTGAATCTAATGATTTAATAATTTGGAAATATGCATTAGAAGATAGTAAACAATATATAAATGATTATTTTACAAAAAATATTAAAAATAATAAAGTAGATCTTCTTTATGAACAAATTTCTTGTAAAAAAACTAAAATAAACTAGTTTTTAATGTTATAAAATGCTAAAATGTAATTAATTTAGGAGGTTGATTTTTATGATTAAAATTGCAGTAGATGCAAATGGTGGCGATTATGGTGTTAATACTACTGTAGAAGGCAGTATGAAGGCTATAAAAAAATTTAAAAATTTAGAAATTATTTTATATGGTGATGAAGAAAAAATTAAACCACTTTTAACTGATAATACTAGAATAACAGTGGTTAATACTAAAGATACTATTTCAATGGGTGAACATGATCCTATTAAAGCTATAAGAACTATGAAAGAAGCTTCATTATGTCTTGCAATGAAGGCTTGTAAAAATGGTGAAGCTGATGCATGTGTAACTAGTGGACCTACTCAATGTGTTGTTGTTGGAGCTCATTTATTAGTTAAAAGACTTCCTCAAATGGATAGAGTAGCTTTATGTCCTTTTATACCAAATTTAGATGGAAGAGCTAGATTATTATTAGATGTTGGGGCTAATGTGGAATTAAAAAAAGAACATTTAGGTAGTCTTGCAACATTTGCCTCAGTTGTCTCTCAAGAGGTTTTAAATGTTAATAATCCTAAAGTAGGTTTATTAAATATAGGTTCTGAGCCTGGTAAGGGTAGAGAAATTGAAAAAGAGGCATATGAGTATTTATCTAGTTTAAATTCAATTAATTTTTATGGTAATGTTGAGCCTACTGAGGTGATTAATTGTCCTTGTGATATTGTTGTCACAGATGGTTTTTCAGGTAATATTTGTTTAAAATCAATTGAGGGTACAGCAAAAACTATGGGTGTAATGCTTACAGAAGAGATAAAATCATCTGTAGGTGGTAAAATTGGCTACTTATTTATGCGTAAAAATTTAAAAAGATTTAAAAATAGAATGAGTACTAAAGAAGTAGGTGGAGCAATGCTATTTGGATTATCTAAAATAGTTGTTAAAGCTCATGGTAACTCTGATTCTACTGCATTTTTCCATGCGATAAGACTCGCTAAAGAATTAGTTGAGGCAGATATAATTAACAAAGTTGTTGAAAAATTACCTAGCAAGGAATAATGTTAAATATTAGGGAGGATGAAATATGGAATTAAAGTATCTTGAAGATTCTATAGGATATGTTTTTAAAAATAAAAATTTATTGATTTTAGCTTTAACTCATTCATCTTATGCTAATGAGCATTCTTTAGAATGTAATGAAAGATTAGAATATTTAGGTGATGCTGTTTTACAACTATGTATGTCAAAACATTTATATCAAAGTATTCATTTAGATGAAGGTGTTTTATCTAAAACAAGAGCTAAATCTGTATGTGAAGAAGCATTAAATGTTTATGCATCAAAAATTGATTTAGCAAATTATTTATATTTAGGTAATGGTGAGGAGCATAGTGGTGGTAGAAACAGACCAGCTATTATTGCTGATGCTTTTGAAGCTATGCTTGGAGCAATTTTATTAGATTCTAATTTTGAAGTTGTTTATTCTATATTTGAAAGATTAGTATTACCATATCAAGATATAGTATTACAAATACGTGATTATAAGTCTATTTTTCAAGAAAAGGTTCAAGCAGATAAAAGAACTCTTCATTATGAAATAGTTTTTGAATCTGGTCCTGCAAACGATAAGACTTATGAAGCAGTTGTTTATATGGATGATATATTAATGGGTAGAGGTATTGGTAAAACTAAAAAAGAAGCTGAACAACAAGCTGCAAAAGAGGCTTTAAATAAAGAGGCAAGATAATTACATTTATCATATATTAATATGGTGATATTAATGCTAATGGTTATAATTGGTATTTGTGGTAAAATGGGAAATCAAATATATAATAAATATAAAAATGATTTTGATATATTAGGTATTGATATTATTAAACATGAAAGTGTAAAAACATATTCAAGTATTAAAAATATTAATAAAAAAATAGATATTGTAGTTGATTTTTCTTCACCTAATTGTTATGATGAATTAGTATATGCTATAAATAAAAGATATATAATCATAAGTGGTACAACTGGTTATAGTTTAGATACTATTAATAATTTAAAAAAATTAGCTTTAGAAAATAATACTATTTTTATTTGGAAAGCTAATTATGCTAAAGGAATTAAATTATTTAAAAAAACAATAGAACTATTTAAAAATGAATTTAATATATTAGATTTTATTGAAATACACGCAACATCAAAAAAAGATAAGCCTAGTGGTACTGCAATAGTTTTAGCAAACGAATTAGGTATATCTTTAGATAAAATTCAGTCAATTAGATTAAATATGGCTCCTGCAATTCATGAAATAATTTTTTCATCTGATAATGAAAGAATTGCAGTTAGACATGAAATAATTAATAAAGAAGCATTTATCAAGGGTTTTGATGAGGATTTAAAAGAATTATTTAGGAGTGATTAATTATGTTAGAAGAACTATATTTAAAGGGCTATTTAGACTATGAAGGTTTAATATTAGATTATTCTAAATCATTAGGACTTAATGCTGAAGAAGCTTTTGTTTTAGTTCATATTTTAAAAAATTATGCAAAAACGAATACATTATCTATTCAAACTATTGAAAAACAAATATTAATGACTACGTCTAAATTAGATAAAATAGTTGCTTCTTTAATGGAACGAGGCTTTTATGAGGTTTATTTATCATATGATAATGGCAAAGGGTGTGAAAGTATTTCTTTTAAGCCTTTATTTAATATGCTTGAAAATATTATGAATAATAAAAGTAATATAGATACATATGATATTGAAAAAGCTAATCAATATATATCACTTAAAATGAATAGAATCCTAACTGCATCAGAACTTGAAATATTACAAGGATTAATGATAGATGATCATTATACATACGATCAAATTGTTAAATCTGTTGATTATATTGTTACTAATAAAAAGTCTATGACAATGCGTGGAATTGTTTTAGCATTATCTAATAAGAAATATGAATTAGAGGTTAAAAATACTGCCCCTACAGCTTTTCAAGACTTTTTAAAGAGGATTTAATATGAATAAAGATATTTCAAAAGAAATATTAAAAGAAATAAATAAAATTATTCCTAATCCTAAATGTGAACTTAATTATAATAATTTATTTGAATTATTATGTGCTGTTATGATTTCAAGTCAAACAACTGATAAAAGAGTTAATTTAGTAACACCTGATTTATTTAGTAAATATCCTAACCCTAAGAGTTTAAGTGAAGCTGATTTTTATGACGTTTATGAAATAATAAAACCGTTAGGATTTGCTAAAATGAAAGCTTTAAATCTAATTAATATGGCAAAATCACTTCATAATGATTTTGATGATATTGTACCTAATACACTTGAGAAATTACAAACATTAAGTGGTGTAGGTAGAAAAACTGCAAGTGTAGTTTTAGTTGAAGGATATAAAATATCTGCAATGCCTGTTGATACTCATTTAAAACGTATGGCTATAAGGTTTGGTTATGTTAAAAATACTGCAACTATATTAGAAACAGAATTAGCTTATAGAAAATATATTAATGAAGAAGATTATATTAAGGCTCATCATTTACTTTTATTATTTGGAAGATATTATTGTAAAGCTATTAATCCTAAATGTGATGGTTGTAATTTAAAAAAATATTGTAAAGTAGAAAAATAATTAAATTTTCTACTTTTTTTTATTATCTTATTTGTTATATTTTAAATGGTGATAATATGAAGGTTAAAATATTCGATTTTGAACATGAAAAAGATTTAGAAGATGAAATTAATAATTTTTTAATAAGTAATCCTAAAATTGAGATTAAATTTTTAAAATATCAAACAAGTCATTTTAGTATAAATGGTGAACAAATTTATTCTTTTTCTTGTTTACTTTTATATAAATAATAAAATTTTTTTTATTTATTTTTTTGAATTTAATAATATATAATAAAAAATATATTTTTTTTACACATTATGACAATTTTTTTATTCTTTTTCTTATTTGATACATTTTCAATAGATTTTCTTGAGACTTAATAGTCGTTTTTTCTCAATATAGTTTTTTCTTTTATTTGCTATATAAACAAAATATAATAAAATCGAAAAAAATAAGAAGGAGATTACAAAATGAAAAAAAATATTTTTGTAGAGGAAATGATAAGAAGAGGAAAGGAGGATTTTAACACATACTCGCTTATAGGTACTGAATTAAAAAGAGTAAGGACAAGTCAATCTCAAACATTATCTAGTGTTGCAAGTGATTTATGCAGTGTATCATATTTATGCAAGGTTGAAAAGGCTCAATTAAAACCTAATCGCTATATGCTAAATGAAATATGTAAAAGATTAAATTTATCATCACCTAAGCTTAATTTATTATTTGAATTGAAAGATAAACTATCTGATTCTGTTGATTATTTCTATCATAAAAACAACGAAAAATTAACTAAATTATATGAGGATTGTAAGGATTTTGATAATTATCGCTCTAAATTAATTTCATTAATTTATTATGTATATTTTTATAAATTAGAAGAAGCAGAAAAAGTTACTAAGGAATTAGTTAAAATAACTAACGTGATGAGCGAAGATGAACTTAGTATTTTTATGGTATTTTATTCATATATAAGATATTATGAAGAAGATTATATAGAGACATTAGATAATATTAAAATCTTATCTAATAGTTATGCTTTAGAAGAAAATTTAGCTAAAATAGCATCATTATTATGTTTATTTTGTTATGTTAAACTAAATAGTCCAATGATGTTATTACACAGTCAAAGATTATTAGATGTATTTTTAAAAAAATCTGAATATCATCAAGCTGAATATGTAAGATATTTACAAATATATTATATGATTTTAAATGATATGATTGATAGTGCTTATAAAGAATTTGATTACATAACTAATCCGATTTATAAAAAAACTTTAGAGTTTTTCTTTGCGATAAAGTCTAATAATTTAAATAAGTTTGAAAATTTTGATGATTTAAGACCTTTTGCCAAACTAATTTATACATCAATATATAATAGAAAAAATTATATAGATGTTTTTACAAAAATGGATAAATATTTAGGATATGATTGTGATTTTAGTTTTAATATTACAAATTATTTAGTATTAAGTGATGATGAAGAAAGACTTGATGAGTTAGTTAATATTATTATTCCTAATATTGCTCAAACAAAAAATCAAGTTGAAAAAAATTATTTTTTAAACGAATTGTGTCGTTTATGTTCGAAAACAGGAAGATATAAGTTATTTACAAAATCATATGATGAATTAAATGAGGTGATTTAAGTGAAAAAAATTATATTTATATTATCCTTATTTTTATTTTTCACTATAAATGTATCAGCTGATAGTTATAAATTTATTTGGGATGAAAAAACTTTAACTATTGATGTTAAATTAAATGATAATATTAATAAATATATTTATACACCTAAAGCTGAGCTTTATAAAGACGGTGTTAAACTTGAAAATACTAAAATAACTTATTTATATCAAGGAGATTGGTTATATTTATTAACAGATGTTGATACATCTAAGGTTGGAAAATATCAAGTATGGTATAAAGTGCAAGAACATAATTATCAACCAGGACAATGTAGTGGTTATAAAACACTTGTAACATTTAATGTTGTTGATACAGAAAAGCCTAAATTTATTGAATATAAAGATGAAATAAACTACTTAATAGGTGGTGAAAAACCTAAATATGATACACTTTTTACAGCAACAGATAATAGTGGTAATTGTAAAATAACATTTGATGAGTCGCTTATTGATTATAATACACCTGGTGAATATATATTAACAGTTACAGCAAGTGATGGATTTTTGACTGAAACTAAAAAAACTAAAATAATTGTTAACGATTCTATAGGGCCTGTTATTACATTTTTAGGTGAAAATAATAAAATTATTTTAACTAAGGGAGAAGAAGTATCATTACAAAAATACTTTAAAGCAATAGATAAAGTTGACGGTGATGTAACATCATCTATTTCCTATAATGATTTTACTACATTAGAAGCTAAAACATTTAATTTAGAGGTTAGTTTTACTGATAATAATAAAAATGTTACAACTACTTATGTTTTAATTGAAATCGTAGATAAAGATGAAATAAGCATAGAACTTTTTAATACATGTTTAGTTTTAGATTATAAAGTAGATGTTAATTTAGCTTTGAAAAATAACATAAAAAATGCATATTTAGGACAAAAACATATAGAAGATAAAATAATTATTAATACAAATAACATAAAAAATGAAGTAGGCAGTTATATGGTTACATATAGCTATAAAATAGATGATAAGGAAAAAGTTATAAACTGTGAAGTTAAATTATTATCAAGTGCTTATCCTATTTTACTTGTTGAAAATATAAGCATAAATGTTAATCAAACCATTAATATATTAGATTATATAACAGTCTCTGATGAATCAGATAAATTAATTAAAGATAAAATAGAATATGATGACTCTTTAGTTGATTATTCAAAAGAAGGAGTATATCCGATAAAAGTAACAGTTACAAATACTTCTAATTTATCAAGTACAGATACGATTTATATAACAATAAAAGAAAAAGAAACAAAAGAAAGTTTTAACATTTCATTTATAATAATTATAACTATAGGTGCAATAACAGGTGGACTTATAATTTTTTTATTATATTTAATAAGAAAAAAATCGAATAATTGATCATTTTAAATTTAAATTTATCAAAAATTGAAATGTCATAAAAATAAACATAAAAAATGATTGAAATGTCAGAAAGGTGATATATTATGCTATTTAGAAAAATTGAAAAATTGATTTACGACCATTTGAAATCAACTTCAAATAAAATATTAGTAATAGATGGTGCCCATCAAATTGGTAAATCATATATTATTCGTTATGTAGGTAATAAATTATTTGAAAATTATATTGAAATAGATATGATTGAGGATTTTCTTGGAGAAAAATTATTTGAAAATGTCCGAACTGTTGAAGATTTTTATCTAAAAGTTAGTATACATTACGGAGATAAAATGAAAGAAAAAGAAAATACATTAATTTTTATAGATGAAATTCAAACATATCCTCACCTTTTAACTTTATTAAAGTTTTTATTTAAAGACGACAAATATACATATATTGCAAGCGGATCTTTATTAGGGGTTACATTAGCAAAAACGCCTTCTATTCCTATGGGGAGCATTCGTAAGGTAAGGATGTATCCACTAGATTTTGAAGAATTTTTATATGCAAATGGCATGAATGATACAGTAATTAATTTATTAAAAAATAAATTTAAAAACTTAGAAAGTCTTGATCTTAATATGCATAATAAAATGCTTGATTTATTTCGTAAATATCTTTTAGTTGGTGGTTTGCCTGATGCAGTTAATTCATATTTAAAAGATAATAATATTGTTTCAGTAAGAAATATTCAAACAGAAATTCAAGAATATTATAAAGAAGATGCAAGTAAATATGATTTATTAAATAAATTAAAAATTAAAAGAATATATGATCTAATTCCATCAAATATGGAAAATAAGAAAAAACGAATTATAGTTCAAAATATTGAAAATAAAAGAGGTAAAATATTTAATGATTATATAGATGAGTTTGAATATTTAATTGGTGCTGGTATTGCGTTAAATGTTCAAGCAATATCTAATCCTACTTTTCCATTAATTGAAACCGAAAGCAAAAATCTTTTAAAATTGTATTATAATGATGTAGGCATTTTAACAAATGTTTTATATAAAAATAATATTCAACCAATTTTAAATGATGAAAAAAGTATTAATCTTGGTTCTGTTTATGAAACAGTAGTAGCTAGTGAATTAATTGCTCATAATCACAAATTATTTTATTATGATAATAGAAATAAAGGTGAAGTAGATTATTTAATAGATGATTATGATTCTTTATCTATTATTCCTATTGAAGTTAAGTCTGGTAAGGATTATAGAATTCATAGCGCATTAAATAATCTTATTAAAAATGATGAATATAATATAAAAAAAGCATATGTTGTTTCTAATGAAAGAAATATTATAAAAGATGAGAAAATAATTTATATACCAATTTATTATATTATGTTTATTTAAATTAAAATAATATAATATTAAATAATAGTTTAATTCGTAAAAACGTTGATAAATTATCTTAAGAATTTTTTATGTTTAGAAAAAAATTCTTGTAGTGTTAATTGTAAATGTAAATTCCGCTATAAAAGGTTGTAAAAAGCACAAATGTCATTTTATACCTGATTTTCGCGGAATTTTATTTTTTAGCAAACTTTAATCTTAATTTGCAATATATAAAAAAATCATTTATAATATAGTTAAAGGTGGTGTAACTATGAAAGGCTTTTTATATGGTCAAACTGAATATAATTTATTAAGCAATTCTATTCACTTAAATGATTACATAGAAGAAGCTAAAAAAAATTCATTTACCTTTTTATCTATGACAGATAAAAACCTATATGGTTGTTATAAATTTTATAAAGAATGTATAAATAATAATATTAAACCTATAATTGGTCTTGAAATAAATTATATTGATGATGATGGATCTTTATCAATATTACTTGCTTATGCATTAAATGAAAAAGGATTTAAAAATTTATTAAAAATATCTACATTTATTTCAACAAATGAACAACAATATAATCTAGATTTTATAGAACCATATAAAGATAATATTGCATTTATTATGGTTTATGATTCATCAATATTATTTAGATATTTATCTAATAATGAATTTGATGAAATTAATAATAAATTAATTCAATTAAATGATAATTTTGATTATTTTTATATAGGCTATTCGAATACAAATTCAATTAATAAATATGATTTTAACGAAAAAATAATCAAGTTAGCTAATAAAAATAATATTAAATGTTTACCACTACATAACTGTAGATATTTAAAAGAATCTGATTATATTATTTATGAATCTTTAACAGCTATTTCAGGTAATCAAATTAAAATAAAAGAATCTGAAGATTATAGTTTTAATTTTAATCCTATAACAACAAAAGAATTAGAAGAATTTATAAATATGATAAATTTAGATATTTATAATAATAAAATATATTTACCTAAATATCCTAAAACTAATGGCCTTTCATCTCCTATATTTTTAAGGAATTTATGC
>CAZQOM010000006.1:0-301 GCA_964595145.1 uncultured Anaeroplasmataceae bacterium | reverse complement strand
AAGATTAAAAGGTAATATTACTAATAATTATCAACAAAGATTAGATTATGAATTATCTGTAATTGAAAAAATGGGCTATAGTGACTATTTTCTTATTGTATGGGATTTTATACTTTACGCTAAGAAAAAAGGCATTCTAGTGGGTCCTGGACGTGGTTCTGGAGCTGGTGCGTTAGTTTCTTACTGTTTAGGTATAACAGAAATAGATCCTATAAAATATGAATTATTATTTGAAAGATTTTTAAACCCTGAAAGAATTAGTATGCCGGATATTGATACAGATTTTCCTGATATTCATCGT
>CAZQOM010000005.1:0-30365 GCA_964595145.1 uncultured Anaeroplasmataceae bacterium | reverse complement strand
AGAATTTTATTATAAGCCTTCTATAAATGATTTAAATAATAATTTAGAATTTATTGGATTAGTTGGCATGTATGATCCATTAAAAAAGGAAGTTAAAGAATCAATTAAAATAGCTAAATCAGCAGGTATTAAGACAGTAATGATTACAGGTGATTATATAAATACGGCTAAAGGAATTGCTAAAGAACTAAATATGGATGATAATGCTATATCAAAAGATGAATTAGATAGATTAAATGATTTTGAACTAGAAAATAAAATTGATGAATATAGTATTTTTGCAAGAGTTACACCAAAAGATAAAATGAGAATAGTAGAAGCTTTTCAAAAAAAAGGTAATGTAGTTGCGATGACAGGTGATGGAGTTAATGATGCCCCAGCACTTAAAAAAGCAGATATTGGTTGTGCTATGGGCAAAACTGGGACTGATGTTGCTAAGGAAGCTTCAGATATTATTTTAACTGATGATGATTTTTCAACCATAGTAATTGCTATAAAAGAAGGTAGGGGTATATATGATAATATAAAAAAGTGTATTAGATATTTATTATCTTCAAATATAGGAGAGGTATTTGTGATTTTTATATCATCACTTATATCAGTAATAAGTAATACCTCAATTGGGATACCGCTTCTACCTATTCATTTATTATGGGTGAATTTAATAACTGATTCACTTCCTGCTTTTGGAATTGGCGTAGAAGATGCAGAAGAAGATATAATGCTTATAAAACCCAGAAATAAAAATGAAGGTTTTTTTGCTGATAAGATGATTTCGAAAATTATATTAGAAGGAATAATTATTGGTTTATCATCAATAACTGCATATTTTATTGGTTATTTTTTAGAAAAATCTATGGCTTTAGGGCAAACTATGGCTTTTTTTACATTATCAACTTCCCAACTTTTTCACAGTTTTAATGTTAAATCTAATCATTCATTATTCAATAAAAAAACATTTAAAAATCATTTTATGAATTTTGCGATTATAATAGGATTTAGCCTGCAACTTATTGTCATTTATGTTCCTTTTATTAAATCTATTTTTAAATTTGAATCTTTAAATATTTTTAATTTATTAATTTGTTTATCATTGTCATCAATTATTTGTATTTATAATGAAATAAAAAAATTATCCAAAAAAATAAAAAACTAGTTTATTTTATAACAATATGATATAATACAATCTATTGGTGGTGATAGTGTGAAGAAAAGACCTTTTTTATGGATAACAACCATATATTTTATTTTAAATATTTTTAATACATATTTCTTAACGATATCGCAATTTAATCGTTATATTATACCATTTAATCATACATTTTTATCTGAAATAACATCTGTCATTGGTAATTTTGCTATATTAGGTATTATATATATATTAGGTATATTAATTTTTAAAAAACCTAAAAGGATTGCAATATATTTAACTTGCATCACATTCATTTTAAATATCGCAATTATTGCTTTACAATATTATACTAAAAGCTATAAACTTGCTTTTTCTATTTTTAATTTTTCTTTAATGAAAAGCCCAACAGGTGGCTTTGGTGGTAATGTATTTTTAGACTGGATATATGAATTATTCATATATTATCGTATTATTAGTCTACTTCCTGCAGTAATTACTTTAATATTATTAATCGTATTTAGAAAATATTTTGATGATATTAAAATAAAGATTACATTTCAAAAAATATTTTGTGCGTTTGCTTTATTTATAGGGTGTTCATTATCAACATATGGATATTATCAATATTCGTTAAGCAAAAATTGGGGTTTTTCAACTGATTATGCACAATATGGATGTCAATATGCTGGTACATATAATTATTATATTTCTGAATTTATTTTTAGAGTTGATAATAGGGCTATTGATGAAGAAGCAAATGTATTAGAAAAAGAAGATGAACTATCTTCTTATAACAAAAATAAAGAAACATATATTAATATATTAGATAATAAAACATATTCTAATAAAGATAATCAAACAGGTATTTTAAAGAATAAAAATATATTTGTTATTCAAATGGAATCAACTATGTCTTTTTGTTTTAATAATAGTTTTAATAATATTGAAATAACTCCTAATTTTAATAAATTATTTCAAGACCCCAACTGTTTTTATTTTAATAATGCTTATACAACAGTAGGTATTGGAAATACATCAGATGCTGAATTTGCTTTTTTTACAGGTAGATATCCTACTGGTGATATGACTATAGCATGGGAATATGCAGAATATGATTTTGATTTACCTGCACTTACTGAAGCATTTACTGGATATGAGTCTTATTCATATAATGGTACTAATGAAAGTTTTTACAATCACAATGACCTACATGAAGGGTTATATAAAATTTCTAATTTTAGAGGCTTAGAAAGTTTTGAGGCTATTTATCCTAAAAAAGATAATAAGGATAAATATCTTAATTATTGGATAAGTGATGAATCAATATTAAATTGGGCTACACAAACTCAAAAAGAAGCTAATTCTAGAAATAAAAATACTATAACATTTGTAGAAACTATAACACCACATAATCCATTTTATGATTTATCAAGTTTTTTACCTGGTTTTATAAATTATGAATATGGAATTGATTCTACATACTATCAGTTAACTAATTATATAAATCAAGTAAAATATAACGACGAATTTTTGTATAATTTTATTAAGGATGCAACTGATCCTAAAAGTCCTAATTATTTAGAAGATACTGTTTTCATACTTTATGGCGATCATGGAAATGCATTATACCAAGGAGCATATGAATCTTTATATGATAAAGAATTTGATTGGTTAGAATATAGAAAACTTTTATTAAATATTCCAATAATTATTTATGATCCTACAGGACAAATAAATAAAAGTATACCTCCTTTAAAAAAAGATGATATATTAAGCCAGGTTAAATCTAATACAGATATGTATAGAACTATCATTAATTTGTTTGGTGGTAAAACAGATGAAGAATATTATGGTGTAAATATGTTTAGTGGTGAACCATCATTTTCTTATGATCCTAAGAATTTAGATATAATAACAGATGATTATATTTATTGTAAGAAAAATGATGAATATATATTATTTAATAATAATGAACTTAATTTTAATGTTATTGATAAAATATTAGATTTTAGAAAAAAACAAGATTCTTATTTAAATACACTTGTATATACATCTAATAAGAAGAAGAAATAATTTATCGCTCATATGGGAAAAAACCATATGAGTTTTTTTGTAAAAAATATTTTAAAAAAATAAAAAAAGTACTTGCAATTATAATAAAATAGCTGTATAATAGAACGGCTTATGGAATTAAGCATATTAGCTGTGAAGTGAGAGGTTGTCGATACACTGAAGAGCGTTGTCATTACAATGTGTCGGGTTTTCTCATAGAGCAAGTCTATACAAAGATTATAGGCGAAAGGAGTTTAAAAAAATGGCAAAATCAAAAATTAGAATTCGTTTAAAATCTTATGATCACAGATTATTAGATTTATCAGCAAGCAAGATTGTTGATAGCGTAAAGAAAACAGGTTCAAAGGTAAATGGTCCAGTGCCACTACCAACTGAAAAAGAAATCTTTACTATTTTACGTTCACCACACGTTAATAAAGATTCTCGTGAACAATTTGAACGTAGAACTCATAAGAGATTAATCGAAATTGTGGATCCAACTCCACAAACAATTGACGCTTTAATGCATATTGATTTACCTTCTGGTATCGATATCATCTTAAAGTAATTTAAAAAAATAAAAAGGAAAAGAGGAAAATTTCAATGGCTAAGGGAATCTTAGGAAGAAAATTGGGTATGACTCAAATTTTCGATGCAGCTGGAAATTTAATTCCAGTTACTATCATTGATGCTACTGCTAATGTTGTATTACAACAAAAGACAGTTGAAAATGATGGATATGTAGCTGTTCAAGTTGGTTTCTGTGATAAGAGAGAAAGCTTATCTAATAAACCTGAACAGGGCCACGTTGCTAAGGCTAACACTGCTCCTAAGCGCTTCATAAGAGAATTCCGTTTCTCAGAAGCACAAGGAAATGAGTTACTATCTTACAATGTAGGCCAAGAAATTAAATGCGATATATTTGCAGCTGGAGATGTAGTAGACGTAACTGGTACATCAAAAGGTAAAGGATTTGCTGGTACAATCAAGCGTTATAATCATGCTCGTTTAAGAATGAGCCATGGTACATCTGCTTGTCATCGTATCGTAGGTTCAATGGGTCCAATTAAAGGTAATATGAAGGGTAAGAAAATGCCTGGTCATATGGGACATGAAACTGTAACATTACAAAATTTAGTAATTGCTGCTGTTGATACTGAAAGAGATTTAATTTTAGTTCGTGGTAATGTACCAGGACCTAAAAAAGGTTTAGTAATTATCAAAACAGCTGTAAAAGCTAATTAGAAAGGAGATTTACTATGCCAACTATAGCATTATTAAATCAATCTGGAGAAAAGATTAAAAATTTAAAATTAAGTGAAGAAGTCTTCGGTATTGAACCTAATCGTCAAGTTATTTATGATGTTGTAAATGCTCAAAGAGCTGCTATGCGTCAAGGTACACATGATGTTAAGAATCGTAGCGAAGTTCGCGGTGGTGGCCGTAAACCTTGGAGACAAAAGGGTACAGGACGTGCTCGTCAAGGTTCAATTCGTGCTCCACAATGGCGCGGTGGTGGAGTTGTATTTGGTCCAACACCTAGAAGTTATGCTTTTAAGTTAAATAAGAAAGTTAAACAATTAGGTTTAAGATCTGTTTTATCTTATAAAGTACAAGAAGAAAAATTAGTTGCAGTTGATGCAATTAAGTTTGAAGAAATTAAAACAAAGAATTTTATTAATTTCTTAAATAATATTAAAGTTGAGGGTAAAGCAATTGTTGTTTGTACTCGTGAAGAATTAACAGAACAAGCTATTATGTCTGCAAGAAATCTTCCTAACGTATTCTTAACACCTGCTGACAATGCAAGTGTTTATGAAATTTTATGTTATGATAAGATGGTTCTCACAGCTGGTGCAGTAGCTTATTTTGAGGAGGAATTGAAGTAATATGACAAAAGCATTTGATATTATTCAAGGTCCAATCATTACTGAAAAGACTATGCAATTAAAAGAACAATTCAACAAATATACTTTCAAGGTTGCAAAAACTGCAAATAAAATTGAAATTAAAAATGCTGTTGAAGAAATTTTTAAAGTAAAGGTTGAAAGCGTAAATACAATCAATGTATTACCTAAGCGTAAGAAAGTTGGAAAATATGAAGGATATGCTCCTGCATATAAGAAGGCTATTTGCAAATTAGCTGAGGGTAATAAGATAGACGCCTTCGAAATCTAATTAGGAGGAAATTATTAACATGGCAGTTAGAAAATATAAGCCAACGTCTAATGGTAGACGTAATATGTCTGTATTAGTATTTGATGAAATTACAACAGACACTCCTGAAAAATCATTATTAGCACCTAAACATAAAAAAGGTGGACGTAACAATTCAGGAAAAATTACTGTTCGTCATCAAGGTGGCGGTAATAAACAAAAATATCGTATTATAGACTTCAAGAGAAATAAGGATGGTATTCCAGCAACAGTTAAAACTATTGAATACGATCCAAACAGAAGTGCAAATATCGCATTATTATCATATGCTGATGGTGAAAAAAGATATATCTTAGCACCTAAAGGATTAAAGGTTGGAGATGTTGTTCAATCTGGTAGTGGTGTTGATATTAAAGCTGGTAATGCATTAGTTATTAATGAAATTCCGGTAGGTAGTTTAATTCATAATATTGAATTACATCCTGGTAAGGGTGGACAATTAGCACGTAGTGCTGGTGTTTCTGCTCAAATCTTAGGACGTGTAGATAATTATGTATTAGTTCGTCTTGGAAGTGGAGAAGTTCGTAAGATTTTAGCTACTTGTAAGGCAACAATTGGTGAGGTTGGTAATGAATCTCATGAATTAGTAAGAATTGGTAAAGCAGGTAAGGCTCGTCATATGGGTTTACGTCCTGAAGTACGTGGTTCTGTTATGAACCCTAATGACCATCCACATGGTGGTGGTGAAGGTAAGTGTCCAATTGGTCGTCCAACACCAGTTACTCCATGGGGCAAGCCAGCACTTGGTTTAAAAACTCGTAATAAGAAAAAAGCTTCTACTAAACTTATCGTACGTAGAAGAAACGACAAATAATAAGGAGGAAATATTATTATGGCTCGTTCAATTAAGAAGGGTCCTTTCTGTGATGATCATTTAATGAAAAAGATCGAAGCTCAAAAGGATAATAATGATAAAAAAGTAATTCAAACGTGGTCTCGTAGATCAACAATATTCCCTGCATTTATCGGTTTTACCATTGCAGTATATAACGGACGTGAGCATGTTCCTGTTTATGTAACAGAAGATATGGTAGGTCACAAATTAGGTGAATTTGCTCCTACAAGAACTTACCACGGACATGGCGCTGATGATAAGAAAGCAAAGAAATAGTCTAAAGGAGAAGAATTAAGATGGAAGCAAAAGCAGTTGCTAATACAATTCGTATCACTCCACGTAAGGCTCGTCTAGTTGTAGATTTAATCCGTAATAAGGATGTAGCTGAGGCAAAGGCTATCTTAAAGCTAACAAATAAGCAAGCTTGTGAAGTGGTATTAAAAGTTTTAAATTCTGCGTGTGCAAATGCAGAACACAATTATAATATGGATTCAAATAATCTATATGTTAAAACAGCATACGTTAATGACGGTCTTCGTATGAAGAGAATGTTACCTCGTGCTAAAGGTAGAGGAGACGTTATCATCAAAAGAACTTGTCATATTACAGTTATCGTAGCTGAAAAAGAAAGCAAGTAAGGAGGAAGTCACATGGGTCAAAAGGTAAGTCCTACTGGTTTACGCGTTGGTATTAACCGTGATTGGGATGCCGCATGGTATGCTGGAAAAAATGATGTTGCAAATCTTTTAATTGAAGATTTAAAGATTCGTGATTATCTAAATGAAGTATATAAAAAGGCTTCAATCTCTCGCGTTATTATTGAACGTTTAAAGGGTAAAGAAAAAGATCGTGTTAAAATCACATTATACACTGGAAAACCTGGTGTTGTAATAGGTCACGAAGCTGAAACTAAAAACAAAGTTGTTAAAGAATTAGCTTTCATGACTAAAAAAGAAATTATTTTAAATGTTGTTGAAATTAAGAAACCTGAATTAGATGCAACATTAGTAGCAAAATCAATTGCTGAGCAATTAGAAGCACGTGCTTCATTCCGCCGTGTTCAAAAGGTTGCAATTCAAAGAGCTTTAAAGGCTGGTGCAAAAGGTGCTAAGACATTAATTTCTGGTCGTTTAGGTGGAGCAGAAATGGCACGTAGCGAAGGTTATAATGAAGGACAAGTTCCTTTACAAACTTTACGTGCTGATGTTGATTACGCTGTTGCAGAAGCACACACAACTTATGGTAAGTTAGGTGTTAAAGTTTGGATTTATAAAGGTGAAGTTTTCGAAATGGCTCCAAGAAGCTTAAATGAAAAGAAGCCTGCTCGTCCAGCTAAAACTGCTAAAAAGCCTGTTAATAAGGAAAAAAGCTCTAAAGGAGGTAAATAATTATGTTAATACCTAAAAGAGTTAAATACCGTCGTCCTCATAGAGTTTATTATAAGGGTAGAAAAGCAAAAGGTGGTACTGAAATCGCATTTGGTGAATTTGGTTTAGTAGCAACTGAAGGTTGCTGGTTAACTAATAATCAAATCGAAGCAGCCCGTATTGCAATTACTCGTCATATGAACCGTCAAGGACAAGTATGGATTAAAGTATTCCCACATTTATCTAAGACTAAGAAGCCTCTAGCAGTACGTATGGGTTCTGGTAAAGGTTCTCCTGAAACTTGGGTAGCTGTTGTAAAAGAAGGATTAATTTTATTTGAGGTTGCAGGTGTTGCAGAAGATGTTGCACGTGAAGCATTACGTTTAGCATCACACAAGCTACCTTGTTCAACTAAAATTGTAAAAAAAGTAGGTGACGAGCAATAATGAAAGCACAAGATATTCGTAAATTAACAAAAACTCAAATTGAAAATAAAATTGCTGATTTAAAAGAAGAATTATTCAATCTTAAGTTTCAAGCTGCTCTAGGAAATCTACAAAAGCCTGCTCGTATGAGTGAAGTAAAAAGAGATATTGCTAGATTAAAAACAATCTTAACTGAAGGTTCATATTCTTTAGAGGAAGCTCCTAAGAAGAAAACTCGTGCTAAGAAAGCAGCAGAGCCTAGCAATCAAGCTGAATAGGAGGAGACAGTATGGAACGTAATAGTCGTAAATTTTTCACAGGAACAGTAGTTTCTGATAAAATGAATAAAACAATCGTTGTATCTGTTGATACTTTTGGTGTTGCAAAGCTTTATAATAAGCGCGTAAAGAAATCAAGTAAGTTTCATGTTCATGATGAGAACAATTCTGCAAAAGTTGGAGATGTTGTTCGTTTTATGGAAACAAGACCTTTATCTAAAACTGTATGTTATACATTAGTTGAAATAGTAAAGGTTAAGGAAACTATTTAATTCGGGTACTGAAAGGAGGCACTAACATGGTTCAACAAGAAACTAGATTAGCGGTAGCTGACAACAGCGGCGCTCGTGAATTATTAATTATTAAAGTATTAGGTGGAGCTTTACATAGATACGCTAACGTAGGTGATATTTGTGTTTGTTCTGTTAAGTCTGCAGCTCCTAATGGAACTGTAAAAAAAGGTGATGTAGTTAAGGCAGTTATAGTTAGAACTAAGGCTGGCTTAAGAAGAAATGATGGCTCATATATCAAATTTGATGAAAATGCAGCTGTTATTATTCGTGAGGATAAAACCCCACGTGGAACTCGTATTTTCGGACCAGTAGCTAGAGAATTACGCGATAAAGATTATATGAAGATCGTTTCTTTAGCACCCGAAGTACTATAAGGAGGAACTCATTAATGCAAATTAAAACTGGAGATACAGTAGTTGTCATTGCTGGTAAAGATAAATTTACAAAAGACAAAAAGGGTAATTTAGTTCCTACTACTGGTAAGGTAATTAAAGTTTATCCTAAAACTAACCGTGTAGTTGTTGAAGGTGTTAATAAAGTTACTAAACATCAAAAGCCAACTCAAGCTAACCAAAATGGTGGTAAGATTGAATTTGAGGCTCCAATTGATGCATCAAATGTAATGTTATATGACCCTAAAGCAAATAAACCAACACGTGTTAGCATCAAAATTGATGAAAACGGAAAGAAAATCAGAGTATCTAAGAAATCTGATTATGAATTTAAGTAGGAGGAATAAAAGAGATGAATCGTTTACAAGAAAAATATCTTAAGTCTGTTAAACCAGAGTTAGCTAAAAAATTCTCATACAAATCTTCTATGCAAATTCCTAAGGTTGAAAAAATCGTTATTAATATGGGTGTTGGAGATGCAGTTGCAAATTCTAAAGTATTAGATGATGCAGTTGAAGAATTAACACAAATTGCTGGTCAAAAGCCAGTTGTAACTAAAGCAAAACATTCAATTGCTAACTTCAAATTACGTGAAGGTATGCCAATTGGTTGTAAGGTAACTCTAAGAGGCGAAAGAATGTATCAATTCTTAGATAAATTAGTTTCAATTGCTTTACCACGTGTACGTGATTTCCATGGTGTTAACGGTAATAGCTTTGACGGACGTGGTAATTATACACTTGGTGTTAAAGAACAATTAATTTTCCCAGAAATTAATTTCGATAAGATTAAGAAGGTTCGTGGTATGGATATCGTTATCGTTACTACAGCTAACACAGATGAGGAAGGTCGTACTTTATTACAATTAATGGGTATGCCTTTCAGAAAGTAAGAGAGGATATAATAGACTATGGCAAAAACATCAATGGTTGTTAAAAATCATAGAAAAGCAAAGTATAGTTCACGCGAATATACACGTTGCGAACGTTGTGGTCGTCCACACGCTGTAATCAGCAAGTTTAAGCTTTGTCGTATTTGTTTCCGTGAATTAGCTTACAAGGGACAAATTCCAGGCGTTAAAAAAGCAAGCTGGTAATTTTAAAATAAGGAGGATTAATTCAATTATGATGACAGATCCAATTGCGGATATGCTAACTCGCATAAGAAATGCAAATCAAATGCGTCATGAAACTGTTGAAGTTCCAACTTCAAAAACTAAAACAGCTATTTTAACTGTTTTAAAGAATGAAGGTTATATTGCAGATTTCAAGGTTTCAAAAGATGTTAAGAGTGTTACAACAATTACATTAAAATATACAGAGGATCACCAACGAGTTATTCGTGGGTTAAAGAGAATTTCTAAACCTAGTCTTCCTGTTTATACTACAGCTGAAGATTTACCTAGAGTATTAAATGGATTAGGTGTTGCAATTATCTCTACTTCTAATGGTGTAATGACTGATAAAGAAGCACGTAAGCAAAAAATCGGTGGAGAAGTATTAGCTTACGTTTGGTAAGAAAAAAAATATAATATAAAATATGGAGGTGTTTTAAATGTCTCGTATTGGTAATAAGGCTATCACATTACCTGCCGGCGTTACAGTTGAGGTTAAAGAAAATAATTTCACTACTGTTAAAGGCCCTAAGGGTGAGTTAAGCTTTCAATTCAATAGTGAGCTAGAAATTGCTACAGAAGGTAGCGAATGTGTAGTTAAACGTCCAAATGATACAAAGACTATGAAAATGATGCATGGTACTACTCGTGCTTTATTAAATAACATGGTTGTTGGTGTATCAACTGGATTTTCTAAAACATTAGAAATTAACGGTGTTGGTTACCGTGCTCAATTACAAGGAAATAAGATTATAGTAAATGCTGGTTATTCTAATCCTGTAGAATTAGATATTCCTGAAGGAATTAAATTAGAATTACCTAAAAATACACAAATCATTGTTTCAGGTATTGATAAACAAAAAGTAGGACAATTTGCGGCTGAAATTCGTCAAATTCGTAAACCTGAACCTTATAAAGGAAAAGGTATTAAGTATTCTGATGAACATATTCGTCGTAAGGAAGGAAAAACTGCTAAGAAGTAGTAGAAAGGAGTATTAGTATATGATTAATAAGGTATCTAAAAATGTAAGTCGTCAAAAAAGACATTTACGTTTACGTCAAACATTATCTGGTACAACTTCAAGACCAAGATTAAATGTATTCCGTTCAAATAAGCAAATTTATGCACAAATAATTGATGATACTACAGGTAAAACATTATGCTGTGCTTCTTCACTTGATAAAGAAGCAGGTATTTCAAATGGTTCAAATGTAGATGCAGCAACTAAGGTTGGTACTTTAATTGCTAAACGTGCATTAGATTTAAAAATTGAGGCTGTAGTATTTGACCGTGGTGGATATTTATATCACGGACGTGTTAAGGCTTTAGCTGAAGCAGCAAGAGCTGCAGGATTAAAATTCTAAGGAGGATAAGACTTTATGCGTCAAGATAAGAAAGAACGTAAAGAAGTTGAACAACCAGAGTTTGAAGAACGCGTTGTTACAATTAACCGTGTAACCAAGGTTGTTAAGGGCGGTAGACGTTTCCGTTTCGCTGCATTAGTTGTAATCGGTGATAAGAATGGTCACGTTGGTTTCGGAACAGGTAAATCTCAAGAAGTTCCAGAAGCTATTAAAAAAGCCGTTGAAAATGCAAAAAAGAATATGATTACTGTTGCCACTGTAAAAACTACAATTCCTCACGAAGTAACTGGTGTTTTTGGAGCAGGTCGTGTTATTTTAAGACCAGCTAGTGAAGGTACTGGAGTTATCGCTGGTGGTCCAGTTCGTGCCGTTGTTGAATTAGCCGGCATTAATGATATTTTATCTAAATCATTGGGTTCAGCTACACCAATTAACGTAGTTAGAGCTACAATAGAAGGGTTAAAGAGTTTAGAAACTGCTGAACAAGTCGCTGCAAGACGTGGTAAGACAGTTAAAGAAATTCTAGGGTAATCACTATGTATAAAATAACTTTAGTAAAAAGCTTAATCGGCCGTAAGCCTAATCAAGTAGCTACTGCAAAGGCATTAGGTTTACATAGTATTGGTCAAACAGTTACAAAAGAGGAAAACGAAGCAATTCGCGGAATGATCGTTACCATTTCTCATATGGTAAAGGTTGTCCAAGAATAGGAGGTGCCAGAATATGTTAAATGAATTAAAACCTGTTGAGGGTGCAAGACATTCAAAGAAGCGTTTAGGACGTGGAATTGGTAGTGGTCTTGGAAAAACAGCTGGTAAGGGTTCTAAAGGTCAAAATGCTCGTTCAGGTGGTGGAGTTCGTCCAGGCTTTGAGGGTGGTCAATTACCTTTATTCCAACGTTTACCAAAGATTGGCTTCCATAGTCATTCACATAAGTTCTATGCTATTGTTAATATAGAACAATTAAATTGCTTTGAGGATGGAGCTACAGTTGATGCTGAAAGCTTAATCAAGGCTGGATTAATTAAAGAAACACTAGATGGTGTTAAAGTTTTAGGTCAAGGAGAATTAACAAAGAAGTTAACTGTTAAAGTTAATAAATTATCTAAATCAGCACAAGCAGCTATTGAAAATGCTGGTGGTTCTGTAGAGGTGATTTAGTTGTTAGAAAAGCTAAAGAAAATTTTAAGTAATAAGGAAATTTTACTTAAAATTATATTTACATTTGCTATTTTGTTAGTTTTTAAAATTGGTACTTATGTTCCAATTCCTTTAATTGCTACAACAAGTATTAGAGAAGTTATTTCTAATAACGACTTCTTGACAGTGTTAAATGCCTTTTCAGGTGGAGGTTTGTCAAATTTCTCTATCCTTGCATTAGGTATTTCACCTTATATTACTTCATCTATTATTGTTCAAATGCTTCAAATTTTAATTCCTAAATTAAAAGAATGGGGAGAACAAGGAGAAGTAGGAAAGGTAAAAATAGGGCGAGTAACACGCTATGTTACAATTGGGTTAGCACTTGTTCAAGCATTAGTTTTAATATTTGGTCTTGGTGCTCAACCAGAAAACGTATTAATTGATTCATTAATTCAATATAAAAATTATTATTGGGCATTTTATATATATATGGCTGTAGTTTTAACAGCTGGTTCTGCATTTACAATGTGGTTAGCTGACTTAATTACACGTCATGGTATTGGTAATGGTTCTTCAATGATAATTTCAGCAGGTATTATTTCTTCAATACCAGCTATGTTTACAACATTAGGTAATAAATATTTAGGTGCTAATATTTCAGGATTAAATATATTCTTATATATTTTAATTTTAGTATTATATATTGGTATGATTTTAGCAGTAGTTTTCTTTGAAGGTGCTGTAAGAAAAATTCCAGTTCAATATGCAAACCGTCAAGCTTCTCAAGGTTCAGATATTCCTGTTAAGCTTAATAGTGCCAATGTTATTCCAGTTATCTTTGCTTCAACTATTGCAAGTATTCCACTAACAATTGTTGGTGTAATGGGATTAAACACTGATACTTCACAAGTTGCATTTTGGATAAATGAAATTTTTTCAAATACTAAGCCTATAGGTTGTACATTATATATTATTATGATTGTATTTTTCAGTTTCTTCTATTCGTTTATGACAGTAGATCCTGATAAAATAAGTGATAATCTTGATAAACAAGGTGCATTTATTCCAGGATATCGTCCAGGTGAAGATACTAAAATTCAATTATCAAGAATGCTATTTAGAATTACCTTAATTGGTGCAGCATATTTAGTATTCATTGCTTTAGTTCCAATTATTGTTTCATCAGCATTTGGATTTACTTCAAGTGAAGCAAGTGTTATTACAATTGGAGGAACTTCATTAATTATTGTTGTTGGTGTAGCTATTGAGACGTTCCGTCAAATTGAAACTGCATCAGAAACACAAGATTATAAAGGCTTCTTAGATTAAAAGGAGGATTTCTTTATGAAATTATTAATTATGGGAAGACCTGGTGCTGGTAAAGGCACTCAAGCAGCAAATATTAAGGAATATTATGGTATACCACATATTTCTACAGGTGATATGTTTAGAGCTGCAATTAAAAATCAAACAAAACTTGGCTTAACAGCCAAAGAATATATGGACAAAGGTGCTTTAGTTCCTGATGAAGTAACTATTGGCATTGTTCAAGAAAGATTATTAGAAGATGATTGTAAAAAGGGATTCTTATTAGATGGTTTCCCTAGAACAATCGCTCAAGCTGAAAGTTTAGAAAAATTTCTAAATGAAAATGAGATTGTTTTAGATGCTGTTTTAGATGTTGATGTTCCAGCTGAAATTCTTGTAAGAAGAATGGTTGGACGTCGCGTTTGTAAAGGTTGTGGAGCTACTTATCATGTTGAATTTAACGCTCCTAAAGTTGAAGGAATTTGTGATGTTTGTGGTACACCATTAATTCAAAGAAATGATGACACACAAGCTACTGCTGAAAATCGTTTAAATGTTTATGATAAACAAACTGCACCTTTACTTGAATTCTATAAAGAAAGAAATTTATTAAAAACAGTTAATGGCAATCAAGCATTAGATAAAGTTTTTGAGGATATAAAAACTGTATTAGGTGCTTAATTATGATTGAAATCAAAAGCGAACGTGAAATAGCGTTATTAAAAGAGGCTGGAAGAATAGTTGCATTATGTCATGAAGAAATGGCTAAGCAAGTTAGACCTGGCATTTCTACTAAAGAACTTAATGATATATGCGAAGATATAATCATTAAAAATGGTGCAACACCATCTTTTAAAGGTTATAATGGCTTCCCCTCTGCTATTTGTGCATCTGTGAATGAGGTTGTTGTTCACGGAATTCCAAGTAAAAAGCAAATATTAAAAGAAGGAGATATTATCGCAATCGATATTGGTGCTTATTATAAAGGTTATCATGGAGATTCTGCATGGACTTATGCAGTAGGTAATATAAATTCTAAAGATAAGCTTTTAATGCAAGTGACTCACGATTCATTATTCAAGGGACTTGAAATGGTTCGTGAGGGTGCACACTTAGGTGATGTTAGTGCTGCAATTGGAGATTATGCATCATCATTTGGATTTGGTGTTGTTGAAGAATTTACAGGTCATGGTGTAGGTAGAAACCTTCATGAAGATCCTGCAATCTTTAATTTCGGTAAACCGAATACTGGACCTATTTTAAAGGAAGGTATGGTTTTAGCGATTGAACCAATGATAAATGCTGGTACAAAAAGAGTTAGAATTCTTAGTGATGGTTGGACTACTATTACTAGTGATAAATCAAAAAGTGCTCATTTTGAACATACTATAGTAGTGCGTAAAAATGGTTATGAAATTTTAACTACACTATAAAGGAGAATTATACAGTGGCGAAAAAAGACGACGTTATTGAAATGGAAGGTAAAGTACTAGAGGTACTACCTAATACACAATTTATTGTTAAACTTGAAAACGATCATCAAGTCTTAGCTCACGTTTCTGGTAAAATCCGCATGAATAACATACGCATCTTACCAGGGGACAAAGTTACGATTGAGTTATCAACGTATGACTTAACACGTGGCAGAATAACTTACAGACATAAATAATATTGGAGGTATTTGAGATGAAAGTAAGACCATCAGTAAAACCAATTTGTGACAAATGCAAGGTTATTAAACGTAAAGGCCGTGTTATGGTTATTTGCGAAAACCCAAAGCATAAACAAAGACAAGGATAGAAAGTAGGAGGAACTAAAATATGGCACGTATTGCAGGAGTAGATATTCCAAGCGAAAAGCGTATCGTTATATCATTACAATACATTTATGGTATTGGTGAACCTACATCTAAAAAGATTTTAGCAGATGCAGGTGTATCTGAGGATATCCGTACAAAGGATTTAACAGAAGAGCAATTACAAGCTATTCGTACTCAGGTTGCAAAAATTAAAGTAGAAGGTGATCTTCGTAGAGAAGTTGCCTTAAATATTAAGCGTTTAATGGAAATTGGATGCTATAGAGGTATTCGTCATAGAAGAAACTTACCTGTTCGTGGACAAAATACTAGAAATAATGCACGTACTCGTAAAGGTCCAAAACATACTATTGCGAATAAAAAGAAATAATAAGGAGGAAATTTAATTATGGCACGTAAAGTTACTAAACGTCGTGTGAAAAGAAATTGCCCTACAGGTGTAGCTCATATTCATTCGACTTTCAATAATACGATTGTTACAATCACTGATCCAGATGGAAATGTTATTTCTTGGAGTAGTGCAGGTGCATTAGGCTTTAAGGGTAGTCGTAAATCAACTCCTTTTGCCGCACAAATGTGTAGTGAAGCAGCTGCTAAGGCTGCAGTAGATGCAGGTGTATCTAAAGTTGAAGTTTCAGTAAAGGGTCCAGGACAAGGACGTGAGGCTGCAATTCGTTCATTAACTGTAGCAGGATTAGAAATTACATCTATTACAGATGTTACTCCTGTTCCACATAATGGTTGCCGTCCACCAAAACGTCCAAGAGGATAATTTTAGCAGTATTTTTAAATTTATATAAAAATATAGGAGGCCCATTAATGAAAGATTTAAAATTCGAAAAACCTAGAACAAATATTGAAGAAATTGCTGATCAAGGTAATTATGGTAAATTCGTTGTATCACCTCTTGAAAGAGGTTTTGGTATTACTCTTGGTAATGCACTTAGAAGAACATTATTATCTTCATTACCAGGTGCTGCATTTGTAAATGTTAAAATTGAAGGTGCAGAACATGAATTTCAAAATGTTGATGGAGTTGTAGAAGATGTTATCACTATTATCTTAAATTTAAAACGTATAGTTTTAGCAGTTGATAGTGAAGATCCAAACTTTGAAACAGTTGTAGAAATCCATAAAGGAGAGGGCGAAGTTACTGCAGGTGATATCATTCACGGAAATGATGTAGTTATTGTTAATCCAGAACAACATATAGCTACTGTTTCTGCTGGTGGAGACCTACATATGTTCTTAACTATTCGCAAAGGAGTTGGTTATGTAAGCTCTGCAGTGAATAAAGAATATAATCAATCTGTTGGTGTTATATCTATCGATTCTATTTATACACCTATAGTAAATGTTACTTTTAACGTTGAAAAGACTCGTGTAGAAAATGTTAATGTAGCTTCATTTGATAAACTTGAAATTGAAGTTCAAACAAATGGCTCAATAACTGCAAAAGAAGCTTTAGCAATTGCTTCTAAGATGATGATGGAACATCTACAAGTTATTGTTGAATTGAGTGAAAAAGCATCTGTTACAGAATATATGACTGAAACAGAAGATGATACTCAAAATCGCAAATTAGAAATGACTATTGATGAATTAGATTTATCAGTTCGTTCTTATAACTGTTTAAAGCGTGCAGCTTTAAATACTGTTGCTGAACTTGCTGCTAAATCTGAAGAGGATATGATGAAAGTTCGTAACCTTGGTAGAAAGTCATTAAAAGAAATTAAAGAAAAGCTAGAAGCCTTAGGATTAGGCTTTAAGAAAGATTAATCGTAAGGAGGACAAAAAAATGGCATATAGTAGATTACGTCGTAGTTCAGACCAAAGAAAAGCATTACTTCGTGACTTAGTTACTGATTTAATTTTAAATGGTCGTATTGAAACTACAGAAACTAAAGCTAAAGAATTAAAAAGATTAGCTGATAAAATGGTTACTTTAGGAAAGACTAATACACTTCACTCTCGTCGTCAAGCTGCTTCATTTATTCGTTTTGAAAAAGCTGAGGATGGACAATATGCTCTTCAAAAGCTATTTAGTGAAATTGCCCCAAAATTTGCTAGCCGTAATGGAGGTTACACTCGTGTAATCAAAACTGGTTTCCGTCGTGGAGATGCAGCACCTATGGCTATTATTGAATGGGTTGAATAATAATGAATTTAGTGCACATTTGTGCACTATTTTTTTATAATTAAATATGATATAATCAGTTTAGAGAAAAGAGGTTTTAATGATGATACACACTAACTATCACACTCATTTATTATATTGTAATCATGCAATAGGACATACAGAAGATTATGTTGAAGTTGCTTTGAAAAATAACTTTACTGAATTAGGAATATCTGATCATGGTCCACTTTTAGCTTGTTTTATGAGCGGAACTGAATATGACCGCTTTGGTAAAAATTATGATTTTATGAAGTTAGATACATTACTTACTAAATATATACCTGAGGTAAATGAGGCTAAAATAAAATATAAGGATAAAATTAAAATATTATTAGGTTTTGAAATAGAATATTTTACTACAAGTGATTTTTTTATTAGATATTTAAGAAAAAAAGTTGATTATTTAAATTTAGCTATTCATTTATTTGAATATAAGGATAAAATATTAAATTCATATTTTGATGTTAACTATGAAACTATTTATTCATATATGGATGCAGCTATAAAAGGAATGGAAACTAAATTATTTAATTGTATTGTTCATCCAGATCTATTTATGATGAGATATAAAGATGAAAATGGAAAAAGGACATTTGATAAACACTGCGAATATGTTACAAGGAAAATACTTAAAACAGCAGTTGAAAATGATGTATATGTTGAAATAAATGCTAATGGAATAAATAATTCTAAAAATTCTCCCATTTGGTTATATCCTTGTTCAGAATTTTGGCAAATAGCTAAAGAATATAAGGATTTAAAAATCATAATAGGTGCTGATGCTCATAATCCTGATGGACTTGTTAGTGGTGTAATAGATGAAGCTTTAGCTTTTGCAAATAAACTTGGACTTAATATTTGTGATAAAATGGAGGTCTTACATTAATGGTTGTCAAAAAAATTAAAGACAATTATATATATCTTTATTTTGAAACTCAAAAAGATTATTTTAATAAATTAGATGAAATGCTAAATGATGGATATCAATTTTCTTGCAATATTAATTTATGTGTAGAATTATTTAAGGATAATGTTTATTATTTATTATCATTTATAGATATTCAACCTGTTGATGAAAATATTAAAAAAACCATTTTAAAATACAATAAAACCTTTGACATTATATATCCAAATTTTGATTCATCTATATTAACAATAATATCATCTATTCGTAAATATTATGGTAAAGAAACATATTATAATACAAATAAAGAAATAGATAATATTTTAAATGAAAAGAAGTATAATAATATAATTATTATGTTATTAGATGGTATGGGATTAAATATATTAAATAATAATTTAGATGATAATTCTTTTTTGAAAAAGAATTATAAATTTACAAATATTGCAATATACCCATCAACTACTGCAGCATCAACAACATCAACTGTATCAGGTCTTTCACCAAAAAGAACAGGATGGCTAGGTTGGCAAAGTTATTTTAAGGAAATAGATAAAAATATTTCTTTATTTAATGGAATAGACTATTATACTGATTTACCTACTGGTTATACAGCATATGATGCGCTACCTTATACCCCTTTTTTTACTGATTTAGATGTAAATGGAACAATTAATAATCCAGATTTTAAAAAAAGAAATTATTCTTTTAAAAAGGTGTTAAAAAATAGTTTAAATAATTTAAATTCTACTTTAAATATTGAATATGTTTATTATGGAAATCCAGATTCTGTTATGCATATAAATGGTGCTTATCATAAAAAAACTAAAAAGGTATTAAAAAAAATAGATAATAATTTGAAATGGTATATTAAAAAATTACCTAAAGATACTTTATTAATTATAAGTGCTGATCATGGACATACAAATGTTAAAGAATTAGAATTTTATAATTGTAAAACCTTAACTAATATGCTAAATAGACCACCTTCTAATGATTCAAGATGTACTACATTTAGCGTTAAAGATGAATATTTTGACATATTTCCTACTGTTTTTAAAAACATATTTGGTTATGCATATGATATATATAAAAAAGAAGATGTTGTTGAAAAATCATTTTTTGGTATAGAAAATGAAACTGAACACAAACGTTTTAAAGAATTTTTAGAAGATTATATTGCGGTTGCAAAAAATGAATATTATTTTAATTTTAAAGGTGAAAAAAGTCCATTATTTAAAAGTCATCATGCAGGAATGACAAAAGATGAAATGGAAGTTCCAGTTATAATATATAAAAAATAAAATTATAATTTTTAAGATTATTGCTAATAATAAAATCGGAAGTGATTTTATGAAACAAGTGGGGATTGTTAGAAGAATAGATGAATTAGGCCGTGTAGTTGTTCCTAAAGAAATAAGAAAATATTTAAAAATAGAAAGTGGAGATTTTGTTGAAATAAATTTGTATGAGGAAAATATTGTTTTAACAAAATTTCATATGTTAGATCATAATAAAGCTTTAATTATTGAACTTTGTGAATCAATTAATAAAACCTACCAAATAGATATTATTATAACAAACATTGATAAAATTTTATTTTCATCTATATCAAATAATATAATAGATGAAAAAATTAATTCTGATTTTGTTAAAAGAATTAATTCGTTTTTAGAAAAAGAAATATCATCACTCAATAAAGTTTCATTGACAGACAACTATATTATTGATAAAGATTTCATTTCATATGAAATAAATGTCAATGATAAATTCTTTGGATATTTAATATTATTAGATAAAATTATTGGCAAAAAACAAAAAGATATTGCAATGTTTATATTAGATTATTTAAATAAAGTATTAAAAGATTAAATGGATTTTTTTAAATCCATTTTTATATTGCATATTAACTTTGTTAAGTGTATAATCAAGTTTCCATCTTTTAGAAAACATTTTCAAAACTCAGAAAATAAAATCAAGTTAAATGGTAATATAATTGATGTAAAAGAAAAATATTTCATAACAAAGTAAAAATATATATTTTTATGAAATGATAATTTTATAGATAAAAACAAATCATTCTATAAAAAAAATAAAAAAATTAGCACTCAACTATTGACATTGCCAAAAAAGTGGTAAAATATAATTGTATTGGCAATCTACCACATAAAGTGCCAATAGAAGGGTGGAATAAATATGTTAATTTTTGATAATGTGATTAATGAATTAAATGATTTCTTTTATGGTCAAGGAGGATATAAAGGTTTTCCTGTTGATTTAATTGAAATCAATAACGGCTTTAAGGTTATTGCTGAAATGCCTGGCGTAGTAAAAGAAGATATTAAAATTGATTTTGAAGAAGGTATCTTAACTATTGAGGCAGATAAGAAGAAAAATGAAGAAGAAAAATATCTAATTAATGAAAGAACTACAACTCATCTAAAAAGAAAAATTAATCTTGGAGATATTAATGAAGATTCAATATCTGCAAAATTAGAAAATGGTTTATTAACTATAACTATTTTAACTAAGGTTTTTGAAGAAAAGTGTAAGAAAAATATAATTATAGAATAAAATATAATCATTTTGCATAAAATAGATTTGGAGTGATAAAAATGTATTTTGTTAAAAAAAATAATGAAGATAAAAAGAATAATTTAGTTGATGAATTTCAAAACTTTTTTATAGATTCTTTCTTCTCAACTAAAGCTTTAAAAACAGATATTATTGAAAATAAAGATAATTATATATTAACTGTTGAATTACCAGGAGTAGATAAGAATTGTATTTCTTTAGATTTTAATAATCAATATTTAACTTTATCTGTTAATCAAACAGAAGAAAAAGATGAAAATGATAAGCATTATATTAGAAAAGAAAGAAATCAACTTTCTTATTCTAGAAGCTATTATTTAGATAAAGCAGATGAAAATAATATAACCGCAAAGCTTGAAAATGGAATACTTACAATTAATGTAGAAAAAGAAAAAAATGAAATTAAAAAATCTATTTCAATTGATTAAAAGGACTTAATAGTCCTTTTTTTCTATATTCTATTGATGTATAATATTATTGGAGGTGTTAGTATGCTTGAAATAAGAAATGTTTCAAAGACATATAAAAAATCTAATAAAAAGGCAATTGATAATATTAATCTCAAAATATGTGAAGGAGATATATATGGTTTTATTGGCCCTAATGGCGCTGGAAAATCAACTACCATTAAGTGTATTACTGGTATACATAAATTTGAAGAAGGAGATATCATATTAAATGGTATATCAATTAAGGATAATCCGATTGAATGTAAAAAAATAATGGCTTATGTACCAGATAATCCTGACATATATGAAAATTTAACAGGAATAAGCTATATTAACTTTATTTGTGATGTATATCGTGTAAAAGAAAAAAGACAAGAGAAAATAGAATATTATGCGGATTTGTTTAAAATTAAGGACTCTTTATCAGACTATATAAAAACATATTCACATGGTATGAAGCAAAAACTTGTATTAATTGCATCACTTGTACATGAACCTAAATTATTAGTATTAGATGAACCTTTTGTTGGACTTGATCCTAAAGCATCATATGAATTAAAAGAAATTATGAAAAAAATTTGTGAAAATGGCACAATGATTTTCTTTTCTTCACATGTTTTAGAAGTTGTTGAAAAGCTTTGTAATAAAATTGCAGTAATAAAAGATGGAAAAATAATTGCAAGCGGTAATATAGATATTGTTAAGGGAAATGATTCTTTAGAAAATATGTTTTTGGAGCTTTTTAATGAATAAATCTTTATTGAAAATATCTTTATCTTTAAGCTTTGATTTTAGAAAAAAGGATAAGAAAGCTAATTCATCTATTTTAATTCCCTTAATAATTATGCTTATATTTGGTTTGTTATTTTCAACAATGTATAGTTTATTGTTCGTTGTTGCAATAAAATCAAAGGATGAATATGTTAATCTTATCTATTCTATGGCAGGAATATATTCATTAATTGTTATTACATCAAATATTTTAAGAGTAAAAGGAACATTGTTTGGTGGAAATGATTATGAGTTGCTTGCAAGTATGCCTATATCTAAAAGAAGTATTATATTTTCTAAGATATTGAGTTTATATATAGTTCAATTATTTTATTCTATTATTTTTATATTACCTTCAACTATAATAGCTTTTATTTATTCATCTAATTTTATCTTTTTAATTATTGGATTATTGGTAATAATTTTTACACCTATTATTCCATTATTTATTTCAGCGATTATAGGTACTTTTATTGGAATTATATCCGATAGATTTAAATTTAGTAATATAATATCTTTATTTTTTTATATTATATTTATCTGTATAATAATGTATATTTCATACATAATGAATAAAGGTGAAGATGTAGAAAATATTGCGGGTATGATTACTGTTTTTAGTTGGTTTAACCCATCAACTATGTTATTGAAATATGATTATAGTTATTCTATTATTTTATACTGTTTAATTAATATTATTATGCTAATATTGATGACATTTATATTTTCTTTAGTTTATGATAATGTTCATCATTTAATGACATCATTTAAAAATAGTAATAATTCAACTATTAGAATTAAACAAAATAGTAGTGGCGAATTTAAAACTCTATTATTTTTTGATTTTAAAAGATATTTTTCTTCTAAAATGTATTTAATAAATACAATAACAGGAGGACTTATGTCCATATTATCAATTGTTATTATAGTATTATCTTTTAAAAACAATATAGATATATCTGCAAATGAAATTTTAAAAGATATTTCCTGTTTATTTGTCTTAGTTATAATATGGTGTGTATCAATGGTAGTACCTTCAGCAGTATCAATTAATTTTGAAGGTAAAGCAATGTGGCAAATGAAAGTTTTACCTATTGATTATAAAAAATATTCATTAAGTAAAATATTAATGTCATATCTTGTTTTAGCTCCATTTGCATTAATATCATCAATTATATTATTATTTAACAATAATATAAATATCTTAAATATTGTAACAATAATATTTTTACCACAATTATATTTATTTTCGATGAGTATAATAGGATATTATATTAATTTAAAATTATATAAGCTTAAATGGAACAATGAAACAGAGGCAGTTAAAAATTCGAGTAGTATGATTATATCAATGTTAATTGATTTTATATATACAATTATTTTAGTTTCTTTATTTGTTGTTTCATTCATTTTAAATTATTTTTATATAGGAGTAATAATATCTTTTATTTTAGTTATTTCGTTAATAATTATATTTTATATATTAACTATGAAAAAATGTAATGATAAAATAAGTGATATTGAAATTTAAATTTATGGTCTTTGTATTTATTATACAAAGGCTTTTTGTTATCAAAAATGAATATTTTTATTAATTTAATATAGATTTTATTTGTAAAATGTTTTAAAATATTAATGTAAGCGTTATTATAATGTGATAATTAGGAAAAAAGATATTATTAAAAATAGTAGGAGGTGTTTTAATTGATTGCTAAAACACGACAAATTAAAGGAGTAGTTTCAACTACAAGTTTACCAACACTTAGATATTTAGAACCCGAATATATTTATTTAGCATGTACAAATGCTAGATGTTCAACTTCGGAAATATATGTTAAGGTAGGAGATAAAGTTAAAATTGGAGAGGTTGTTGGAAAAAGAAATGGTGGTTATTTTGAACAACCAATTCATTCTACAGTTTCTGGAGAAGTAGTGGCTTTTGTTAAGAAGTTTCATAGAAGTGGTAAGCTTACTGAATTTATTCAAATTAAAAATGATAAAAAAGATGAGTGGTTTTATCCTGAAAAAGAAAGAACAGATGAAGAGATTGAAAAACTAACATTAGATGATTATGCAAGAATTACTAAAGAATGTTCTTTAGTTGGGTTAGGTGGTAGTTCTTTTCCAACTTATATTAAATTTCAAACTAAGGATAAAATTGATACTATTTTAATTAATGGTGTAGAATGTGAGCCTTATATTTCATCTGATCACCGTATGATGCTCGAACATCCTAGAAGAGTAATTTTAGGTGCTAGTTATGCAATGAAAGCTTTTAAAGCTAAAAAATGTATGATTTGTATTAAAAAGAAATATGATGATTTATATGATTGTTTAACATCAGAATTAACAAGATTTCCTGATTTAAATATTGAAGTGTGCCGTGTAGGTAATTATTATCCTCAAGGTTGGGAGATTGAAATGATTAAATCAGCGCTTCATATAAAGGTTCCATCTGGTGTATTACCTGCAAAACTTGGTATTATGGTTTTTAATGTATCAACTATTGTTGGTTTATATAGAGCTATTAAATTTAATCAACCTGTTATAAAAAGAAATTATACAATTTCTGGTGATGGTATTAATATTCCTCAAAATATAAGATTAAGAATAGGTACATCATTAAAAGAATTGATTGATGTATGTGGTGGATATAAGGGTGATGAAAATAAGGTTATTATAATGGGTGGTCCTATGATGGGTGCTAATTTAGTTAGAGATGATGCAGTTATAACTAAAACGTGTACATCAACCATCATATTAAATGATGAGCCTTTAAAAACTGAACCTTGTGTAAGATGTGCATCATGTGTTTATTCTTGTCCTGCTGGATTACAGCCTGTTCAAATCATGCAAGCTGTTTTAAATAAAGATAAGGAAGCACTGGTTAAACTTAATATTAAATCATGTATTTTATGTGGTATGTGTTCATATACTTGTACATCTAAAATTCATTTAACAGATTACTGTAGAAAAGCTAAAAGGATGGTGTAGATTATGAAATTAGTTGCAAAAACAGCTCCTTATATTCGTAAGCCTGTATCGGTTAAAAGAATGATGATTGATGTTATAATTGCATTATTACCTCTTGTATTATTTGCCTGTATCCAAAATGGATGGAATGGTATATATGTATTTTTAATATCAATAGGTACAATGGTTATTACTGAGATTATAGCTAATTTAATTATCAAATGGCCTAAGGGTTTGAAATTTAAAGAATTGTTTAGTAAAGAAGGTTTTTTAAAAGTAAAAGATGTTTACACTATCAATAACTTTACAGCTCCTATTATTTCTGCATTAATATATGCATTAATAATGCCTAGCGGGTGTTATTGGTATGTAGTATTTATTGGAGCTTTATTTGGTATATTATTTGGTAAGATGATTTTTGGCGGATTAGGAAATAATATTTTTAATCCAGCCGCAATAGGTAGAGTATTTGTTGGTATTTGTTTCGGTTCATCACTTGTTTATAATAAAGGTGGTGTAGATGTTTCTGCATCAGGTACACCTTTAGCTTTAATTAAAGGTAATCTTGGGATGATTGGAAACGCATTAAATGAATATAGTATTATGGATTTATTTATTGGTAATGTTCCTGGTTCAATGGGAGAGGTTTGTTCAATATTAATAATTATTTCAGCAATATATTTATTTGTAAGAAGAAGTGCTGATTTAAGGGCTTGTCTATCAATGTTATTAAGTTTTGCGGTAGTAACATTTTCAGTAAGTGTAATAGTTTATTTAAAGGTAGATAATCCTACATTTAATGTTTTAGAATTATTCTTATATGAAATGTTATCAGGTGGATTACTTTTTGGTGCTGTCTTTATGATTACAGACCCTGTAACATCACCTACTACTAAATATGGTAGAGTAGTATTTGGATTTATAGCTGGTATTTTAACTGCGTTAATTAGATATTGTGGTGCTTATCCTGAGGGCGTAGCTTTTAGTATTATAATCGCAAATATATTCTCATCAGCTATAGATTATTTGATGCGTGGAAGAAAAAATGGTTATACATTATTTCAAATTTTAGGTTTAGCTATATCTTTAATTATTATATGCTTAATAGTAGGATTTAAAGTAGCTTATCAGTTAGGAGGTCTATAGGATGAAAAAATGGACTTTAACTGCGTTAGTTTTAACGTTAATTTCAGGGATTTGTGCTTGTTTAATAGCTTGTGTTAATATGTTAACATCTCCTATTATTAACGAAAATAATGAAATTAAAAAAGAAAAATTATGTCAAGAAATTTTTGTTAATTATGATAATTCTAAATCAAAAGTTATAACTGATAATTTTTCTAATTCGGATATAAGTGAGGTCATTTTAGCTTCAGATGAAAGTGGTGCATTTATAGGCTATATTTATACTGTAGGTGGTTCTAATGCCTACGGTGAAATTAAACTTTTATTAGGAGTGACAAGTGATTATAAATTATCTGGCGTAAGATTTATTACTAATGGACAATCTTTTTCAAGTGAAGCAGATAGTCATTTAAATAATTCATATAAAGAAAATATGAGTGAAAGTGATATTGATAATATAGATTTGTCTAATTCAGATGTAACTGCAGGTGCTACTTATGCATCAAAGTTAATTAGAAGTTTAGTTAAATCTGCGTTTTCAGATGCTAAAACAAGAGGAGGTAATAACTAATGGAAAGTAAAGTTTCAAAGTTAAAAACTTTTCTTGCAGGTATTATTAAAGAAAATCCTGTATTAGTTGGATTGCTTGGAATGTGTCCTACTCTAGCAACTACTAAATCGCTAGAATCAGCATTTGGTATGGGAATATTAGTTTTATTAACTTTGGTTGGGTCTAATGTTTTAATTTCTTTATTAAGAAAAATTATACCTTCTGAGGTTAAGATTCCTTGTTATATAGTTATTATCGCAACATTTGTTACAATAATAAAAATGTTTGCAGAAGCTTTTTTACCAGAATTATATTCATCACTTGGTGTATTTATTTCATTAATTGTTGTAAATTGTATAATATTAGGTAGAGCAGAAGCTTTTGCCTCTAAAAATGGTGTTTTATTATCATTATTAGATGCCTTAGGTATGGGCATAGGATTTACCATGGCATTATGTATAATGGGAATAATAAGAGAAATACTTGGAACAGGCGGTTTAACATTTGGTGTTTATTTCACATTTATTCCATATACAAGTATTACACCTTTAGCAAATTATGCTATTAAATTATTTATTCTTCCTGCAGGTGGTTTTTTAACTCTTGGGTTAATATTAGCTGTTATGGCAGCTTATAGGAACCATAAGGAAGAAAAAATGAAGGAGGCTAAATAATATGGTTTGGAATGTAATTGTTGCGTTTTTATTAGGGGTAGCTAATGCTATGTTGATTAATAATGTTACTCTTTCAAGATTTTATGGTGTATGTCCGTTTCTTGGAGTATCAAAGAAGACTTCATCAGCATTAGGTATGGGTCTTGCTGTAACGTTTGTTATTGTTTTAGCTGCTTGTATTTGTTGGCCTATATATCAATTATTAGACTATTGCAATATAGCATATATGGATACTATTACTTATATATTAGTTATTGCATCTATTGTTCAATTAGTAGAAATGTTTATAAAGAAATTTTCAATCTCATTATATAAATCACTTGGTGTTTATTTACCACTTATTACAACAAACTGTGCAGTACTTGGTGTAGCACAAGGAAATTCTTCCCAAGGATTAAGTTTTGGTATGTCTATGGCTGAGGCTATTGGTACCGGTCTTGGATTTACACTAGTTATATTTTTATTTTCATGTATTAGATATAGACTTGATGCGTCTAATGTTCCTAAAGCATTTAAGGGAATTCCAATCGCATTAATAACTGCTGCATTGATGAGTTTGGCATTTTTAGGTTTATCAGGGATGATAGGATAATGACTCCATTTTTAAGTTTAGCAATAGTAATAATAATTTTACTTGTCATTTTATTTGTTGTTTCTTATGTTTTAAATAAGAAAACACCAGTACCAAAGGGATGTGAACAGGTAAAAATAGATGATGAATTTTGTGTTAATTGTACAAATACAGAATGTAAAATACATGAAAAATTAAATGAAATATCTGAAGAACTTAAGGAGGAAGAAAAGTGAAAGAGGTTTTAATTGCTGTTGGAATATTAGCTACTTTAGGCTTGATATTTGGTTTTGGTTTAGCTATAGCTTCTAAATTTCTTTATGTAAAAGTAGATACTAGAGTTGAAGATATTACAAATATACTTCCTAATGCTAATTGTGGTGCATGTGGATATCCAGGTTGTGCAGGTTTTGCAGAAGCTATTGTTAATGAGACTGCGGAAAGTTTAAGTCTTTGTAAACCAGGATTGAAAGCAGGAAAACCTGAGGCTATCAGAAAATATTTGGATGAACATCCGGATGATAATGGAAGGATAAATCCAATAAAATTAAAATAATTATATTACTAGATTTTATTCCTAGTTTATTATGAACTAGGAATATTTATTTTTAAAAATGTGTTTTGATTACTAATATATTGTATTTTTAAATTGTTTTATGATATAATATGTTCGTATGTTTTAGGAAGTGATTTCATTGTTAGAATTTATAAAGAAAATTAGTTATTATTTAGGTATTACATTTATATATTCACTTATTGCATGTTTAGTATATGGCTTATGGTCATATTCTGCTTGGCATTTATGGTATGTTACATTAATAATTGTTTTGGTTATAATTGTGATAGGTGTTTTAATTTGTTATTTTTGGCTCAAATCTGAAAATAAAAAAGAAGAAACAATTGTTCAATAATTTTTAGATAGAATAAAAATTAAATTGAAATATCATTTCAACAATGATATAATCCTTAATAATCTTAGATGAAGAGAATAAGTAGTTTAATTCAATTTATTTAGAGAGCTAGTGGTAGGTGAAAACTAGTTAATAGAATTAAATGAATCTATCTTGGATAAGAAACGTATTCCTGCGTTAAAGGGTTAAGTGCTAGTTATATACTAGAATTAAGGTGGCACCACGGTTATTATCGTCCTTAGGTTTTTTAACTTAAGGATTTTTATTTTTAAAAAAAGAAAGAGGGAAAAGAAATGTTAGATATTAAATTTATTAGAGAAAATCCAGAATTAGTAAAAAATAATTTAAAAAAGAAATTTCAAGAAGAAAAATTACCATTAGTAGATGAAGTTATTTCTCTTGATAAACAAATTAGAACATTAAAACAAGAAACTGAATCTTTGAGAGCTTCAAGAAATGAACTTAGTAAACAAATAGGTATTTTTATGAAGAATAAAGAAATTGATAAGGCTAATAATATAAAAGAAGTGGTTTCTAAAAATAATGAAAGAATTGCAGTTATTGAACCTGAATTAGAAAAACTACAAGAAGAATTAACAAAAAGAATGCTAGTTATTCCTCAAATTATTGATGAAAGTGTTCCAGTAGGAAAAGATGATAGTGAAAATGTTGAAATAGAAAAATATGGAGAACCTATTGTTCCGAATTTTGAAATACCATATCATGCTGATATTATTGCAAGATTAAATGGGTTAGATAAGGATGCATCAGGTAGAACTAGTGGAAATGGTTTTTATTATTTAATAGGAGATGTTGCAAGACTTCATTCTGCTATGCTAAGCTATGCTAGAGATTTTATGATTAATAAAGGATTTATTTATTGTATACCTCCTTTTATGATTAGATCAGATGTTGTTACTGGAGTT
>CAZQOM010000004.1:3688-32874 GCA_964595145.1 uncultured Anaeroplasmataceae bacterium | reverse complement strand
TGACTTATATAAATGGACAAGATACTAAATTAGGTTCTCAAACTAATATATCTATTAATAGTGGTAGAAATGGCCTTTTAGGAGACTTTGATGATTATTATTACTATGATGGTAAATCATATTTTGTTGGTGAAAATAATGAAATTGATGGTCCAGATTCAACATTAGATTTAGAAGCTAAAGTTGGTAAAGATAAATATGCATATAAATTAACGGAAGATGATAAAAATACATATTATCGTTATGATTATGAAAATAAATTTAGAACATTAGAAATAAAAGATAATAAAAATGTAATCATTTCTGCTGGTGAAAATCAAATTATAGGTGATGTTGATGATATTAATACTGTTTTTAGATCTTCATCTAATGATAGACTTTATTATCCTACAAATGAAGAAAAATTATATGTTACATCTCCTTATAATAATTTAGGTATTAAAGCTTATAATAAAATTGTAAATCTTGGTAATGATAATACTTTAGGTACAGCAGATGATTATTATATACCTACTACATATAATACAACATATGCTGGTAAGGATAAATTATTTGGTACAGAAGATGACTTAAATGCATGTGTTGGTGTAAATGGTTTACCTTATAAGCAATTCTTTGATAATTCAAATAAACCTGATAATACATATATTTTATATGATTTAACAAATTATAATTCAGAAACTGGTTATAATGTTAAAGGAAATCGTATATGTGCTATGGGAGATCTACGCCCTGGAAACGATAATGATGAAATTGTAACAATTGGTAGTAATAATGAACCATATATATTAAAAGATAATACAACATCTATTAATGCTTCATATTATTCTAGAGGTAAGGATGGATTACTTGGAACAGAAGATGATATTATAGTATATGTTGGTCCTAATACAACATTAGGAGATAGTGATGACTATTATTATATAACTGTTACATCAAAAGATGAAAATAATGAAACAAAAGAAATTGAATGTAAAGCTTTTGCGGGTCCAGATAATATATTCTTTACAGCTGATGATTATTATATTAAATCAAAATTATTAATTATTGAAATTAATAATGCATTACCAAAAGAAATAAAATCAATAGGTGCAGAAGCATTCTATGGTTGTTCAAGTTTACAATCTTTTGATTTCTATTATGAAGATGATGTTTCAACTAATGAATCATTAGAATCAATAGGTGATAGAGCATTCTATGGTTGTTCAAGTATTACTGAAGTAACATTACCTTGGACTTTAAATGATAGTAAAAATGAAGATAGTTATGGTGAAGCTATATTTGAAGGATGTACAAGTTTAAAGAAGGTTACATTTAATGAACATGAACAATATCATGCATTTATTATAACTAAACGTATGTTTTATGGTTGTACATCTTTAAGTGAAATATATTATAGTATTGATAGAATTCAAGGCCCTAAAAATGAACTTCCAGAATATATCACTAAAATAGATGATGAAGCATTTATGAATACTTGTGGTGATAATGAAAATAGTAATACTAAATTAGCTAGTATTTCACTTCCTGAAAGACTTGAGACTTTAGGTGATAGAGTATTTTTAAATTCTGATTTAGAAGAAGTATTAATATTAGATCAAATTATTAATTTTGGTAAAGATATTTTCAAAGATTCAAAATTACTTAAAGAAGTAGAATATGAATATAATAATGATGAATCTATTATTATAGCTGAAGGTATGTTTGATGGTTGTATAAGTTTAGATACAATATACTTTACTAATAAAACTACAAATATAAAATCTTATAATGGAAAATTTGCTGATGTAATTACTGAAATTAGAGCTAGAGCATTTAAAGATACTAAATTATCTATTGTAGAATTATCTAATAGATTAAATGTATTAGGAGACAAAGCATTCTATAATTGTGATGAATTATTAGAAATTATTTTACCTAAATCAATTGCAACTGATAATTATGGTGAATATATCTTTGCTGAATCAAATAAACTAGCAATGGCAACTGTTGAATTTGGTATGACAAAAATACCTGTTGGATTATTTAATAATTGTTCTTCATTAGAAGAAATATTCTTCTATGATTTTGAAGAAAATAAAACAAAAATAATTGATATTACTGGATTAGAAGTACTAGATCCAACAAATGTTTATGGTAATACAGTTACTCCTGTAGAAAAAAATAAATTAGTTTATCCTACAGATGAAAATCCAATAAAATTACCTGCTAACTATTTATCTTCAACAGTAAACTCTATTGGTGCTTATGCTTTTGTAGGTACTGCCTTAAAATATATGGTATTTACTGAAGCATTAGAAGAATTAGGTACTAGAGCTTTTGCAAAATCTAAACTTGAAACTATAACTATAACTAAAAATGTTACAAAAATTTGGGATGGGGTATATGCTGAATGTAGAAATTTAACTGAAGTTATATTCCAAAATAATGGTTTAGGTACAAAAATGTTTATTGATTGTACAGGCTTGGAAACAGTAGATTTACCATATGGTGTTACAAAGGTTGGTGCTTATGCATTCCAAAACTGTGAAAGTTTAGCAAATGTTAGTATACCTACATCTGTTTTAGAAATAGAAGAAGGTGCTTTTGCAAATTGTCTAAAAATTAAAAATTTAACTTTACCATTTATTGGATCATCACGTGGTTCAACTGGTGCTGAAGGTTTATTTGGTTGGATTTTTGGTAAAACATATAATGCAATATTAGATAGTGAAGGAAATGAAATTTCTAAAGAACAATTATATCCTGTTAAACAATATTATGCTGGTGATGTTTTAGATTTAGAAAATGAATCATTTGTTATATATTCAATTCCGAATACACTAGAAACAATTATAATTACTGATGAAACAAAAGTAAGTTATGGTGCATTTATGAATACATCCTTAATGGATATTATTCTTCCAGATGTATTTGATGATATTGATATGCCAAATGAAGAAAATACATCAAAACCAGATTATGCAAATGTATCAAGATTAACTGAAATAGGTGATTATGCATTCTATAACTGTGAAAACTTAACAGTTGCAAAAATACCACATCAAATTATTAATATTGGTAATTATGCCTTTGCATATTGTGTAAATGTTAAAGATTTAGCATTACCTAGTGAAGTTGTTATTGATGATATAACTAATGATAAATTAAAAGCTCAATTAATAAGTGAAATTGGGGCAGGAAAAGAAGCATATGGTGTAGAAGGTTTAGGTAATTATGCATTCTTCCACTGTGAATCATTACCTCATATTACTATACCTAAAACAGTTGTTGCAGATAAAATTGGTGAATATGTATTTGCGCATAATCACCTTCTTGAAACATTAGAATTTAAAAATGATGCGTTAGGCGTTAAGATGTTTTCAAACTGTTACTCATTAATTGATATAGTATTACCTGAAGGTATTACAAAAGTTGATTCAGGTACATTTGAAGTATGTACAAGTCTTCGTTATGCATATATTCCAAAAACTGTTACATATATAGGTCAAGCTGCATTTGATAGATGTCCTAGTCTTACTACTTTAGTTATACCATTTATAGGTTCATCAAATGAAGAAAATAATACTGGTAAAAAAGAATCAGTATTTGGTTGGATTTTTGGTTCTGAACCATTTAAATATAGTGATGAAACTGATGCAGTTAAAATAACACAATATTATAATGATCAAGGTAAATTAGAAGTTTATATACCAAAAACATTACAAAATGTTTATATTTTCAACGAAAATATAATTTCATATGGTGCATTTAGTAGTTCTGTTTCTAGTGTTTCTGGTACTGCATTAAGTATTTCTAAAATTGTTATTTCTAAAGATTATATTCCGCAAAAAGCATTTGATAAAGAAGGAGTATCTTCTTATCAAACTAATTTAGTTAAAAATGGTATGTATAAATATCGTAATGATACAACTAATCTAGGTGAAGGAACACCATTTAGTGAATATTTAACATTAGGTGAACTTATTGATTTCTATAATTTATATATTGATTCTAATATTACTTCAATAGGTACTTATTCATTCTATAATGAAGATGGAATTGAGTATGCTTATTTAGGAATGAATGATGTATCAAATGGTGCTTACGCATTCTTTGACTGTACAAAATTAAAATATTGTTATTTACCTAATGCATCTGGTGTGCTTCCAACAGGTTTATTTGCTTCATGTACAAGTCTAGAAAGAAGTATTATTCCTGATGAAATAACTACAATTGGTAGTGCTATTTATAAATGGACTCCAAGTTTAAAATATTTACAAATTCCATTTATTGGACAAAAAAATACGATTTTAACATCAGCCACTCGTCATTTATGTGGCATAGAATACTCATTAGCTTGGATATTTGGTGTTAGAGAATTATATTCTGGAAATGATACAAGATTTAAAGGTATTTATTCTGACAATTCAACTTATTTTGCAGCAACAAGAACAATTTACAGTGGTAATTGGACAGATTTTAGATACACTTCAAAAGAGTTTACACTTGTATTAACTAAAGATATTCATATTAATTATACTGCTGCAGTACAAAGTTATGGTTTAAAAACACTGGTATTATCTGATGAACTAGAATTTATTGGTCAAGAATCATTTATATTCTGTACAAACTTATCTTCTATAGGAGTTTGGGATACAACTAATAATAAAATAATTTTAAATTATCAAAACCAAGCACATTTTAATGAAGAAAAATTAAAGGCCATTGATGGTAATGCCTTTGGTAATATTTATAATATTTATGAGATGTATGTTCCAAATTGTGTTGAATACATAGGTCAAAGTGCATTTATAAATATGGATTTATATAAATTGGTTGTTCCATTTGTTGGTGTAAGTCGTACTGCGACATCTAGTGCAGCGGTATTCCACATATGGTTTTACGATTGCAGCTGGAACTGGATGAGTATTAATAGGTATGAAAATTATGCTGTTACTGGCTATCATACTAATTGGAGTTATCCATTTAGTTCCTATATTCCTAAAAAATTAAAAACTGTTATAATAACTGATACAACATATATTTATGAAAATGCATTTACAAATTGTGATTATATTCAAAAAATCATTTTACCTTTTGGAAAAAATGCGGAAGATATAAATAAGGTTGGTTTACCTGATGAATATTTTGATTCTAAAACTTTATTTGGCTATGAAGGAAGAGATCATAATGAAGCATGGGGTAATAATAAATTAACTACAATTGGTAACTGGGCATTTTATGCTAACTACTCTTTGAAAGAAATATATATTCCTGAAAGTGTAACAAGTATAGGTAAATCTGTTTTTAATGGTCAAACAGATACCCATGGATTCTGTTCAAATTTGAGTAAAGCAGTATTAAATAATAGGATTGTAGGAGAATATATGTTTTCAAATTGTCCTAATTTAGAAGATGTAGCTATAGATAGAGTAGAAATTATTGAAAATGGTGCGTTCAATAATTGTCCTAAATTAGAAAAATTTAGATTAACTAATTATGAATTTGCTTTACAAGATGGAACTATTGTTTCTGTAGGATCTAATGTTTTTGAAAAAGTAATATCTCTAATTGGTGATTATGCTTTCTATCAATGTTCTAAATTTAAATATCCTTTAGATTCTAAAACTTATATGAATTCTAGAATTACAAGTATTGGTAATAATGCATTCTATAATTGTGATAGATTAGGCGGTTATACAGTCAAATCAATTAATAATCCTGATGGTACAACAACTTCTCAAGAAATTATTAATTTATTTGATTTACATTTACCTATAAATCTAGAATATTTAGGATATAGTGCATTTGAAAATTGTGATAATGTTGAAAGATTATATAGTTATGAGAAAGTAGTATATGCATATGCTACTACATATTCAGGAGCTAATCATATATTATCAACAGGTGGATATACTTTTGCATATATTCCATCTTTAAAAGAAGCTTATATTTATGGTGATAATATTGTAGGAAGTATATTCTATCAAGACGTTAATTTAAATAAAGTTAAAATGGATGATGTTACTATTATTTCATCTGGAGCGTTCTATAATTGTGATAATTTATCCACAATAGAATTAACATCTAAGGATAAAATATTACAAGAAAAAGATGCAAATGGTGTAGTTACTTCTACAAAAACTATACCAGCTGGAGCTAATATATTTGAATATTTTGTAACAAGAATTGAAAGTTATGCATTCTATGATTGTGCTAATATGAATTATATATTTGCAAACGAGCAAGAAGCGTTAAATTCACGTATTACATTAATTGGCGATTATGCATTCTATAATTGTGATAGATTAGGCGGTTATACTTCTTCAACTACAACAAATGAAGCAGGAGAACAAGTAACTACAACAACTAATACAGGTATTGATGTATATTTACCATATCCTTTACGTACGCTTGGTGCTAGAGCGTTTGAAAACTGTAATAGTATAACATTAGTTAGAATATATGAATTTATTGAATCAATAGGTAATGCTGCATTTAAGAGTTGTACTTCTAATAAATCAGTGACAATTGGATCTAGTTCAAATACTTCTAAACATAGTCCTGAATTAGGAAGTGAAATATTTATGTTAAATACTTCATTAACTAATATATCATTATATATAACTAATACAGGTACATCTATGTTTATGAACTGTACATCTTTGAAAAATGAAACTGGTACAGAAATTTATATGGATGATATTGAAAATTTAGCTTCAAGAATTTTCCAAGATTGTAATAATTTAATTAATTTTGTTATTCCAAATAAGGTTGTTACAATTGGTGATTATGCATTCTATAGAGCTTGTAATTTAGAAAATAATATAAATAATTATTCTCATATTATTCCAAGTAGTGTAACAAGTATTGGTGAATATGTTTTCTATGTAAATACTAAAATTAGACATTTTATTGTTGATGAAAAACAAGAAGATGATGGTACAGTCATTCCTTCACTTTTATCAGTTGGTCAAGGTATTTTAGCTGGTATGTCTAGTTTAGAAGAAATGGTTGTTCCTTATATTGGAGCTTCGCTAAATGGAGGAGATGCTAAAGAAGGTACTCTTGCATGGTATTTTGTTGATTTTGACTCAACAACTCATTCATATTTTGAACAAACTGCTGCTGGAGCTGATTTTGTTAATAATTGGTCATATAATTCACATAATGATTATTGGCATGTTAGATATCCTTATGCATTAAATAATATTACAATAACTAGAGCTAAAACTTTGTTTACAAATTCATTCCATAATGTTTATTCAATTGAACATATTAATTTACCTGGTACAACAGAACAATATCCTATTAAGACTTTGACACGCATTAATAAAAGTGCTTTTGAAGATTGTTGTGCTTTAATTAATCCATTAATTCCTGATAGTGTTACTTATATTGGTACATGGGCATTTTATAACTGTATCGGTATTAGTGAATTAATAATCCCTGATAGTGTTTTAGAATTTGGATATCAAGTATTTGGTATGTGTTCAAATCTAGAGACATTAAATATACCATTTATTGGTAGAATACATAATGCTACTGGTACTACTTCATTATTAGGTGATATGTTTTATCATCAAGGTAGAGCTGCAAATACACATATATATTATAAAGTAGCATTTGATGAGAATAATAATAGAACAAAAGTTACTAAAAATTTACCATATGGTACTACTTATTATATTACACAGTATGCAACATTAAGTGTTTCTGATGCTAAAGATACATTAAATAAGTATACAATTCATTCATATTCAACTCCAGAAGATATATTTGAAGAAGAAGTTATTACAAAATGTTCTTTTGGAACTGCTTTAGGTAGCTATATTCCTGCTTCATTAAGACATTTAAATATAACTAATGCTTCTAAAATTGGTGCTGGTGCTTTAATGAATGTATCACTTGAAACATTAACATTAAATGGACAGGGTGTAACTAATACTTTAACAAATATTGAAAATGCTGCATTCTATCAAATGTCTACTGCTTTTATTTCTGATGGACAAGATGGTAATTTACTTCCAACTATTTCTGATTTAGTTATTCCTTCAACTGTAACAACTTTAGGTAGTTTCTTAACATATAAATCTTCAATTGTTAATCTAGAATTACCTGCAGCATTAAGAACTGTTAGTGATCATGCTTTTGAAAATTCTGATTGTTTGAAAACTGTTATACAAAATGGTGAATATGTAAGTGATACTGATTATACTGTTATGGGTGATTTCATGTTCCGTAATTGTGATAATCTAGAAAAAGTAGAACAAAAAGGTACTATTCGCGTTATTTCATCATATGCATTCTATGATTGTTATAATTTAAAATGGTTTAATGCAACTGCAGATGAAATAACTAATAATAAATATATAATTAGAATTTTAGGTGATAGACCATATGATTCTTCTCATATGATTGTAGGTACAAAAACTATTGAACCTTATGCATTTAGTTTTAATAATAAAAATAAAACTGATGAGCAAAATCCATTAATTACTTGTGTTGAAATTTCATCAAGTGTCGTTGAAGAAATTGGTAAATTTGCATTTGCTTATCAAACAAGTATTACTGGTGAAACTGGACTTATCATAAATACTGATGTATTAGGTGCATTTGTATTTAAAAATTGTTCAAGTCTAACTAATGTTACATTCCCTACAAATATTTCAGTAATTAATGCTGGAGCTTTCTATAATTGTATTAATTTAGAAGTTGTTAATTTTGAAAATACTATTAAATGTAAATTATTAGATGACTATGCATTCTATAATTGTTCTAAATTAAAAGTATTAATTATGCCTGATACAATTGAAGAATTAGGTCAAAATGTATTTGCTAAATGTAAGGAATTATTCTATATAAAATTCTCTAATAATATTTATAATATTAATGATTATGCATTCTATCAATGTTCTAAATTAGCTGTTGCAATATTACCAATTGAACTAAGAGCTATAGGTGCATATGCATTTGCTGAATGTCCTCATTTAGGATTCTTAGATGAAACTCAAAAAGATTATTTAGCTGAAAATAATATTACTTATGATAATGAAAAAGTCAGAAAATTTGTTATTCCTGCAACTGTTGGTACAAAATTCCCAGACGGTTATCGTTTAGAAAATACTTATGGATTTATAGGTAATTATGCATTCACATATTGTACAGGATTAACATATGTTGATGTAAATTCTCCTATTTTAGGTGATTATATATTTGATCACTGTACTAGTCTTGTAACTGCAAATCTTAATAATAGTGATTTAACTGTTATTAATGTAGCTGCATTTAATCACTGTGAATCTTTAATTGATATGAATAACAATAATTCAACTGGTAAACATGTTTTAACAATACCAGAAAATGTATTACATATTAAAGATTATGCATTTAATTATTGTTTAAGTGCAGAAGAATTAATAGTTCCTCAAAATGTAGAAGAAATTGGTTCATATACATTTGCATATAATAAAAATTTAATTAAAGCATTAGTTGAATGTAATATATTAGGTAATTATATGTTTGCATATGATGAATCATTTGAATCTATTGAATTAAGTTCTAATATACGTATAATTCCTGTTGGATGTTTCTATAAATGTATAAGTTTAAATAGCATGGTTAATATTGGTGATACTGATCAAACTGGTTCAACAACTGTAAGCCTACCAAAAAGCGTACGTGTTATTGAAGATGAAGCGTTCCGTTATTGTTCATCTATTGAATATTTAATAACTCCAAATACTTTAGGTGCTACAAATTCAGGATTCGAATATTCTTATGGTAGCTATTTAGGTGATTATATATTTGCAGATTGTGAAAATTTAATTAATTTACAATTAGATGGTGCATATTTAGGTAAATATATGTTTGCAAATTGCTATAATTTACAAACAGTAAATATAGTTGGTGTAGCTGATGATATAAATCAAAAGATTACAATAATTCCAGAAGGTGCTTTCTATCGTTGTTCTAAACTTGTTACTGTTAATACTTTAGATAAAATTGATTTAAATGATACAGTTAATACTATTGAAAGTTATGCTTTTGCACAATGTTCATCTATTACTAATTTATATTTACCAGAATCATTAGATGAAATAAAAGAATTTGTATTTAGTGGTTGTAAATCATTAGAATCAGTTCATATTCCATTTGTTGGTTCAACTCGTGGTGATATTAATGACTTTGCAGAAGAACAAGGCTTATTTGGTTGGATTTTTGGTGATACATTATATTATGTATTAGAAAACAAAACTGAAACTAAATATATAGAATCAATTTCTAATTTAACAGAAAATGAAAAAGATAAAAAAATCGAAGAAATGATTCTTGCTGCATTAAAAGAATATTATCCTGTTGGTACAGATTTAAACAGTTTAACAAAGACTATAATTGAACAAGGAAATATTAAGACATATAAATTAGAAGGTAATAATATAATTGTTCAAGCTATTTTAACTGAAGAAATTTCTAATAATAATTCAATTATAACAGCAGAAATAAAAGCATTTGAAGGTGAAAATATATTATTACCTAATAATGTTAAAACAAAGTTAGTATTTGATGTTAATAATGTAAGTATAACTACAACAGAAACTAATACATATTATAATATAGATATTTATGAATCTATAATTGTTAATGATAATCAATCTTATTCAATGAAAGATATTGAGGAGTATATAAAGGTTAAATCATTTGATATGATGTATGCATATCTTCCTAATATCAGTGCTTCTGAAATATTAATTTTAGAAGAAGAAATTGATGAAGAAACACAAAAAGTAACTAGATTTGGTATTTCAACAAGAAATTTAGTTGCTGAAGTTGCAATTGTTGATTATTGTGAAATATTTGCTTATATTGAAAGAATAGTAGGCGAAAATGGTTCTATTAATGTTAAAATAACTATCGAATCTAAGCATTATTATCAAAATAAGGCTGAAGGAGATATTTTTGAAACTATTACAGATTACTATCCTTTAAATGTTTTAACTGAATTTGCTTTATCTTATGTAATAGATGATAAATATACTATGACTTCATCATATTATAAAGATACTACAGCTGAAGAAAATTTAATTCCAAATTCATTAAAAAATGTAACAATTTATGATGAAAATGTAATTGATTATGGTGCATTTATGAATATGATTTATTTAGAAAATGTATCAGTTAACTCTGAAATTACTCAAATTAGAGATTATGCATTCTATAATACTTCTAAATTAGAATCATTTGATGGAAATTATAGTACTATTAGTCAACAATCAGTATCAACTGGTACAGCTGAAATGCCTAGAGATTTAATATCTATTGGTAGATATGCATTCTATAATGATCCTTCAAAATATTTTGAAGATGTAGATGCATGGGAATTAATTAATATTAGTTTAACTGATGTTACATCTGAATTTGATACATTAACATTTAATACCGTAATAGAATCTATTGGTGATTATGCATTTTATGGTTGGGATAATATAACTGAATTAGAAATTCCTAATTCTGTAATTGAAATGGGTTCATATATATTTGCATATAACAAGAATTTATGTAATGTTACAAATAATTCTAGTTTATTTGGTTCTTATATGTTCTCACATGATATTAGTTTAAAGAATTATAATAATCCTGATAATACAAAAAATATTATTAGAATTGATGATAACTATAATTCTACAAACATGCCGGAACATATATTTGAATATAATGTTAGTATTACAGGTGTTGATTTTTTAAATGATTATATAGCTTCATATATGTTCTATCAATGTCGAAATATTCCTGAAATATATATTAAACCAAATGTAAAAATTATAGCTGAAGGAGCATTTGCTAAGTGTGTATCTATAACTGATATTTATTATGTCGATTCATTTGATTATTATGATTACTATAGTCCAGTTACACAAGATGGTAAAGTAATAAGTGTAATTGATCTTAATAGTATTAAAGAAAAAGGTAAATTAACTTATATTAATGATGATTCTACAACATTTGAACTTGTTGGTTATAAAACTTATACTTATGAAAATAAGCCTCAAAATACATCTAAATCTAATGTTACAGAAATAGGTGCATTTGCGTTCCAAGAAACTAAGATTTCAAGATTAGATGTTCCTAAAACTTCAACTTTATTAGGTGAAGGTGTTGTTAAGGGATGTCAAAATATAGAATTTGCTTATCTTCCATTTATTGGTAGTAAAGTAGGTAATGAAAATGTTATTTCAGCAACATTTGGTTGGATTTTTGGTAGATTATTTGTTGATGGTGAAACATTAACAAATGATAATGGAACAATATTGGCAGGCTTTGATGGTAAATATGATGATAAGGAAACATTTGATTTATTAACAAATAGTGAAATATTCTATCCTGCAACTCAAGCATATACAAATGTTGATTATGCAACATATTTCTTACCTATAAAATTAAAAGTTGTAATTATAACTGACGAAACTATAGTTGGTCGTGGTGCATTCTATAATTGTTATGAATTAGAACATATTTGGTTACCAAAGACTGGTTTAATTCAAATTCAACATGAAGCATTCTATAATTGTCGTGATTTAAAAGAAATGTTAATTCCTGATGATATTACTGCAATTTTACAAAATACTTTTGCAAAATGTGCTTCATTAGAATTTATACAAGTTCCATTTATTGGTGGTTCTGCAAGTTCAAATGCAGAAGATAGTGTATTTGGTATGTTATTTGGTACTGAAGAATATGAGGGAAGCTATGCTGCTGAACAAATGTATCAAATAGAAAATATTGAAACTGGTATAACTACTTATAGATATGGAATTGTAAGATACTATATTCCTAAGTCATTAAAAAATGTAATTATTCCTGATACTAAGATGAATACAATTCCATATGGTTCATTTAGTAATTGTAATTTAATAGAAAGAATAGAAATAACTGGTAATTTAAGCTACATTGGTGATTATGCTTTCTTTAATTGTTCTAGTTTAGAAGATTATAAATCAGAATTAACATCAAGAGCTAAAGTTTCAAAGAATTTCTATGAAACAGTTATAAGAATAGGTGAATTTGCGTTTAGTGGTTGTATTTCTATGCCGGATGTAGAAATTAAAGATAATACTAATCTTGCAAGAATTGGCAGATATGCATTCCAAGATATGACTATTACTAAATTATTAATGCCTAATGGCGTTATAGAAGTAGGAGAAAATATCTTAAAAGGTTGTTATAATCTAGAAACTTTATCTGTTCCATTTATTGGCGATAATTATAATGAACCATCTATAGAAGTTATTGGTTATTTATTTGGAGATGGATTAGAATATATTAATAATTTATATAAATATAAACAATTCCATCGCTATGATTATTTTGATTTCTATAATTATGATTTAAGTAAAAATGAAATTGCTGATTTATTTGAAATACCTGCTCATGAAGAAGATCCATCATTTAATAATTACTTTATTGTAGATAATAAATATAGAGTATATATTAAAATGTTATTAACTGATGATTATAATGACGAATTAAAAGCTAAATTTTATACTGTAAATGAAAATGGTAAAGATTATTTATTACCACTATCACTTAAAAATTTATATGTAACTAATGCAAAACGTATTCAAAATGATGCATGTAAAGATGCTAAAACTTTAATTAATGTTGATTTATCATATTCTAATGCTTTAGAATTTATTGGTGATAATGCATTTAGAAATTGTATAAATATCGAAAATGTATATCTTCCTGCAGATAAAACAACAGGTGCACATAATAAAGATAATTATGATACAGTTTTAACTAGAATTGGTGATAATGCATTTAGAGACTGCGCAAAATTAGTTCATATTCAACTTGATACATGTATAGTATTAGAAGAAATTGGTGCATATGCATTTTCAGGACGTGATGAGATAAGAAACAGTTTAGGTTATGTAACAATAAATCCAAGTGTTTCATTTGTTGGTGAATATGCGTTTGCATATAATGGATTAAAAGATATTGATATTAAAAATAATTACATTAGTAGTTATATGTTCTATGAAAATGATGAATTAGAAACACTTGTTATTCCTGATTTAAAGATTACTGGTAGACAAACATATATTGGTGATTATTCTGTTGCTGAATGTGATAAGTTAGTTAATTTAACTTTAACTGAAGGATTAGACCGTTTAGGTGACCATATGTTCTATAATGATGATTCATTAATAGAAATAACTGTACCTGAATCAGTTGGAAAAGAAAGTGGTTATTGTGGTGAATATGTATTTGCTGAATGTAGTGGATTAATTACTGCAATAATTAAGAATCAAAAAATTGGTAATTACATGTTTGCTCATAGTGTTGAACCTGGTGAAGAATTAGTTGACAATGATTCACATTTAAAGACAGTATATTGGGTTTTAGATGAAATTACTCAATTAGGTACTGGAGCATTTATGAATGCCACATTACTAGATTATCTTGCTCCTACTACTGAAACAGGAAACCGCAATCCAATTTATGAACGTAAATTAAGAATACCAGCTAATAATAATGTAGAAGAAGTTGGAGATAAGACATTCTTTAATTGTAAATCATTTGATGAAATAATTATTCCACAAAATATTCATACTATTGGTGTTAGTGCATTTGAGGGTTGCCGTGGCGTAACTAATATAGATTTTAAAGAAAATGGTAGTTTAAAAATTATTAAGAATAATGCATTTAAAGATAATTCAAGTATTAGTAGTATAGTAGTACCTACTACAGTTACTAATATAGGTTATGGTGCATTTAATGGTGAAAGTTCATTAACTAATTTAGTATTACCATTCGTTGGTGCTCAAGAAAGTATTAATATAACTTCTGAAGGTTTATTTGGATATGTCTTTGCAGGTCCTGCATATTATAATAGTTATGAAATAAAACAACATTTTGTTGATAGTTTTGGAGATTTAAGCGAAGGTGTTGTTTCTACTTATATTCCAAAAGGATTGATTAATGTAACTATTGTTCAAGATGAGATTATTTCTTATGGTGCATTTAATGGTTGTGCTTCATTAGAAAATATAATATTACCAAATAATTTAAAACATATTTATAAGAATTCATTCTTAGAATGTACTGGATTAAAGCATATTGAAATCCCTTCAACTGTTGAAACTATTGGTGATTCTTCATTTGAAAAATGCTATGATTTAGCTACTGTTACATTCTTAACAGAAAATAGTGGTAAAACAGCTGTAACTACACTTGGTAATCGTTTATTTAAGGATTGTCGTTCATTAACTGAACTTACTATACCTAATAGTGTAGAAACATTTGGTACTTATACTGATAGTCAAAATGTTGGTGGAGAAATGTTTAGTGGTTGTATTAATTTAACTACTTTAACAATTCCATTTATTGGTAGAATTAAAGGAAATTCTGGTACTGTTGATTCATTATTTGGCTGGATGTTTGGTACAATAGAAATTCCATTCTATTCTAATATTGATAATTTATGGTATTACAATTTATTAACTACTCCATATGATGATAGACAATCAGCTTTAGAAGCAACAATAGATGGTGATGATAATAATATATTCTATTACAATAATAAATATTATGTAAGAGAAGCAGAACCTACTTCATCTATTTCTCAATTTATGAATAGTGTAGCTAAAACATATACTGATTTAAGCACTAATACTACTTATTTATATCGCGAAGATAGAGGATATAGTAGTGTTGATGATTTAAAGGCTGAATGTGGTAATAGATTATATATTGAAATTGATGGAAAATATTATCCACGATATGTTGCAACAAAACTTACAGATGAAAACAGTATTGAATACTATTATTCATATTCATTCTTAAAAGATTATGTATATATTGAAAATGAATATAAGGTTGATCAATATTTGGCAGTAACAGGTAATGATTTTGATTATCAAAATTTCTATATTGCAAATCAAAGATATAGCGATGATAGCAATTTAAAACAATATATCCTTCCTGCTTCTTTAACTACATTAAATGTTACTAAAGAAACTGTAGTTGGATATGGTGCTTTAATGCATTGTTATTCATTAACTACTGTCAATTTCTATGATTATACAACTAAATCAATTATTGATTCTAATGGTGATATATCAGTTTCGTATATAGATGTAAATGGTAGTGAATCATCAACTACATTTACTAATACATCTAATTTAATTAACATCAATGATTATGCATTCTATGAAAATAAAGAATATGTAATTAAATATAATGTAGAAATAAATAATGAAATAGTTGAAAAAACTAAAACATTAACTGGTTTAAAATATATTAATTCTCATAATGTAATGTATGAAAATAATAGTACTTTAGCTAATGTATGTATACCAGAAAATGTAATATTCATTGGTGATCGTGCATTTGACCAATGTGATTCTATTGAATCATTATATATTCCTGTTAGTGTAGAAAGTATTGAAACATATACATTTGCAGATGAAGATGGCTTAAAATTAATTATTTTAGATAATGCATTATTAGGTGAATATCAATTCTTTAATTGTGATTCATTAGAAGAAATTATTGTTCCAAATAATATTACAGAAATTAGAACACATTCATTCTATGATTGTGATGCATTAAAATATATTACAATAAGAACTAAATATTTAGGACAATATATGTTTGCAAATTGTGATAGCTTACAGTGTGTAACAATACCAGTATGTGTAACTGAAAGTATGATTTTAAATGAATATGTAGGAGAATATGCATTTGCATATTGTCACAACTTACAAGATGTTACAATTGAAAATACATTTATTACTAATTATATGTTCTATGATTGTACAAATCTAAAATATATGGATACAACTAATAATACTACAAATGAACTTACAAACATAGGCTATGCTGCCTTTGGTTGTTGTGATAATTTAAATACTATTATTGTTCCATTTGTTGGTGCTCATAAATATACTGGAGATTCAAAAGAATCATTATTTGGATATATCTTTGGTGAAGATTATAAAAATAATCACGGTTTAATAACTAATGATTATACTGTTGATGTAGAAAATGTTTATGATGAAACTCAAGATGATGATGCAAATGAATTATCTAAACTAGTTCGTCAAGGATTTAAAAATAATATATCAACTATATCTGAAACAAAAACAGCAGAAGAATTCTATAATTTCTATGTACCAAAATCTTTAAGAAATGTTAAAGTTATAAATAATAAAAAATTAACTGAAACAGTAATTGGTACAGGAGCTATGATGAATTTAACACAAATTCAAAATGTTTGGATTGAACAAATTATTGAAGTTAAAGATTATGGTTTCTATGGATGTTTAGATTTAATTAATGTTAATAATGGAGAATTAAATAAAGTTGTTGATGGATCTCACTATAATGATATAAATCATAATGTTTCTGCAACAGTAACTGTTTTAGATAATAAATTTAATTTTGAAACTGCAATAAATATAATTGGAAATTATGGTTTTGCAAGATGTACATCTTTAGAAAAATTAATTATTCCAAAGAATGTAAAAGATATTGGAAGTTATGCTTTTGCATATTGTAAGAGTTTAAATTCAATTGAATTTAAGGATGCAACAGGATTTAATGAAGGTATTAAGATATCTGATCATATGTTCTATTTTGATTATAATCTTGAAGAAGTTAATTGTACAAAATACGTTGAAGAAATAGGATATGCTGCATTTGGTAGATGTTTTGAATTAGAAGAATTATATATTCCATTTGTTGGTAAACATTCATATTCTGGTAATAGTGAAGAATCATTATTTGGATATATCTTTGGTAAAGAAGAAGCTATTTTTGATGCTGATTATGAAGGATTATTCGAATTTAATGAAGCTTATGAAGACTATTTAAAAGATTATAAATTAACTATTAACAGAATGACTGAAGATAAACAAAAATTATATGGTATTACAGAAACTGTTCAAAGTTATGATAATTCTAATTATTCTAATTATTATATTCCATATAAACTTGCAACAATTAATATTATTTCTGATAATACAATTGGATTTGGTGCATTTATGAATACTGATATGGTTATAAATGTTAATTTTACAACTATTGAAAGAATATTAGATTATGCATTTGAAAATTCAAGTGTTAGAAATATTAACTATAATTCAAGTTTAATATTAAGTTATAATAATCAAACAATTGATTCAGCAATCAATTTAGGTGATTCAGTTTCATATGTTGGAAATTATGCATTCTATAATTGTGATAATATTTATAATGTTATTATTCCTTCATCTATTTCAAAGAATAATAATGAAAATTTAGGTACACATGTATTTGCAAATTCATCAAATATAACTAATATTGATTTTAGAAATGATTTAATTGGTGAATATATGTTTGCTCAAGATGAAAATAATAATAATTCAGCACTTACTGATTTAACTATTAATTCATCTATTGCATTTGATTCTAATATTACTGTAATAAGACCATATGCATTTACTAATAATGATAATTTAGTAAATATAACATTCTTAAATAATGTAATAGGAGAACATATGTTCTATGACTGTGATAGCTTAGAAGTTGTAGATACAACTAATAATAAAACAAATGGTATGGAAGAAATTAATTATGGTGCCTTTGGTTCATGTGATTCATTAACTACTTTAACTATTCCATTTGTTGGTAAACATGAATATACTATAGATTCAAAAGAATCATTATTTGGTTATATCTTTGGTGAAGAAAAACAAGTACTTGATGAATTGATTGAAAATAAATATCAAGAATTATATGCTAAAAAGATTGAAGAAATAGCAGAAAATTTAAAATCTGAATATCCAGGTTGGACAATTGAACAATTAAAAGTTTTAGCTGAAAGTAAGATTGATGATGAAACTAGAAAACTTTTAAGAGAAGAAAGTAAAAATAGTGTTGTTATTGATGATGGAAAAATTACAAAAGCTCATCAAACATTTAATGGTACTGATTACTTTGATTTCTATATTCCAACATCTTTAAAGAATGTAATTTTAACAGGTGATGATACAATTGGATTTGGTGCATTTATGGATTGTACTACATTAGAAAAAGTAATATTACCTGAAAGTTTAGAAATTATTAAAGATTATGCATTTGATGGATGTACATCTTTAAAAGAGATGATTATTCCAGGTGCTGTTTATGAAATAGGTAGATATGCATTTAATGATAATCATAGTCTTTCAAGTGTAGTTATTAATGAACCTAATATAGGTCAACAACAAATTATAAAGGTTATTAATAGAGGTACATTTAGAAATTGTTATAAATTAAATGGATTTATTATTCCATTATCTATTGAAACAATTGGTAGATATGCATTTGAAAATTGTATTACATTAAGTGGAATTTCATTTGGAGTAAACGTAAAAACAATTGATGATGATGCATTCTATGGATGTCGTTCATTAGAAGAGGTTATAATACCTAATACTGTAACAAAGATTGGTTATGCTGCCTTTGGACAATGTAGCAGATTAACTAATATTGTAATTCCATTTGCCGGATCTAAAAAATATGTTACAGGTCATGATACATTTGAAAATCTATTTGGTTATATCTTTGGTGATGGTGCAAATAGAGAAACTAATATAGATGGTTCTATTTCAACTGTAATTAGTAATTTCAAACCTAATGGAGATAGTGTAGAATATACATACCAAAATGGTCTTGATGAAAATAATTTACCTATTATTTTAACAGAAGAACAATTAAATTCTAATGAAGAACAAATAATTAGCTTAAAAGATTTAACTAACGTAGATTCTACATTAGAAAGTAATAATAGTAATGTTGGTATGTTTAGAATTCCATCTAAATTAACATCTGTTAGTATAACATTAGATACAGTTATAGCTGATTATGCATTTGAAAATTGTTCAATGTTAAAAACATTTACATCAGAAACTGTAACAAGTATTCATGATTATGCGTTCTATTATTGTACATCACTTGTATCAATGAATCCTACATATGATGGTGAAGAAGTAATTAATTTATATTATGATGATACTAAAAATATAGGTTTATCAGAAATTGGAGATTATGCATTTGCAGGATGTAGTTCTATTAAAGAATTAATTATTCCAGCAAGCATAGGTAATTCAACAACTATAGGTGATTATGTATTTGCTTATTGTACAGGATTAATAAATATTACATTCAATAATAGCATTATTGGTAATAATATGTTTAGTCATTGTACAGGTTTACAAGAATTACTAATACCTCAATCTATAACAACAATAGGAGAATATGCATTTGAATATTGTATAGGATTAGGTACAGCTGATGAATTTATTGATGAAGATTTTATAGAAGTTGATCCAACTCATAATGATCACCGTAAAATGCTTAGATGGGAAAATGACAATGGTACAGCTACATCAAATGTTTATGATAAGAGTAAGATAAAACTTGAAAATGAAATTATTGGTGTAGGAATGTTTAGACATTGTTATGGTATTGAAGTATTTAAGATACCTGATAAAATTCAAGAAGTAGGTTATGGTGCTTTTGATGGATGTATGAGTTTAATTTCAATGTATCTACCATTTGCTGGTAAAGAAAGAGTTAGTATTGAAAAGATAAATATTGATCCTGAAACAGGCAAAGCTACAGCTGCTAACCAAATAAAATTTGAAAAGGAATATTTATTTGGTTGGATATTTGGTGAAACACTTGAAACAAAAGATACATTATATAATTCACAAGAAGATAGAGAAGTTGAATTAAAACAAGCTTATAATATGGTAACATTATCTGAAGATGATAAGCAAAATAGTATTCATCCATTTAGACCAACATGTACAAATAAAGAAGGTTTAGGTGCTGATGGATTCTATACATTCCGTATTCCTAATTTATTAACTCAAATTTATATTTCTAATGAATGCGAAGCTATAGGCCGTGGTGCTTATATGATGACTGAAACTATTAAGAGTTTCCATGTTGCAACAGATAATATCTTTATTGGAGATTATGCGTTCTATAAGAGTGGTATAATGAATGTTCAAATTCCTGAATCTAATTTAGGTATTGGTGATGGTGCATTCCAAGGTGCTGGTATTACAGAATTAGTAATTAGAAATGGTATTATATCTTCATATCAATTTGCTGAAAATAAGAATTTGAAGAAGGTTACTATTTTATCTGAAATTATTAATATAGGTTATGGTGCGTTTGGTGGATGTACTTCACTTGAAGAATTAATTATTCCATTTGTTGGTAAGAATTATAATGATACTCAAAATCTAACTGCAACAGATAAGCATTTAGGTTATATGTTTGGTACTATCTATGATGAGAATGGTAAACCAGTAGAAGGTACATATGAGGTTAAACAACATTACAATGATACTCAAACTAAATCATATTATATTCCTTCTACATTAAAACGTATTGAAATTACAAATGATACACAAATAAGTATGGGTGCGTTTGAAGGTTGTGAGTCTTTAGAATGTGTTATTTTACCTGAATATAGAACATTAAAGGGTAAGAAAACTCCATTTACAACAATAGGAAAATATGCATTTAGTGATTGTATTAATTTATTTGGAGCTCATTATCGTTTAGATGATAATATAAATGGTATTAAGGGTTCATTTGTACATCATAATAATTATTATGCTACATTTGGAAGCTTAGAAAGTTTAGCTAGTGCTTATGATATTTATACATGTCAAGGAAATGATGGTAAATATTATCTAAGAGGTAACATTATTACAGATACTTCTAATCTAGAATTAGGTGTAGATTATGTTGAGGTTATATTAAATGAAACTAATACTCTTTATTATGAAATAATTAAAGATAATAGCTATGATACACTTATAGATTTATTAGAAGCTCAAACTGCAACAAAATCATTTGTTATTGAAGAAAAGATTTTAGAAGATGGAACATCATATTATTACATTTCAAATCAATCTTATGTTGGTTTATATGAATTACAAGTTAAATATGGTGAACAAGTTACATATTTTAGAGAACGAAATGAAGAATTAGAAGATGAAAATACATCTAAATATCTACGTATACCAGAATATACTGAATATATTGGAAACTATGCATTTAATAACTGTATTGCATTAGAAACAGTATTATTTGCTGGTTCAGCTAAGAATTCTACATTAAAAGATGGTAAATATGTTAAAACATTTGATGATGGTATAGATTATGAAATGATTGATACTATATCTGATAGTGTATTTAGAAATTGTTCTAGTTTATTAGATCTTGTTTGGGATTTAGACGACATGATTTTAAATAAATCACAAAGTATTAATTTCGCATTAAATATTAAATCATTAGGTGATTATTCATTCTTTAATATAGGTGCTTCTAATATTATAATTCATAGTGATATTGATGCTGTTGGTACACATACTTTCGCAAGTGGTAGAAATATTTTATCAATTGACCTACAAAATGAAATTATTGGTGCTCATATGTTTGAAGATGCTGATAATTTAAAAGAAGTAACTATTCTAAAAAATATTACAACTATTAATAATTTTGCTTTCGCTAAGTGTGATAGCTTATTACGTGTTGATTTACAAAATGGTTTAATCGGAAATTATATGTTCTTTGGATGTCCTAAATTATTATATATTGATATTGATTATAATTCTGATAACGGTGTTAAATACTATAATGGTTCATCAAATTCAAATGAAAAAGATTTATTTGAAATTGGTTACGCAGCATTTGGCTCTACAAATATAAAATCTATATCTTTACCATTTATTGGTAAAAATAATAATTCACAAAATCAATTTGAAGGATTATTTGGATATATATTTGGACATATAGAAGATAAAAATTCATATGCTTCATATCAAACTTATACACTTGGTTCAGCAAATATAGAAGTACCAGTTTGTACAGGTATTTGTTCTAATGAAACTATTAAAGCAGAAGGTGTTAAGAATGATTCAGGATTTAAATTCTATATTCCAAACTCACTTTCTCAATTACATATTACTACTACAACTTCTTTAGGATTTGGTTGTTTAATGGATGTTAATATTACTCAAATTAGTTGGGATAATGTTACAGAAATCGGCGCATACGCATTCTATGATGCAGATGGTGTTTATAAGATTAATGGTAGTTCTGATATAACTATTAGAGATATTGTAATTGATAATGTTAATACTATTTATGATTATGCATTTGCAGATATGGATCTGATTGATAAAGTAACATTACCAATTAGTTTAAATGATGCATCTAAGATTGGTGATTATGTATTTGCAAATAATAAAGCATTAAAATTAATTGATATTAATAATAATGTTTTAGGTGATCATATGTTTGATAGCTGTACATCATTAAGGGGTATCACAATTCCTAATACTATAGATGTAGTTGGTACACATGTATTTGCTAATAATGAAAAATTAGAATCATTTACATTAGAAAATGAAATAATTGGCGAATATATGTTTGCAAATTGTGATTCATTAACTGAGGTTACTGTACCAAATAATATAAAAACAATAGGTTATGGAGCATTTGGCAAATCTAATAATATTTCTATAATGACATTACCATTTGTTGGTAAGCATAGATATGAAGAATCAAGTAGTAATTTTGAACACTTATTTGGATATATCTTTGGTCATATAGATGATAATATGTATAAAGTATCTCAGTATTATGCTAATAGTTTTGAACAAATTGTTAATGTTGATGTTGATAAGACAATTAGATTATCATCTCCTTATACATTCTATTTACCTAAGGGATTAACAAAAGTAACTATTACAGATGATACAGTTATTGGTAATTATGCATTTGTTAATGTTGATATTCATTCTGAAAATACTAAATTTGATACAATTATACTTCCTGATTCTTTAGAAGTAATTAAGAATAATGCATTTGATAATTGTAATTTACTTGCAAGTATTAATATTCCTAAAACTGTAAATAGTATTTTAAAATATGCATTTAAGGATTGTAAATCATTAACAAGCATTACATATAATCCATATCAAAATAACGATTATTATTTAACTACAATAAGTGAAGGTACATTCTATAATTGTTATAATTTAGAAAAATTAGAAGTATTACCTTCAATAAGAAATATCGAAGATTATGCATTCTATAATTGTATTGATGAGAAAGTTACATCTGCAGTTGTTCATGAAAATGTTCAAACTATTGGTTACGCAGCATTTGGTGGTTGTATCAACCTTGAAGAAATCACATTACCATTTGTTGGTGGACGTCAATATGATGAAAGTTTAACTGAAAAAGAAGAATTATTTGGATATATCTTTGGTGAAAAGAGAACAACATTCCCATCATTATATACAAGTGAAAATAATACATATCCTGAATATAATAAGGTTAAACAAAGACCTACTGCAACAAGTGATGAATATACATTCTATATACCTAAGAAATTAAAGAGTGTTATATTAACTAATGCTTCAGTTATAGGTGCAAATGCATTTATAAATGTTAGTCAATTAGAAAGTGTTACATTACCAGCTAATTTAGTAAAGATTAAACATAATGCATTTGAAAATTGTTCAGGATTATTATCTATAACAATACCTTCTTTAGTAACTACAATAGAACAAGAGGCATTCAAAAATTGTACAAGTTTAAATGAAGTTATATTTGAAACAATTATAATTAAAGAAATCTCTTATAGAGTGTTCTATAACTGTACATCTTTAACTAAAGTTTCAAGTAAAGATTTAACTGGTAATAATTTATCAGGTAATCAATTCCCTGAAAGTGTAGAAAAGATTAGCGAACAAGCTATGTTTAACGCTAAATCTTTAGAAAACTTTATTATTGGTGAACATATAATTTCACTAGAGGCAGGTATTTTTGGTGGATGTATAAACTTAACTGAACTTGTAATACCATTTATTGGTTCTACTCGTAGTATAACTGATTTAAGTAATACAACAACATTTGCACATATCTTTGGTAACTATGTAACAGAATTAGAATCATTAAATAATATTAAGATTACAACATATACTGATTTATATTTAGTATCTCAAAATAGTAATTTATACTATCTTCCTACTAGATTAGTAAAAGTAACTGTTACAGATGATATTGATATAAGAGCATATGGCTTTGAAAATGTAAGTAATTTAACTACAGTTATATTACCAGCTAATGGATATCATTCAGTATTAAATAATGAAAGTGATTTTAATAATATTGGCGATTATGCATTTAGTGGTTGTACAAATCTTGTAAAAGTATTAAATACAAATACAGATTTAACGGCTCCAGATACTATTATTAGTAATAACGTAATTCATATTGAGTTACCAGAAACAATAAAAATTATTGGTAGATATGCATTTAATAATTGTATTAATTTACCATATATGATATTCCCTAATTCAATAGTTGATGTTAAGGATTATGCATTTAAGAATTGTTATAATTTAGAAGAAGCTATATTTGATATAAATGAAAATGATATTAAAGTTTTATCTGAAGGTGTATTCTATAACTGTATTAGCTTAAATGAATTTAATTTCCCTACAAGTATAATAACAGTTAAGACTTTAGCATTCTTTAACTGTATTGATCTTGATGAAATTACTGTACCTAAAAATGTTAAATATATTGAAGAAGCAGCATTTAGCGGATGCCATAATTTAGCTGAAATGACATTACCATTTGTTGGTTATGGTAGAAATGCTACTTTTGAAAATAATACAACAACATTTGCATACATATTTGGTGGTAATTTATCAAATCATATTATTAATAATATAGCTGAATTGATAGAAGTTGTTCAAAATAATAAGACTTATTTAGTTCCTAAAAAACTTGTAAAGGTAAGTATAACTGATGATAATGCAATTGTTGATAATGCATTTATCAATATGATTAATTTAGAAACTGTTGTTTTACCAAAAGGCTATGGATATGATAACCATCCTGTTATAACAAGTGGTAATGAAATAGCATTTATAAGAATAGGTGAAAGTGCATTTGAAAATAATGTTTCATTAATTAATATTACTGATGGTGCTCAAATAGGTGATAATTATATTAATCAATTTGTTGAAACAACTCAAACGATTGGATCTAAAGCATTTAAAAATGCTATAATGTTACCAACAATTATTATTACAAAAGATGTTAATGAAATAGGTGATTATGCCTTTGCAATGTGTCATACATTAAATGATGTATTATTTAAGACAAGAAAACTTACAACTATTAATGAAGGTGTATTCTATGATAATACTAGCTTAAATCATATGACATACTTTAACGATGGTAATAATGTTATTGGTGATGATAATGTAATTACAATATTAGATACTGTTACATCTATTGATACATTAGCATTCTATAATTGTAGTAGTGCTACAAATATAGTTGTTCCAAATAATGTTACATCAATGGGATATAAAGTATTTGGTAGATGTATTAATTTAAATAATTTAACTATTCCATTTGTAGGAGATGTTAAAACTACATATTGTGATTATAGTAATAATTCAACAACATATGATAGTAGTAATAAAGTATTAAGTTATTTATTTGGATTTACAACTGAAATACAAGATAATATGAAGACTATTAGACAAGCTTATAGTGAATCAAATTATGTTGAAGGTTATATTCCAAATAATTTAACAACAATGACTTTAACTAATACAGAAGTTGTTCATTATGGTACATTCTATAATGTTGATACTTTAACAAGTATTACATTACCTGATAATTTAAAAGTTATTGAAGATTATGCATTCTATAATGATAATATTAATCATTTAAGTAATCTTAAAGAGGTTAATGGAAATCTAGATACAAACTTAACAACAATAGGTAAGCATGCATTTGATAACAATATTAATTTAATTAAATTTAATTCTAATTCAAATGAAGTTATTATTCCTGCTAAAGTTATAACATTAAATGATTATGCATTTAATAATTGTAATAAGATTGAAAGATTAGTTATACCTGAATCTGTTGGTACAGGTGATGGTATAGTAGGTGAATATGTATTTGCTGGAGCTAATAGATTAAGCGATTTAGTAATTAGAAATCACTGGATTGGTGCCCATATGTTTGATAATTTAGATAATTTCCCTGAAGATTTCAAATATGAAAATACTTATCCAGAACCACTTTTAGCAACAGTAACAATACCTAATTGTGTTACAAGAATAGATGATTATGCATTTGCAAATAATGAAAAATTATCTGAAGTTAAAATTTATAATAAAGTATTAGGTAACTATCAATTCTATAACTGTCCTAGATTAACATCTATAAATATACCACAAGATGTAGAAGAAATTGGTGAAGGAGCTTTAGCTGATTGTATTAATCTAGTTGAAATTTGGATACCATTTGTTGGAGGACATGCATATGATACAGATGCAAGAGATTCTGTATTAGGTTATATATTTGGTACTGAAACTAAATATATAGATACAATTAATCAAACTAACTGTCCAGTATTAGAAGTTACACAAACTTATGGAACTGCTGTTTCAGCAAAAGAAACATTCTATGTTCCTGCAAAATTAAGAATTGTTCATGTAACTAATGATAAAGCTATTGGTTATGGTGCATTTAATAATATGGTTAATTTAACTACTGTTACATTAAGTGATAGAAGAACAATAAATAGTGTAAGTTATGACTTTACAACTATTGGTGATTATGCATTTGCTGGATGTGAAAGTTTAGGATTAAAGGTATTAGACCAATCTAGTTATCATGAACTTGGATACTTTAAGATTCCTACTACAACAAATTATTTAGGTGGATATGCATTTAAAGATAATCATAATTTACCTATGGTTATTTATGATGGAAATAGTATAGAAGAAATAAAAGAAGCTACATTCTATAATGCATATAAATTAAAATCATTAAATACAACAGATACAATTAATAATAAGATTAATATTTGGGATTCTGTTGTAACTATTGGTGATTATGCATTCTTTAATGATGAAGAAATTACTGAAATTACTATTCCTAATAAAGTAAATGAAATAGGTTATGCAGCATTTGGTGGATGTATTAAACTTAATAGTATGACATTACCATTTGTTGGTAGAAAAAATATTGATGAAGTTAATACACATAATGAAGAAACATTATTTGGATATATCTTTGGTTCAACTGATGTTGGAAATAAACTTAAGAATTCTATTAATCCAACAATTCAAAAGTATTCTATAAATGGTGAATATAGTGCATATATTCCAACATCTATTGAAAATGTTGTTATAACAAATCAAGCAATTATTCATTATGGTGCATTCTATGAGGTAGATACGATTAAAACTGTAACATTACCTGATAATATTACACGTATTGATGAATATGCATTCTATAATATGAATAAACTTGAAAATGTATATTATACTAATAGTATTATTGCAGAAAATCTTGAATATATTGGTGATTATTCATTTGCACATGATATAAGTTTAGGAAACTTTATTCTTCCTAAATCTTTAACAAATTTAGGTGAAGGTGCGTTTGCATATGATGAAAATTTAGAAAGCGTTAATTTTGAAGATCCTGATGATGTTAAAATTAGTGAAATTAAGGATAAAACATTCTTTAATTGTATTAAGCTTGAAGAAATGAATAAAACAAATGATTATAATATCAATATTCCAGAAAATATTAAAACTATTGGTAAACAAGCATTTGAAAACTGTGTAAGCATCAAGAGTGTATCAATATTAAAAGTAAATCATATATATGATAGAGCATTCTATAATTGTAATAATATGATTAAACTATCATTAACAAATGATTTATCAAATCCAGAAATATATGGAATTGGTATGGAAGCATTTAGAAAAGCATCTAAACTAGAATCTGTTATTATACCTTCAAGTGTTGGTTTAAATGATGGTGTTGTTGGTAGTTATGCATTTGCGGAAAACATAAATTTAGTAAGCTTAACTTTATATAATGATGAATTAAGTAATCATATGTTTGATACTGCATCAAGCTTACAAAATGTTGTTATTCCAAGTAGTATAACAATAGTAGGTACACATGTATTTGCAAATAGTGGTTTAACTGATATAGTATTTGAAAATACTACTATTGGAGAATATATGTTCTATAATAATAATGATTTAGAAGTTGTAAATGTTCCAAATAATATTACTACAATAGGATATGCT
>CAZQOM010000004.1:0-3678 GCA_964595145.1 uncultured Anaeroplasmataceae bacterium | reverse complement strand
GTAAGCATGAATATAATGGTGATTCAATTGAAAGCTTATTTGGTTATATCTTCGGTCATAATATAGAAGATGATATGTTAAAAGTATTACAAAATCATAGTGAAAATACTAATATATCTGCTGATGTAAGTAATAAAAATGAAGTAATAGAAACAATTTATAGTGCTTATACATTCTATTTACCAGAAAATCTTAAAACAGTTACTATTTCTGAAATAGTAGAAACTATAGGTTATGGCGCATTTGAAAATATGACAATGCTTGAAAATGTTATATTTAATAATTCTTCAAAACTTGGTGAAATAAAAGCTAAAGCATTCAAAAATACTGGTCTTGAAGCAATTATTTTACCTTCTTCATTAAGCTTATTAGGTGCTGAAGCATTTATGAATTCAAATAGTTTACGTGAAGTTACATTTGAAGGTGATAGTGTTACTGTTATCAATGAATCTACATTTGAAAATTGTACATCTCTTAATAGTTCAAATAATGGTGTATTCTTATTACCAAGAAAAGTTGAACAATTACATAATAAAGCATTTAAGAATACTGGTTTAACTGAAATAGATGTATATTTAACTGTTACATCTGTTGGTGAGTCTGTATTTGAAAATTGTACTAATTTAACAACTGCAAGATTATTAAATAATTGTAACGGTAAAGCAATGTTTAAGGGATGTTTGAATCTAGATTTAGTTGAATTTAGTTCAAAGACTACAGTTAACAAAATTAGTGAAGAAATGTTTATGGAATGTGAAAGTTTAACAAGTATTGCACTTCCATTAAGTATTTACTCATTAGATAAATATTCATTCTATAAAACAAGTCTTCAAAGTCTTACAATTCCTGATAATTTAGAAGTTATTGATGATTATGCATTAGGATATAATGATTTTAATGAATTAATTATTCCAACTAATGTTAAATTAATAGGTTATTCTGCATTAACAGGTTGTGGAGATTTAACTAAATTAAAATTACCATTTATTGGTAAATATTCACCAGATACATCTTCATATTCTACTAAATCTCAATCTGAAAGTTTATTTGGATATATCTTTGGTAGACTTTCTTATGATAAAGGTGTTGAAGTTGTTCAATTTATGGAAGAATATCAAGAAGAAACTTTAAATAATCCAAATGGTAAAACTGTAAGAATTGCATTTAAAAATGAAAATGGTTTAGATGCAACATATGTAAAAGATGATGAAACATATTATGGTGAAATATTCTATTTACCTGAAGGTTTAAAGAGAATTGAATTCTTTGATAACTTCACAAAAATAACTAATGGTGCTATGTCTGGTTTAACAACAGTTTATGATGTTAAATTACCATATCATATAAAAGAAATTGAAACAGCTGCATTTAGTGGTTGTACAAATTTAAGATATATTAATATGCCTAGACCTGCAGTTATCTTACATGAAGCTATATTTGAAAATATGTATGAAAATGAAACTGATAAAGAACAATTCTTTATTACTGTAAGTTATAATCCAAGTGATGAATTAAATCGTCCTGAGGGTTGGGTTACAGGTGAAGAAGTTCCTATTCAAAAAAGATGGCATACTAAATATCTATTAATATATGAAGAAGATGCAGATATCTTTACATACGATTATGATTTTGATAATAATGTATTTAAAATCACAGGTTATACTGAATTATTACCAGAACATGTAATTAAACATCGTGATGCAAATAATAGGTATATATTAAGAATACCTGAATTTAGAAATTTAAAACCAATTATTGAAATTATTGATGAAGCATTCTTAAGTTATAGTGATAATATTAGTAATTATTTTGTTGAATACAGTAAAAAATATCAAGATTTGACAGAAGATCAATTGAGTATTACAGGCATTATGATTGCTAAAAATATTTCTAGAATTGGTGATAATATAATTACTGGTGGAGATAATTTCCAAGTATTTGTATCTAGAACAGAAGATACTATTATTAATGAAAATGATATTAATAATGGTGTAGAACAAACTAATAATTATATCGGTAGTGGAAATGGCGAAGAATCACGTTGGATGCAAAAAGGTATAATTTATTATGGAGATGGAGTTACTTGGACAAGACAAGATTATGTTTATCAAATATTATTAAGTTCAACTAAGATTTCTTTAGATTTAGATAGTCTAGATGGCTTAAAATATGATCAAGATACTGATACATATTATATTACATACAATGGTCAAGAAATAAATCCAGGTGCTATTATTGAATTTAATCAAAATAATAAAAATACAGTTTGTGTAAATGGTGCTAAACTTCCTGAATATCAAATAACTGATTCTAATTTAAATGGTGATTATAGAACATTCTTCTGGAATAATATTAATGTTTCATATAATGAAATTGATGAAGTTATTTCTGATGCTTGGGTATATGCATTCTCTAATAATACAACAATATTCTCTAATAAGAATGTTGATGACTTAAATGTTTCTGAAAACTTAAAATGTAATGAAATCGAGAACTTTAATAATGATTGTTTTGGTTATGGTTATGTTCAAGATGGTGCAAAAATTTCATTTAAGATTATTAAGAGAAATCTTGAAGTTAATGTAGTTGATTCTCAAACATTTGAAGAAGGTGTTCACTGGATTAATTCTGTTTGGACAACAGATAATATAACTATTAATAATTTTGCTACTGAAAATGAAGAATTTAATGGTGAAATTTGGTTAAATGCTGTTAAAAATACATTATATGATAATAGTTTAAAATCAAATGTTTTAGTAGATGAAAATGGTAATGTTATAGCTTATACAGACATTGAAGCATTTACTTGGAAACAAGCTTATACTATTACAAAGAATGGTATAGATTTAACTAGAAACTATAATGTAGAATTCAATATAAATGTTACAATTAATCCAAAAACTATTATGGTTTATTGGACAAGATTAGATACAGAATTTAATATGGCTCATAAATTTATTCTTCCTATCGCAAATGTTCAATTAAAAGAAGGATATGATCCTTATACTTATTGTCCAATTGATGTAGAATTATTATATAATGATGAAAAGATTTATGAATATAGATGTAATTCTGATTATTTAGTTCATGAAATAGAAAATGCTTCTGCTGGTATTTATATAGTAAGAGCATCAACTACATGTAACAATTATAAATTAATCAATGAAATGAGTACATTTAAGGTTAATTTAATAACTGTTGATACACCAATTGTTACTAATCAATTAGTTTTTGAAGAATTTGAAAAGATTAATGTTACAATAAGTGATTTATATGATTATTATTTAGATTTTGAATGTACTAAGCAAATTGCTGGTCTACAAAAAATAGCTGAATTACCAGAAAGTGAATGGGAAAACTATTTTGATAATACTATATATGAAGCTTTATGCGAAACTACTGGTAAAACTAACCTTGATGTAGGTGCATATGTAATATATGCCAAACTAAGAGATGAAAAGAATTATCAATGGCGTGATTATAGAGCTCCAATATATAGAGAATCAATTTTTGAAATGTATGTTAGAGTTGTTGAAGCTGTAATTAGCATAGATTTATCTGATATTGAATTGGTATATGATAGCTCAAAAGATAAGTTAACTACTACAATTACTAAATCAAAAGCTGATTTTGGCTTTGACGTTAATATTACTATTTCTGTTCCTAATGTACCTAACA
>CAZQOM010000003.1:0-36353 GCA_964595145.1 uncultured Anaeroplasmataceae bacterium | reverse complement strand
TTTGCATATTTTCCTCCTTGAAAATAAAAAAACCTTTAATTCTCATGATAAAGAATAAAGGTCTTGCATATCTTAATAGACTTTTATAACCGGATAAAAATATCGTGATGACGACTATAAAAAATACACTTGTATTTTGCTACTCCCCTTTAAAAAGGTTTATTCAAATTTATGTCTATATTATATAAATAAAACATATTTTTGTCAATTATGTTTTTGGAATTAACATTAATTATTAACATCTAAAAACATTAATTTTCACCACTAAACTAGTATTTAGAATTATTAATAAGTTTAATATTAAAGTAAATAGTAGCTATAAAAAAAGATAGATTTCATATAACTTATAGTTATACGGCATCAACTCGTTTTAGTGGTATCTATCAAACCACCTCTACACATATAGAGTAGAAAGACAAAGGCTGCAAGACCAAGTTTCTTTTTACCGGCAGCACGGCGAGTTCAAATGCTATCCCACCTTCTTTTAGATGTATTTGGGATGTCACCTGTAAGCAACTAGAACTTCTAATTAAATCTTACATATATATTATATTTTTTTATTTTAAAAAAACAACCTTTTTTTTAAAAATAATTTTCAATAATGTTTTTACATTACCTCATTATTAATTATATAGCATTATAAATGATATAATTTTTAACATTCCAAACTAGGCAAAAATTCAATACTAATTTTTGTTCCTACTCCTAAATTGCTATCAATATTTATTTTATAATCATATAAAATACAAATATGTTTTACAATAGATAAACCCAAACCAGTTCCAGAATTTTCTTTACTTCTTGCTTTATCAACTCGATAAAATCTTTCAAAAATATGATTTATATCATCATTTGAAATACCTATTCCCGCATCAGAAATTGTTAATACATTATTTGATAATTTTATTTTAATGCTACCATTATCCTTATTATATATTATTGCATTTTCAATAATATTTTTAATTAATTTATAAATATCAGAATAATTAGCAATTAATACTGTTTTTTCACATTCGATATCAACATTTATTTTTTTATTTTTAATTTGTTGTTCAAACTCTTCAATTAAATCATTTATAATCTTTTCTACTTCAACATTTTCCATTTTAGATTTAACATTATTTTCTAATCTTGATAAATCAAGCATCTCAATAATTAATTTATTCATTCTTAAAGCTTCTTTAATTGTTCTTGATGAAGCATCTAATATTTCTTCTTTAGTGGTTAAAATACCCTGATTAATTAATTGTTGATAGCCAATAATTGATGTCAAAGGACTCTTAAGCTCATGTGATGCGTTTGCAAAAAATTCCCTTTTCATATTGTTAACATTTTCTTGTAATGTAATATCTACTATCAATAAAATAATTTGATTATTTTCATTATTATAACTTAAATATAATAACAATTTTTTATTTTTCATTTCAAATGTAATTTGATTTTCAGTTTTATTTATAATAGTTTGTTTAATTAATTCTTGAACATCAATATCTCTAAAAACATATAAATAAGATTTTTTATAGACTAATTTTAAATTAGTATTAAACAATTTTAAGGCATAACTATTAATAATTTCTATTTGACCTAAGTCATTTAAAATTATCAAGCCTTGATTCATATTATCTAATAAAAAATTATTTTTTTCTTGTTCTGAAGCAATTAAAATTAATTTATCATTTAATACATTATTTAATTCATTGATTTTAGATGATAGCATTTCAAAATCTTGATTTTCAGTTTGCTTATTACCTAAAATACATTCTAATTTATTAATTTCTCTATTAATCGGTTTTAATGTTCTTTTATACAATATACTTGTTATAACTATAGAAATAGCTAAAATGATTATTATAGATATCAAACCGAAAAAGATATAATTTTTAGTAAAAGTATTTAACAAATTAATTGGTATTGCTAATCTTATATAATATCCATCATCAATTTGAACATAATATAACATATTTTTATTCAATGATTTAGAATATCTACTTATAAATTCACCAACTTTTTCAAGTTCTTCTCTATCAAGATGATTTTCTAATGATTCTAGCTTCGTATCTATAATTACATTCCCAAAAACATCTATAATCGTTAATCTTATATTTTTTTCTTTATCTATAATTTTTTTTGTTTCATCAAAATTATTACCATTAAATACTTCACAAATAATATTTGAATAAGATATTAAACTTTTTTTAGCATTAGTGTAATTATTATTAAAAATATAAATTGCAGATATAATAAATAATATAAAAAGAGTAGATATTAAACTTATTATTTCAATTAAAATTAATTTCTTTTTCATTGTTCTAATTTATAACCTATCCCATATACTGATTTTATAATTTTACCTTCATTATCATTAATCTTTTTCCTAAGTGATTTTATATGCATATCTATTGTCCTTGATTCAAGTGTATCATTTCCCCAAATACTATTAAATAAATCTTCTCTTGAAATTACTTCTCCTTCTTTTTTTAACAATAATTTCATTATATCAAATTCTTTATTAGTAAGTTCTATTAAAATACCATCTTTGTAAAATTCATGTTTTTTTATATCTAGTATTAAATCATTACTTTTTAATGTTTGTTTTTTCAAATATCTTCTAGCTTTAGAATTAACTCTAGACATTAATTCTAATATATCAAATGGTTTTTCTATATAATCATCAGCACCTAAATCTAAGCCATCAACCTTATCCATTACATATCTATTAGCAGAAACAATTATAATTTGTATATCATCAAATTCATCATTAGCTCTAATTATTTTTAATATATCACTTCCCTGCATATTAGGAAGCATCATATCAAGTAATATTAAATTAGGTTTTTTCTCATTAAATCTTTTAAAAAATGACTCACCATCAAAAAAAGATTCAACTACATATCCTTGTTTTGTTAAAGCAACATTTATTAAATGAGAAATATCCTTATCATCTTCAACTGAATAAATTAAATAGTCCATTTTATTACCACCTAAAATATTTTTTTATCTTTATGGAAGCCATTTGCTATATATATAACCCATTCAGCTATATTTACAGCATGATCAGCTATCCTCTCTATATATTTTACCACAAGTGTAGAATAAATGGCAAAAGAACTTGAACAATTATTATTATCTAGCATTAAAATAATTTCATCTAATATTTCATTATAAAGTAAATCAACACTATCATCTTTTTTTATTATTAAATTTGCTAGATTAATATCTTGATTTATATAAGACTCTATAGAATCTTTAACCATATTAAGAGCTATTTTAATAATATCATTTATTTTTGCAATATTTTTTCTTTCGTATACCTTCATTTTATTCACAAATTCTAAAATATCTTCTGCATGATCGCCTAATCTTTCTAGGTCTGATATTAGTTTTAGAATACCTGATATTCTTCTTAAATCGCCTGCATAAGGTCTTTCTTTTAATAAAATTTTAAGACAATCTTCTTCTAAATCTCTTTCTAATTTGTCTATTTCATCATCATCAATTGTAGTCTTTAAATCATAGTTTAAATATTCATTTAAAGCCATTTCTAGATTATTAACAACTAAATCTGCCATTTGAATTAGCTTATTATTTAAAACTTCTATTTCTTTTTCTATATTCATTTTAACCAAACCTTCCTGTAATATAGTCCTCTGTTTTTTTATTTTTAGGTTCAGAAAATAAATCAAATGTTTTATTATATTCTACTATCTCACCTAACATAAAAAAAGCAGTATAATCAGATATTCTAGTAGCTTGTTGCATATTATGAGTAACTATTACAATTGTATATTCTTTTTTTAATTCATTAATTAATTCTTCTATCTTTAGCGTAGCTATTGGATCTAGGGCACTTGTAGGTTCATCCATTAAAATAACCTCAGGTTTCATCGCAATACATCTTGCAATACATAACCTTTGTTGTTGTCCACCTGATAATCCTAAAGCACTCTCCTTTAATCTATCTTTAACTTCATCATATAATGCAGCTTTTTTTAAAGAATCAATTACTATCTCTTTTAATAATGCTTTATTTTTCATTCCCTGACATCTAAGACCATAAGCAACGTTATCAAAAATAGACATGGGAAAAGGATTTGGTGATTGAAAAACCATTCCAACTTTTGTTCTTAAATCAAGCGTATTAATATCATTTATATTTTTATCTTTGTACAAAATATTTCCACTAATTTTACAATTATCTATTAAATCATTCATTCTATTTAAACATCTTAGTAATGTAGATTTACCACAACCAGATGGTCCTATAAATGCTGTTACTTGATTTTTATATATTTCTAAATTGATATTATTTAATGCTTGTTTATTTTGATAAAATAAATTTATGTTTTTTATTTCAAATAATTTTTCCATTTTATATCCTTTCAAATCTATTTAATTTTTTACCAATTATTTTAACTAATATATTTAAAATTAAAACAATTATTAAAATAATAATAGCAATTGAACATGCAAGTTCATAATTAGGACTTTCTCCACTCAATAAATTCCATATATGCGTTGCTAGAGTTGTACCACCTTTATTTAAAGAAACAGAATCTGATACTTGAGTTCCTAATACAAATATCAAACCTGCACTTTCACCTATTATTTTAGAAATAGATAAAATAGTAGATGTAAGTATTCCAGAAATTGCATTAGGTAAAACAATTTTAAAAATTGTTTGTGTTTTTGATGCACCTAAAGCTAAAGAAGCAAGTGTTAAATCATTAGGTATATTATCGATTGATTCCTTTGTAGTTTTAATAATAGTAGGCAATAGCATTATACTAAGTGTTAAAGATCCTGCCATAATTGAAAAGCCATCAGATAATATTATTTTATTCATCATAGGAATAAATATAATAACACCTACAAGTCCAAATATTATTGAAGGAATACCTCCAACCATATCTATCATAGTTTCTAAAATATAAGTGAATCTATTTTTTTTAGCATACATACTTAAATATATACTAGCACATATACCTATAGGTAACGCAATAATTATTGTTATTACAATTAATATTAACGTAGTAATAAACGATGATCTAATTCCTCCACCACTTGTTTGAACAGTTAAATTATTAATTTTTATTGCGTTATCAAATTTATTACAAACAACTTTAGCACTATCTTTTTTTACAACTGTAATTAAACTATCACTACTTTCTAAAACACCTTTATTTATTATTTGATTAATACTAACTGAAAAATATGAATCATCTTTTAAATTGATCATATTATTTAAAGGAGAATTAGAATCTATATAGCTAATAATAACAACATTTTCACCATCAATATTTATGCTATCCTTAAATGCCACACCCCATTTTTTTGAAAAATATTCATCTTCTTTTTCTTGATATGTAAAAATAGAGTTTGCTTCTTCTAAATATTTTAAAATATATGAATCACTATAATAATTACCAGTTAGTAAATTAATTGATATTTTTTTAGCACCATTTGAAAATATAAAAATAAATATTAATAATAAAATTATAACTCCAAAGCTAGAAAATAAATAAGTTATTGTACTAGCTATAAAATCTTTAGCTAATCTTTTTTTCATTTTAATTTCCTACCCTTTTCTTTACAAGATTTAATAATAAATTAGTAACTATAATAATTAAAATTAAAACTATACCCAAAGAAAACTTGATATCATAGTTAATACCACTAGCTTCATTAAATCCACTTAATATAGTTGTTGTTAATGTCGATGTAGAATCAAATAGCGAAAATGATGGTCCAACCTGCGAATTCCCACAAACCTTAGACACCGCAGTAGCTTCACCTAAAGCTCTACTAATACCTAATATGATTCCAGAAATAATACCATTTTTTGCTCCTTTTAAAACAACTTTAAAATTAGTTTGTGTTTTTGATGCACCTAATGCAAGTGACCCTAAAACCAAATTTTCTTTAACCGCTTTAATTGAATTAATAGATACCATTGTTATAGTTGGATATATCATTATACTTAAAACAATTACTGTAGATAAAACTGTTTGACCACCTAGAGTCTGAATATTAAAAATAGATGCTATATTTATACTAAATTTAGTAATAACAGCCTGTCCAAATAAGCCATAAATAATTGATGGTACACTTGCAAGTAATTCAATTATTATTTGAAAAATATTACTTATTTTTTTAGGAGCTATTCTAGCTATAAATAATGCAGTTAAGACACTCACCGGAACAGCTACTAAAATAGTAAGAATTGTAATATAAATAGTATTTATTATTATAAATCCAGCACCAAAGTGATTTGGCAAAAAATTCCATCTAGTTCCAAAAAGAAATTCTTTAAATTCTATTTGATAATATTCATTATTTATATTATATTTTTTAAAGAAGGGTTCTACACCTCTAGCAATTATAAAAGCAACAATTATAACTATAACTGCTGCACATAATACGCACATACTCAAAAAGAATACATGTGCTATTTTATCTATTAAAACTCTTCTTTCTATTGATTTTTCTTTTTTTACAATCATTTTATTTCATTCCATTTATTTACTTTACCAGTATACATATCAACTAATACATCTTTTGTTATGGAACTTATATTATTTTCTTTATTAACTACTACTACAATCGCATCAATACATAATGTATTATATGTTCCTTCTTGAGCTGGTTCTGAGCTTGATAATTTAAAATCTCTTGAAGCAAAAGCTATATCAAAATATCCAACACTATCTTTATCAGTCCCCTGTGTTTTTTTATAAGCGTCTCCTGAACCATAATAATTATGAGTAAAACCTACATTACCGCATAAATTAGAAAATTCATTTGCTAGAGCAGTAGCCATTTTAGATACAGATGTTGAACCACCAAAATTCAAAACAACATCTGAATTATCCTTACTTGCTATTAGATAATTACTTTTAATATCATTCCAAGATGGATCAGTTTTTTTAACATCTAATATTCCACCTTCAGATTTCATTATAGCTTTTGCTTCTTGTGTAGACAAATAAGCAATAAATGCTTCAATAATTTGTTTTTTATTCTCACTAGCATATTCTATTCTTGTAATATAATTAAAATTTCTAGTTAATAAATAACTCCCATTTAATACATTTTCCTCAGTTGGTTCTACACCTTCAAAATTTAATCCCTTAATAACTTTATTATCTAAAGAAGCCATTGAAATATAACCAATACCATATTTATCATTTTTAATAGCATTAATCATATCCCCGTTTGATTCAACAGTGCCTAAATTAGAAACTTTTAATAAGCTATTATCATCTTTAGCTTTTTCTAAACCAATACCTGTAAAAAAACCATCTCTTGTGCCTGATGTAGTATCTCTTGTATATAATTTTATATCTCTATCAGTATTATTTTTTGCACAACCAAATAATCCAAACACTAAAACAACTAATGTTAATCCTATACTAAATATTTTCTTCATTTTTTATTCCTTCTTTCTTTTACACATATATTTTATATCTATATTATTTTATAAAATATCTTAAAACTGTAAAAAAAAGTAAAGAACTTGTAAAAAAAAATACACAGGAACTTCCTGTGTAAATCTTATATTAATTTTTTACCATCATTAAATGCATTACCAACTCTACTACTAACTTTATAATAGCCATGTGTTGAAGGATCATAGGAAATAGGGATGAATTTTTCTAAAGAAACCTTACCATCTACTAATATTTTTTCATCTGCACTTACATTAACAATTTCTGCTAAATATAAATCTTCTTCTAACACTTTAATAAGTCTACATTCAATACATAGCGAAAGCTCATTAATTATAGGAGCATTAACATATTCTGCTCTTTTAGTTGTAAAACCACTCTTCTTAACTTTATTAGACTCATCATTTTGGGATACAATTCCTACATAATCACATTCAGCTACATAGCCTGCTTCTCCTATAGAAATACTAAATTCATTATTGACTTTTATATTTTCAGTTGTTTTGTGATTAGCAAGACAAACCATTATTTTATCATAATCTGCAATCATCCCCCACGCAGCATTCATTATATTAGGATTACCATCCTTATCATATGTTCCTATAATTAATACTGGTTGAGGATATATAAATGTTTTTACACCTAGATTTTTTCTCATATAAATACCTTCCTTTTTTTCTTAAATCATTTTATATAAATATTTTACCACATTTGAATTTAAATGTGAAAATAAAAGACTATTTTATCACCATCATTAATCTTTAAGTTAAAATTAGAAATTACTTTTTTATCATAGCTAAAAGATACCTTATCATATATTATATTTATATTATTTATTTCAAAATCTTTTTTTGTGTTTCTTCTTCAGTTTTTAAAAATTGATTGATTCCTTTTATAGAAGCAAAACTTTTTTAAATGATTTGAATTTCCATGTCTAGATTTTCTACTGGTGTAAATAAATCAGTAGTTATAGATATACCTGAAAAAATCAACCAATTATTAAAACGAAAATAGATCGATTACATCCACTTAATATTAATATTGAAGCAACAACAATATTTCTAGCAATTTGCATAATAGGGAAAAGAAAGCATCATATAAATTACTAGCTTGTGATGCCTTAAAATGGTTATTTAAAATATTGTTATATTTATTTATAGCATAATTACTTTCATTATTTACTTTTATTTAGTAAATATTTTATAATAATGCTTTTTATACATTTCCTTCTAAAGATTTTATTTTTAACTGTATCTTTAACATTCTTTTTCTGAATTAATAATGTAAATGATTCTAAATATATCTTTTTAATTAATATATCAAGTTCTTCTTTTTTCCTTTCATCAAAAACACTAATTATTTCGTTATAAAATTCCAACTTTCCATCACGAACAAAAAGTTTTAATTCATCTTCTTTTGATGTTGAAACTTTATTTATACTATATTGTAAATTGGTTGACTCATTAATTAATTTAAAAAAAATAAAATAGATGAAATCAATCATCTATTCTTATTAAAAATATAATAATCTAATATAAATTTTATATATTTATACCCCATTCATTGCATAAAAATCTATGACCATATCTACCGTTTTTTTCTTCAATTTGTTCTTGAATTATTTCTAATTTTTCCGGTTTCAACATATATTCTAATCTTTTTTCAAAAAGTTCTTTTTGTCCTTTTGGAGCATTTTTTGGATTTAATAATTCGCATCCTTTTATCAATGTTGGTAATAGCTTTTTCAAATCCTCTTCTGATTTTATTTTACATTGATCTAGAAATCTATCTATCCTGTCTATATATCTATCTTGAAGACTTGAAGATAATTGAAATTCTCGATGAATATTATTTGGGCCGTTTCCTATATAAACATCAAATCTATCCATAATAGGTAAAACATAAAATAATGATTCGCTTATTTCATCAAGTCCAGTAAGTTCAAATGGTAAATGTTTATATAAATTTTCATCCACAGGATTTGTTTTAAAATCTTTCGCATTTTCTAAAACCCATTTATTATGAATTTCTTCAGCAATATCCAAAATAACATCATCAATATTGCCATTTTTTTCGAAAATAGATATTAATTCTCTTCCGACCGCTTTCATAAAATTATCTTCTAAATCTCTTTCTATTGGTCTTCCATCTCTATAAAATCCCTCAACTGCTTCTTCAAATGAATCATCAACTCCGCATTCAATTACTTTAAATAAATGTTTTCTAACACATCTAGCAGCATCTTTTAATTTGTCATCAAAATCAACTTGAGTTATCATCTTAAGTTGTTCATAAGAATTTTCTTTAACAAAACTTAATGCTGATTTTTCATCAAGTCAATTAAATCTTATTAATTAAAGTATAATAGTAAGCCATTTCTTTTGCTAAAAGTGATTTATGCTCTGGTCCATTTTCATCTAAATTTTTTAAATATTCTATAAAAGCATCAATTTTTCTACATAATTCATCTACAGTATCATTTGCCATAAATAAACTCCTTAAAATTATATTTCCTATATCACTATTATAAATCTAAATAATTCTAATTACAATATAATTTGCATTTTACTTCAACAATTTTATTATATTCTGATAAAATAATAAAAAATCTTTACTTATACCCCTATAGGGTATATAATAAAAGATGGAAGGAGAATTAAAATGAATAATTGTTGTAAAAAAACTATTAGATGTGATGAAGATAAAAAAACTTTAATAAATAGATTAAATAGAATTGAAGGTCAAGTAAGAGGTATATCAAATATGGTAAATGATGATAGATATTGTGATGATATTATAATTCAACTTTCAGCTATAAATAAATCTATTAAATCATTAGCTAATTTATTATTAGAAAAACATATGAAATCTTGTGTAAAAGATAGACTAAATAGTGGTGATGAAACTATTTTAGATGAAATCACTGAACTATTTAAAAAACTACAGTGAGGTATTTATGAAAAGAAAATTTCAAATTGAAGGTATGACTTGTGCTGCTTGTCAAGCACATATTCAAAAGGGTATTGAAAAGCTTGATGGTATAAATAGCTGTAATGTTAATTTACTTAAAAATTATGCATCAGTTGATTATGATGAAAATAAATTAAAGGAAAATGATATTATAAAAGCTGTTGAAAATGCTGGGTATAAAGCTTATTTAGAAAATAATAAACAAATAGAAAAAACAAGCGATAATAAAGGTAAAATACTTATTGTATCTGCTATACTTGCAGTTATAATATTTTATTTAGCAATGGGACCTATGCTTCTTATCCCTATTCCTAAAATTTTTAGTGATAATCCTTTAATTTTAGCAATAACTGAATTATTATTAACAATTCCTATTATATTTTTATATCGTAATTATTTTATAAATGGCTTTAAAAGATTAATTAAATTATCACCTAATATGGATAGCCTAATAGCCATAGGCTCTTCTGCAAGCCTAATATATGGTATTGTTATTATCTATGAAATGGCTTATCAATTAGGCTTAGGTAATGATATAGGTCATTTAACTCATAATTTATATTTAGAATCTGCATCTATGATATTAGTATTAGTGTCATTTGGAAAATATTTAGAAGGTAAATCAAAGAAAAAAACTAATGATGCAATTAAACATTTAATGGATTTAGCTCCTAAAAAAGCTATTATATTAAAGGATAATAAAGAGATTACTATTCCCGTTGAAAATGTATTATTAGATGATTTAGTTATCATAAAAAAAGGAATGCAAGCTCCAGTTGATGGAATTATCATTGAAGGCAATGGTTCCTTTGATCAAAGTAATATAACAGGAGAAAGTATACCTGTTTATAAAAAAATAAATGATGAGGTAATATCATCTACTATTTTAACAAATGGCTATGTAATCATTAAGGCAACTAAAATAAAGGATGATACAACAATTAATACCATTATCAAGCTTGTTGAGGAGGCTGCCAATTCTAAAGCACCCATATCAAAGCTTGCAGATAAAATATCATACTTCTTCGTTCCAATAGTAATGCTTATAGCTTTAATAAGCTTTATAGCTTTTGCGATTATAGAGAATTTAAGCTTTGCATTTGGAATAGGTATTTCAGTATTAGTTATTGCCTGTCCTTGTGCCTTAGGTTTAGCAACTCCTGTTGTGATAATGGTATCTACTGGAGTTGCAGCAAAAAATGGTTTGTTAATTAAAAATGCCGAGATTTTAGAAAAAACACATAAGATTGATACAATTATTTTAGATAAAACAGGTACTATTACTGAGGGTAATCCTGAAGTGGTAAATATTAAATCATTTAATAATGAAGACATATTAAGAATATGTTATTCTTTAGAAATTAAATCTGAACATCCTCTTGCAATCGCTATTATTAATGAAGCTAAAAAACATAATTTAACACCTTTTGAGGTGAAAAATTATAACAGTCATTCAGGATTGGGAATTGAGGGTAATATTAATAATAATATATACTATATAGGAAATGAATATTTTATTAATTCCTTAAATATTAATACTAATATTAATAATAAAGAGGATGGTTCAACATTATTATATGTTGCTAAAAATAGTGAATTAATTGGAATAATTTCTGTTAAGGATAAAATTAAAAAGGATTCTAAGGAAGCTGTTTTAAAGTTAAAAAAACTAGGCTTAGATGTAATTATGCTTACTGGGGATAATGCTTCTACTGCTAAAAATATTGCTAGTGAGGTAGGAATTGATAATGTTATAAGCAATGTATTACCTAATGAAAAACAAAATGTTGTTTTAGAAGAGCAAAAAAAGGGTAAAAGGGTTGCTATGGTTGGTGATGGTATAAATGATGCATTAGCCTTAATAAGTGCAGATATAGGTATTGCTATTTCTAAGGGGTCTGATATAGCTATTGATTCTGCTGATATAATACTAGTATCAAATTCTTTAATTGATGTTTCAACAGCAATTAAATTAAGTAGAAAGACAATTAATAATATAAAGGGTAATCTATTCTGGGCATTTTTCTATAATGCTATTGGTATATTAATTGCTGCAGGTATTTTATACTATCCATTTAATATAAAATTAAATCCTATGATTGCTGCGCTTGCAATGAGTTTTAGTAGTGTATTTGTAGTAACAAATGCACTTAGATTAAATACATTTAAGAAAAAAAAGAAAGGAGAAATAAAAATGGAAACAATTATATTAAATATTGATGGAATGATGTGCAAACATTGTCAAACTCATGTTTTAAATGCTTTAAAAGGTGTTTCTGGAGTTAGTGAGGTTATTGTATCACTTGAAAATAAAAATGCTACAATAACAGGAGCTAATTTAAATAAAGAATTATTAATACAAGCAGTTATAGATGCTGGCTATGAAGTAAAATAATAAGCTATAAAAAAGCTGTGATTGACTATTTAAAATAGTTTTCACAGCTTTTTTTACATATTAAATTATTTGCTACTTATAATAGTATTTATCCTTTTAATATTTTTTTATAATTAACGCCTATTAGAAGTATTCATATTTTTATTTTGCTATGTTATTTCAAAAAAATATTCCTAGCTCAATGGCTAGGAATACTTATTATTATTTATTTGGATATTCAATATTAGCTAAACGAGTATAGTTAGCAAAACGCTTTTGAGCATCCTTTAAGTTAGTTTCAAGTAAAGCTTCAGCCTTTTCAGGATTTAATTTAACTAATTGAGCATAACGACCTTCATTCATTAAGAAGTCATTATATTTAGTCCAATCTGGTTCTTTTGAGTCCATTTGGAATGGATTTTTTCCTTCCTTAGCTAAATCAGGATTATATCTAAATGTTGGCCAATATCCACATTCTGTAGCTTTCTTAGCTTCCATTTGGCTCATAAATAATCCCTTCTTAATGTTATGAGCAATACATGGAGCATAACAAATAACAATTGATGGACCATTATAAGCTTCAGCTTCCTTTAAAGCCTTAATAACTTGATTTTGATTATAACCATGAGAAACAGTTGCAACATATACATGTCCATAAGACATAGCAATAGAAGCTAAATCCTTTTTGAATGTTGGTTTACCAGAAGCGGCGAACTTAGCAATAGCACCAGTTCTTGAAGATTTAGATGATTGACCACCTGTATTAGAATATACTTCAGTATCTACTACTAAAATATTAACATCTTCATTATTAGCTATAACATGGTCTAAACCACCATAACCAATATCATAAGCCCAACCATCACCACCGATAATCCATTGACTTACTTTCACTAAATAATCTTTTAATGATAAGATTTCTTTAGCATAAGGTGCATCAATTTTTTCCATTGCTGCAACAATCTTAGGAGCTAATTCTTTTGTCTTAGCACCAGATGTTCTATTTTCAATCCATTCTTGACATAATGCTTTATTTTCTTCAGACATTTCATCAAAATTTAAGGCCATAACATTTTGAATTCTATCTCTTAATGTTTCAACAGCCATTCTCATACCAAATCCGAATTCAGCATTATCTTCAAATAATGAGTTAGCCCAAGCTGGACCACGTCCTTCAGCATTAGTTGTATATGGGCTTGATGGATATGAACCAGAATAAATTGATGTACAACCTGTTGCGTTTGCAACCATCATTCTATCACCAAATAATTGAGAAACAGCCTTAACATATGGAGTTTCACCACAACCACCACAAGCACCTGAGAATTCAAATAATGGTTTAGAGAATTGAACATTCTTAGCATTATTTGTTCCAGCAACTTCAGTCTTATAGCTTACATTATCGTAGAAATATTTACAAATTTCAGCTTCTTTATTTTCATTTGATTGTGCCATTGAATGAGATGTTAATGCAGGACTCTTAACCATATTACCTTCTGCATCTTTCTTTGGCTTACCTGGACATACTGTTAAACATACACCACAGCCTGTACAATCTAATGTAGAAATTTGAAGTGTATATTTATATCCTTTAAATCCTGTAGCATCTAAGAATTGTGCACCTTCTGGAGCATTAGCTACTTCTTCTTCATTACATAAGAATGGACGGATACATGCATGTGGACAAACAAATGCACATTGATTACATTGAATACAATTATCAGAAGTCCATAAAGGAACATCAGTAGCTACACCACGTTTTTCATAAGCTGCAGTTCCTTGAGGCATATGACAATCTTCACCAAATTTAGCAAATGTAGAAAGTGGTAATGAATCACCCTTAATAGAGTTGATAACATCAGCAATTTCTCTAACAAATGCTGGACGGCTCATATCAACAGTTTTTTCTTCATCTTTTAAATTAGCCCATTCAGGTTTAACTTCAACTTCAACAAGCTTTGTTCCACCCATATCAATAGCTTTATGGTTTTGATCAACTAATTCTTGACCTTTTCTTAAATAAGTCTTAGTTGCAAATTCCTTCATATGTTGTTTAGCTTCTTCATAATCCATAATTTGTTCATTTAATTTGAAGAATGCTGATTGCATAATAGTATTAACACCTAAGCCTGGTCTAAATCCACATTCTCTTGCAGCAGCGTTTGCAGCAATAATATAGAATTTAGCATTCTTTTGAGCAAGTAATCTCTTATAGCTATTAGGTAAACGTTGTTCAATATGATCTTTATCTACAACAGTATTTAATAGGAATGTACCACCATTTCTTAAACCAGAAATCATATCAAATTTATCTAGATAAGCATCTAATGAACAAGATACAAAGTGTGGCTTATTAACTAAATATGTTGAACGAATTGGGTTTTTAGAGAAACGTAAATGTAATCTTGTAGAACCACCTGATTTCTTAGAGTCATAAGCTGCATAGCTTTGAGAATAGAATTCAGTATAATCACCAACGATTTTTGAAATATTTTTACAAGCACCAACAGTACCATCTGAACCTAAACCAAAGAATAATAATTCTGTAGTAGTTGGATCAGCAACGTCAATTGATTCAGTTACTTCAAGAGAAGTATATTTAATATCATCATTAATACCTAAAGTGAAATGATTTTTAGGTTCAGCCTTCTTTAAGTTTTCATATACTGCATTTACCATATCAGGAGTTGTATCCTTACTTGATAAACCATAACGTCCACCAACAATAATTGGAGCATTTTTAACATTATAGTAAGCAGCTTGAACATCTAAGCATAAAGGTTCATATAAAGCACCTTGCTCAATTGTTCTATCTAATACAGCAATTTTCTTAACTGTCTTAGGCATAGCTTCTAAGAATTTTTCAACTACAAAAGGACGGTATAAATGAACTTCTAATAAACCAACCTTTTCATTCTTAGCTAATAAATAATCAACAACTTCTTCAGCACATTGATTTACAGAACCCATAGCAACAATTACATTTTCAGCATCTGCTGCACCATAATAAGTATATGGTTTATAATTACGTCCTGTAGCTTCTGAAATTGCATTCATATATTTTTCAACTATAGGATATACTGTTTCATATTTATGATTTTGTAATTCTCTAGTTTGGAAATATACGTCATCATTTTGAGCTGTACCACGTGTTTTAGGATGTGCAGGATTTAATGCATTTTCTCTAAATCTAGCAACAGCTTCTCTATCTAATAATTTATCGAATACTGAATAATCGATAGGTTCAATAGTGTTAACTTCATGTGAAGTTCTAAATCCATCAAAGAAATGTAAGAAAGGAATACTAGCCTCTATTGCAGATAAATGTGCAACACCAGCTAAATCCATTACTTCTTGAACAGAATTTGAACATAACATTGCAAAGCCTGTTTGACGGCAAGCCATAACATCTTGGTGATCACCAAAGATTGATAAAGATTGAGCAGCTAATGTACGAGCTGATACGTGAATTACACCAGGTAAACATTCACCAGCAATTTTGTACATATTAGGAATTTTTAATAATAATCCCTGTGATGCAGTATAAGTAGTTGTTAATGCACCTGCTTGTAAAGAACCATGAACAGTTCCTGCAGCACCAGCTTCAGATTGCATTTCAACAATTTTTACAGGCATTCCAAATAAGTTTTTCTTACCTTGAGAAGCCCATTCATCAGTGTACTCCGCCATAGGTGATGATGGAGTTATAGGATAGATACCAGCAACTTCTGTAAATGCATATGATGAATATGCAGCAGCATAGTTTCCATCTATCGCCATTCTTTTCATTTTCTCACTCATATTATTCCTCCTAATGAGTTAATATATTTTTTTCTACTATACTATTATAAACTTTTTAAATAAATATTTCAACATTGAACAATTAAACATTTTATTTTTTTTACATTTTTTAACTTTTTAACTTTCTTTTTATACTTCTTAAAAAGAAAAAGAACTATTTTTTTTCTACAAATTCTAAATAGTCCTCTTCTATTTTTCTTCTTAAATTAATAGATGCACGCGCATAAGGTAAAAAAACTTTATTAGTTTTAAATCCCATAACAAAAAGTAAATATTTTATTCCTATATTATTTGCTTCACTGTAAACATCTTCTATTATTTTAAATAGTTTCATATAACTTTGTTTTGCTATGTCGTAATTATCTAAATACGAATTAGTTATTTCTTTAATTTCTTTAGGAAAAGCATTAGAAATTAAAGAAATAAAACCACCTATTTTTAATGATAATGAAGGAATAATTATCAAATCATTTGAACAATATAAAATAAAATCATCATTACATAAAAAAGATATTTTAGTTTTATAAATAAAATCAAAAGATGAATCAATAATACCAATAATATTAGGATGATATGATAAAAATCTAACAATATCATAATTTAATATAATATTAGTATTATTTATAATGATAGGATAATTTGTTCTATCAGCGATATATTTATAATAATTTATTATTCCTTCTTCATTACTTTCTAAAACATCAATTAAAAATGAATCAATATTTAAATTCTTATATTTATTAATCTCTGCTATTACAGTTTTAGGATTAAAATTTGAAACATCAACTATAATTTTTATATTATTAAATTTTTTTAAAATAAATGAAACAACCTTCAATTTTTGTTCATCATCAAGCTGTATTATATTTTTTCTTAGTAATATTCCATCAATATAATCTATTTGATATCTTAAAATTTTAATAAGTTCATCATAATCTATTTCACTATCATCTTTAAAAGGAATTATTAAATCAACAATATTACCTTTTACCACAACTAATCACCAATATATTATATGTATAAAAAAAGAAAAGGAGATATAAAATCTCCTAATTAATTAAAGTTTTTGAACATCCTTAGCTTGTAAGCCTTTTTCGCTTTCAGCAATTTCAAAATTAACTTCATCGCCTTCATTTAATGTTCTATGGCCTTCAGCAATTATAGAACTGAAATGTACAAATATTTCTTTACCATCTTCAGTATTTATAAAGCCATAGCCTTTTTCATCATTAAACCATTTTACTTTGCCCTTCATAAGTAACTCCTTTCAAACTTCTCTAACAAAGATTATACATCAAAAACAAAAAACTAGCAAGGAAATTTGACATTTTTAGTGAAAAATGGCAAATAATAAGATATAATAAATTAGAAAGGAAGATATAAACATGAAAGAAATATTATTAAACAACTTTTTAAGATATGTTAAAATTGATACAATGTCAGATGAAGAGAAAAATATAACACCTTCTACAAAAAAACAATTTGATTTAGCAAATCAATTAATAAAAGAATTAAAAGAATTAAATTTAGAAGATATATATTTATCAGATAATTGTTTTGTTTATGCAAAATTGCCATCTAACATTAAAGGTAATAAAAAATCTATTGGTTTTATTGCTCATATGGATACTATACCAGGTTTTAGTGGTACTAATGTTTCGCCTAATATTATAAATAATTATGATGGAAATACTATTAAATTAAAGGATATCGAACTTAATCCTAAGCAATTTCCTGTGTTAAAAAAACTTACTGGAAAAACCCTTATTACAACTGATGGAACTACAGTTTTAGGAGCTGATGATAAGGCTGGTATTGCAATAATTATGACATTATTAAATTATTATGTTAAGACAAAAAAACCACATGTAGATATATATGTTGCGTTCACGCCTGATGAGGAAATTGGAACTGGAATTGAAAAATTTGATTTAGAAAGATTCAAATGTCAATATGCATATACAATTGATGGTGGAAATCCTGAAACAATAAACTATGAAAATTTTAACGCAGCAAGCGCTAATGTATATATTAAAGGATTAGATATTCATCCAGGTTCTGCAAAAGGAAAAATGATTAATGCTTCTTTAGTAGCAATGGAATATAATCAAATGCTACCTATAGAACAAAGACCAGAATATACAGATAATTATGAAGGATTTATTCATTTAACTGATATGAAAGGTGTTGTTGGCGAAGCTTATTTAGAATATATATTAAGAGATCATAATCTAAAACTATTAGAAAAGAAAAAAGAGATTATGATTAAAGCTCAAGATTATTTAAATAATAAATATGGAAACAATACTATTACTGTAACAATAAAAGATAGTTATAAAAATATGTCAGAAATAATAAAAGAACATCCTGAATGTATAAATCAAATAAAAGAGGCTATGCATAATTTAGAAATAACACCTCAAATAGAGGCTATAAGAGGTGGAACTGATGGTGCTAGATTAACATTTATGGGACTTCCTACACCAAACCTAGGAACAGGTGGATATAATTGTCATGGTCCTTATGAGTTTGCTTGTCTTGAAGAAATGGAATTAATGGTTAAAATATTAATAGAAATGAGCAAAAAATGATCAATGCTTAAAAAATTTAATAACACAAAATAAAAAATGAAGATTTTATGATTTTAAATGTCATAAATCTTCATTTTTTTTAATACTAATTATTAAATGAATTTTAACAGTTTTTAAAACAACTTTTTATTCAACAGAAATTACTTTTTCTTCAATTTCTTTTAATAATTCAGGATTATTCTTTAAATATTCCTTAGCATTTTCTCTACCCTGACTTATCTTAGTTCCGTTATATGAAAACCAAGCACCTGACTTATTTATAATATCATATTTTACAGCTAAATCTACTATTTCGCCTAATCTTGAAATACCTTCACCATAAATGATTTCTACCTCAGCAGTTTTAAATGGTGGGGCAACCTTATTTTTAACGACCTTTATATTAGTTTTATTTCCTAATATATTTGTACCTTCTTTAATTGCTTCTCCTCTTCTAATTTCAAGTCTAACAGAAGCATAAAATTTCAAAGCACGACCACCAGTTGTAGTTTCTGGATTACCAAACATAACTCCAACCTTTTCACGAATTTGATTAATAAAAATTGCAACACAATTTGTTTTGTTAATTATACCAGCAAGTTTACGCATAGCTTGAGACATCAATCTAGCATGTAAACCAACATGAGAATCTCCCATATCACCATTTAATTCAGCTTCTGGAACTAGCGCAGCAACGCTATCAACTACTAATATATCAACACTTCCAGATTTAATTAACGCCTCAGCAATATCTAATGCTTGTTCACCATTATCAGGTTGAGATAAAATTAAATTTTCAATATCTACGCCTAAAGCCTTTGCATAAACAGGATCTAAAGCATGTTCTGCATCAATAAACGCAGCAAAACCACCATTTTTTTGAGCATTAGCTATAGCATGTAATGCAAATGTAGTTTTTCCTGATGATTCAGGTCCATATATTTCAATAATTCTTCCTTTAGGATAACCACCAACACCTAATGCTTTATCTAAAGCAATAGAACCACTTGGAATAGATTCTATTTTACGATCAGCTTCATCACCTAAACGCATTATAGAACCTTTACCAAATTCTTTTTCTATTTTCTTTAAAGCTTCTTCTAATGCTTGTTCACGACTTAATTCAGCCATATTTTTCCTCCTTAAATTGATTCAAAAATAATTTTTCTATTTTTCCATAAATATTCAATGCCTGAATATAAAGTTAATAATACAGAAATATACATTAATATTAATCCAATAACTGCAACTACAAAATGTATTCCAGAGAAAAATAGGAAACATATCGCAACCATTGTTTCAAATGTTTTAACCTTACCAGACCAACCTGCAGCAATTACATCTCCTCTTTGTGCAGCAACTAATCTAACTCCTGAAACCATAAATTCTCTAATTATTATAATTGAAAGTCCCCACATTGGTATTAATTCTAAATTAATAGAACCAATTTCAACTGTCTTTCCTTGCATAAATAAAATAAAAAATGCAACCATTACTAAAATTTTATCGGCAAGCGGATCTGCAAATTTTCCAAATGTTGTCACTAAATTATATTTTCTAGCAATATGACCATCTAAAAAATCTGTACATGATGCAAGAGCAAATATAATAAAATTAATAAAGTTAGCATAACTAACCTCTAAAAAAAAGTTGTTTTGCAAATATGGAATATATGCAATAATAATCATAATAGGAATCGCAACTATTCTTCCTAATGTTAATTTATTTGGTAAATTCATTTTTAACACCTCAATTGTTATTATATCATAAAAGTATAAAAGTTTTTTTAAAAAAAATAAAAAAGTATGAAAAAATGACTTTAAGTAAAAAAAAAGACTGTTTTTAATTGATTTATACTTGAAAAATCAAAAAACAATCATTTTTTTATCAAATTTAATTGTTTAAAAATGAATTAAAAACGTTTGTTACACTTATTACAATAGTATCAACAAAATAATAACAACATTTATCTAATGTTTTGGCTAATACTATGAAAATATTATTACTATCATCTACATAAAAAGCATTATCAAAATCATCATTATTATCATTATTTGTAAATATACTCCCTAAAATAATAATACCTAACAAAACAATAACAATTATTATAAATGTTTTTTTTCGTTTCACTTTTCATCACCAATAATATAATATATTATTCATTATGTGAAAAACAGAAAAGTATGTCTATTTTTTTAAAATTCCATTTTTTAATATACTAACAACTTCATCATATCTATTTAATATATCTAAATCATAAAGCATAGCTGCCTGGGAATTTGCAACCTGTTCATAATATACTTTAAGTTCCTTATAATAATCTTCTATAATATTTTTTTTATCATCTGTTAAAAATCCTCCACCATAAATGTCTGTAAATGCTCTATATATTATTTTTAAAAATTGATTTTTAGTAATTTTTTTAGGCTTAAAACTATATTCTTCTTCATCTTTTGAAAATAGACAACCACAATTTTTACAAATATATTCCTTATTTTTAAAAAAAATAAAATATTTTTCATTAGGAGTATTATATTCAATACAATTATTACTACCACATAAAACACATTTTTTCATAAAATCATCTCCTTGATATTTTCAGAATTATTTTACCATATGGCGAATTATATTTCTAGAACTATTTATCCTTTTTTAATTATATAAAATAACTTTAAACTATTTTGTCGAATTTTGTCAAAATTTCTTTTTTTAAAGTTTTATTAATACTAGTTGCTATTATACCAGATAATATATCCATTGCAAAATCAATATCTTTTGGTGTAACAAAATAATCATCTGATATATCTATATAACAATCTATATCAGTTACTGTAGGTATCCCTATAGCTAATACATCAACACCAAGAGTTTGTTTAGATATTTCTCTTCTAAAATTATATATACCTGAGCCTGGATTTATTCCTGCTGTACTAATTTGAATACTATTACACATCCTATTAACATCTTTACATGCTAAAGCATCAATAATAATAACTAAAGATGGTTTAAAATCATCAACAATGGCTTTAATTATATCTTTGCTTTCCATTCCTGTTTTACCCATAACAGACGGACATATGGCACTAATATTATATTGTTTTTTTATATCTAAATGTTTATTTACTTCTATTTTATTTATCACTAAAGGACCTAAAGAGTCTGGTGTAGAAAATTCATTTCCTAAACCTACAATTAAAATATCACTATTTTTCTTTATACCTAAATTCAATAAATAATCACTTAAAATTATTACTAATAATTTAATTAAATCTTTTTCTTTATTATAAAAATCAATATTTTCTAATGTATAATATATACCTTCTTTTTTATTTATTTTATTAGCTAATGCTTTATTTATTTTTATTTTTTTAAAATTAATACCATTTATATTCCTATTTACATCATATTTAAAGTCGTTATTTAGCTGTTCTACAGCCATATCAGTTCTATTTTTCATATAATCACCTACAATTATTATTCTTTTTTTAAAATTTAATATTCATATTTTTATTTTTTTCTTGCATAAACAAATCATAAATGATATAATACTATATGCATTTGATTGTCGGAGGTGAAATTATGGCAAACATTAAACAACAAATCAAACGTGTTAAGACAAACGAAAAAGCAAGACAAGCAAATATGGCTTTCAAATCATCATTAAAAACTGCAATGAAATCTGTACTATCTGCTGTTCAAGCTAAGGATTTAGAAAAAGCTCAAGCTGCATTAGCAAATGCTTATAAGAAATTAGATAAGGCTCAAGCTAAACACCTAGTTCATAAGAACTATGTTGCTAGACATAAGTCTGAATTAGCTGCTGCAGTAAATACATTAAAGTAATATATTTTCTAAATACAAAAAAGACACTTTAAAATTTAGTGTCTTTTTTTGTTTATATTAAATTTATCTTAAAAAATATAATTCTAATCCTAAATCCGCATCTATTTTACCAGATTTGATATTATAATCTAATTCATTTAAAAGTTTTAAATGCTTTTCTATTTCACCAATAGAATGTTCTTTAGCATTTTTTACCATATAATAAGCTCTGCCAGAGGAAATATTAAATAAATCAGCAATTGTTGCTTGATTAAGTCCTGATTTAATTAAAATATTAACATTATATAATTCTTGGAACTTATTAATTAACATACTTATAACATTTGAAGCTAAAATGTTTCTTAATTTCATATCCTTATATCCTTTTATAATTAGCTTTTTATTATTAATTAATACTGCGTCAATTAAAGAATAAATATTATCCTCTAATGGTTCTTTAATCATAAGCGTAATATCTGAATTTGAAATTCTTTTTTCACTAGCTTTATAACACTTTAATTTATCAATACTTACTCTTAATTCTTGAAAATTATTAATATAGCTTATAAATAATTTTAAAGCCTGTTCATCAATAATATATCCTTCTTCTTCAAACATTTGTTTAGCATACTCTTCTAAATTGATATTTTTTGTTTTAGCTTCTAAATATGATGAAAATCTTTTAAGTTTTTGGTATTGTTCATTAGATGTATCAATATTATTCATAAAAACAAATATTAAAATATTAGAACTATTTTGATCATTCATAGCCTTTAATAATTCTAAAAAAGCTGTATCTGTTTTATTTAAAATACCTTCAGCATTTTTCACTACCACTATTTTAGATTCATTAAATAAAGAAACAGTAGTAAGCTCATCAACAATAGCATATGTACCTTCTTCTTGCCAATTATACACAATAGGTTCAACATCTAAATTAAAACTTTGTTTAATCTCTTCTATTTTATTATTAACCATTAAATAATCATCAGCTGAAATAATGAAATTTGCAGGCATATTTATCACCAAATCTTTCTAATATGTATTATACCATACTATCAAGAGATTTGAAAATATAACCATCATTTTTTAATTTTAAAATTATTTTAGTTAAATCTACTGCATTATCTTTAGATACAGTATGCATAAGAATTATAGCTCCATTATGTATTTTTTTCATTACTTGTCTATAACTATAATCATTATTATTAAATATATCTTTATTCCAATCAACATAAGCTAAAGACCAAAAAACTGAAATATAACCATTTTTATTTAATAATTTAAGACTTCTTTCATCAAATTCACCTCTTGGAGGTCTAACATATTTTGACATTTCTTTGTCTGTTTTTTCTTTAAATAATATTTCTAATCTATTAATATCTTTTAATATTTCTTCATTAGATGATTTTGTAAAATCTTTATGCGAATACGTATGGTTTCCGATAATATGGCCTTCATTGATCATTCTTAAAACAATATCAGAAGCACTATTTAAATAATGACCAGTTATAAAGAATATAGCTTTAGTATTAGTTTTTTTCAATGCATCTAATATTTGATTTGTATACCCATTTTCATATCCACAATCAAATGTTAAATATAATTCTTTCTTGTCATCACCTATATATATTGCATTATTATTTTTTAAAATATTTTCATATTTACCAATATTTGGTCTCATACCTTTTTTATTAACTAATCCAAATCCGTAAGCATTAGTTTTTAAATTAAATGTAATAAAGATAGATAAAATTAAAAATAAAATTATTTTTTTCATCTTTTCACCTCCTCGCATATTATTTTTTGACATTTTTTATTATTTATTAAATGATTTAAATTAATACCTAATAAAAGTCCAATAGACATCATATATAAATAAAAAAATAAAATAATAAAAAATGATAATACTCCATATACTATTTTAAAATTAGAAAAAATTTTTAAATACAAATAAAATCCTATTGTAAATAATATAAAATATATTATCGTAAATAATATACCTTTATATAATTTTTTTATCTTATAAGTTTTTAAACTTATAATTTGTAAAACATATATAGTAAATATAAAAATAAATAAAACAATGAAAATTGATAATATTTTAAAATAAATAATTATTCTATTAAAAATCAAAGTAATAAAATTTAGCATAAGTAAATATATAATTGTAATTATGATAGCTAATATTCTTTTTGATATACTAATTTTATAAGACATATCTGTGATAAATTCAACAATCCCCATTAGATGATAATATAAAGATGATGCAGAATAAATACTTGTTATAATAAGCATAATTGAATAAGGAATATTATTTTGATAATTAAAAAAATAAGATATTAATGATTTAAGTTGTTCATTTTCTATTAATGATAGAATCAATTGTTCAAATGAATTAGAAAAAAAACCTGATATAATTATAAACAAAAATAAAAATGAACCTCCGTTCATAATCAAATTAAATGCAATAGCATTTGATAAAGTTGGTATTTTTTTATCCATAATAAAATGATATATTCTTTTAATCAATTCAAATCACCATTATTATTATGCACAATTAATAATATATTAATTTTAATTTGGCTCATAAATTGCACACCCTTTCACTTAACCGGACAAATTAAGGCAAAAATGCAAGTATAAATTATAAAAAAAAGAAGAATTATTTCAATTCTTCCTTAATTTCTTTTAAAAGTCTTTCTTCTTCTTTTGTAAATATTCTTTTTTCTAATAAATCTGGTCTTCTCAAATATGTTCTTCTTAATGATTCTTTTAGCCTAAATTCATTTATTAATTTATGATTACCATTAAGTAATACATCCGGAACTTTTTTTCCCTTATATTCTATTGGTCTAGTATATTGTGGATATTCTAATAAACCATTTGAAAAAGAATCATCCTCACTACTTTCTTTCCTAATAGCACTATTTAATAATCTTATTACACTATCACAAATAATACCACTAGCAAGTTCTCCACCTGTTAAAACAAAATCTCCAATTGATATTTCATCATCAACATAATCTCTAATACGTTCATCAAATCCCTCATAATGACCACATATTAATACAAGTTCATCTAATTTAGAAAATTCTAAGGCAATATTTTGATTATATGTTCTCCCCTGAGGTGTCATTAAAACTTTATAAGAATTATTTGATGTATTATCACTAATAGCTCTATCAACTACATCACAAGCAAGTACCATACCAGCACCACCACCACATGGTGTATCATCAACATGATGATGCTTATTAAGTGAATAATTACGAATATCTATAAGTTCTACGCTACAAATATTAGAATCAATGGCTCTTTTTAAAATAGATTCACTTAAAATTCCTTCAAGCATTTTAGGGAATAAAGTTAAAATTTTAATTTTCACGAACTAATCCCTCAATTTCTTTAATAACAATTTTATCAGATACTGAGATAATAAATTCATCTATAAATGGAACATAATAATTATTACTACCTAAATTTATATATAAATATTGGCACTGTGGCATTTCTTTAATCTCTATAACCTTACCTCTATATAAATTATTTTGATTATATACTTCTAATCCAACTAAATCACTATAATAATATTCATCATCATTTAGTTCTTCTCTATCTATTTCACTAACATATATGTCATCTAAATGATATTTTTCAACTAAATTAATATCTTGTAAACCTTCAAAATTAACAAGCATATATTTACCAAAATCAGTAGCTTTATTTACAACTACTCCTATATATTCATCATTATGTAATATATAAAGTTTGCTGCCCTTATAAAAACGATCAAAATCAGAAACAACCTTGATTTTTAAATCTCCTTTAATCCCATGAGTAGTCATTATTTTTCCACAACGATAATATTGCATATAAATACCTCCTAGTTAACTAAATTATAGCAAAAATAATATTTACAGTAAATAATTTATATTATTTTTTTAACTTCAGCTTTCAAAATAGATAATAAATAACAGTTAACTTTTAAATTCATATTAGCTTCTACATAGCTTTTATATATACTTAATTGTCTAACGTATTCAGCACTATCAGTATTAGCTAATTTATAATCGATAATATCTATATGGTCATCATATATACATAATAAGTCTATAATACCATGATAATTATCAAAATAAAATTCATGTTCATGATAAGTTTTTGCATTTTTAATATTTTTAAATATATCTGTTTTTAAGATTTCATTAATTTTATTTTTTATAAAATCATCTACATCTAAACTATAAACATCAGGATTATTAAAATCTAACACCTCTAAACATTCATGAAATTTTAAACCTAGTTCTATATTTCTTTTTAATTCAGGACTTATTAAATCATTTAATTCTTTTGATATTTTAGATTTATTATAAGTTTCTTTATTTAGATTTAAATCATCATATTCAATATCATTTTTATTTAATATATTTATATTATTTTTAGCCATTTTATAATCAACAGAAATATTTAATTTATCTATATCTACATTCTTTTTATATTCCGAAAAAATATTTTTAACATTTAATAAATCATTAAATGATGCTACCTTATTCATATCAATAGTTTTAGTTTCTAAAATATTTTTAGAAATAATATATATTTTTTCTCTAGCACGTGTTAACGCAACATAAAATAAACGAATTTTTTCAGATAAATCAGCTTCATTTATTTCTTCATCTACTAAAGTTTTAATAATAGTATTACTACTTGTTTCATCTGAATATGGTATATATAGACCATATTTTGTTGATAAACCATAATTTTTTCTTACATCTGCTTTATTAAATTTAGATGATAACATTGGGAAAAAACAATAAGGAAATTCTAAACCTTTAGACTTGTGAATAGTCATTATTCTAACACAGTTAGTAGAATCTTCATTCATTTTATATTTTAAAGAAATACCATTTTCAAAAAAAGATGAAAAATAATCGCTCGCATCTAATACATTCATTCCCGAATTAGCCATAGTCTTAAATATAGTAGATATATATTCTAAAACAATTATAGAATTATTTACATCACCAATTATTGATAATTTTTCATAAAAATTAAAATTGTCAATAATTTTATAATATATTTCTTCTAAAGAAATTTCATCAATTTTTTTAGATAATGAAAAAATCAAATCAGTTAATTCATTATTTTCTTTATATTTTATCATTTTATATATTTTCAAATCATCAAATTCAAATAAAAAACTTCTAGCTATACTAGCCAAATTATGTTCATATTTTTTATCATAAATATTATAATATTTATTTACTATACATGAAAATATATTTGAAAATAATCTTGGTAAAATAGAATCATTTAAATCCAGGTCTGCCTCAATAGAAAGTGGTATTCCTAAATATTCAAATACTTTTTTAAAAGTAACAAAGCTTTTTGATTTATCAATAAGTATCGCAATATCACTATATTTTAATTTTTCAAAATTCTTACCCTTTAAAACTAAATGATTTTCATTTAATAATTCTATAATTTTTCTACCACAAATAAATGCTTCAACTTCTTCATCACTAAAATTTTCTTGTGAATCATAATTTAATATTTCCATATTATGATTTTCTTTTATAGGACAAGCTTCATAATCAATTTGACCATAACGCATCATATGCTCTTTTAAATAATCAGCATCACCATATTTTAAAGTCATTAAATTAGAAAATACTAAATTTATATTATTAACAACATCACCACAAGATCTAAAGTTATGAGTTAAATCTATTTTTATACCATTTTCATTATTTGCATATTTATTATATTTATTTTTAAAAATATATGGATTAGCATTTCTAAAACGATAAATAGATTGTTTAATATCTCCAACCATATAACAATTATTATTAGCTATATACGAAATAAATGTTTCTTGAATATCAGATGTATCTTGGTATTCATCAATTAATATTTCTGTAAAACTATTTTTTATTTCTTCTCTAATAGTTTGATTAGTTTTAACTAATTTAATAGCCATTTTAGCAATATCAACATAATCAAAGGACATTTTAGAAAATTTAAAATCATCAACTCTATCCTTTAATCTTTTAGTTAATTTTAAGATATATAATATATCATCTTTCATAGATAATATTTCATTTTTAGCATCAACTAAAAAACAATATTTAGAAAAATATTTAGTTTTTATTTCTTTTAATAAATCAGAACAATATGTCTTTGCAATTTTAACATCCTCACAAGCTTTAGGATTTATTCGTGGTAAAACAATCGAATTAATCCAAATATATGCATCTTCATAATTACTGATTTTATAAGATTTTATAATGCTAGTAATTTCTTTATATAATTTAATACTTGCTTGATCAGTTGATGAAAGTGTTTGTAATTCAATTAATTTTTTAATAAATATTTTTATTTCATTAAATGCATATTCTTGATATTTAGATATTAATAACGAAATAAAAGAATCACTTAGGTAATTATCATTATAATTTTTTATAAAATCATCTTCATCAACAATTAAGTCTATAGAATCTAAAAACGATAAAATCATTGTTTTAATAATATCATCGTTTTGTTTTGTATATTTTTTTAATAGATTAAAGAATTTTTCATCTTTATTTAAATACATTTCTTCAAACATTTCATCTAAAAGAATTTGTTTTTGAGTAACTAATAATGCTTGATCTATTATAGATATATCACTATCTATACCTAAATGAAAATAATATTTTTTAACTAAAGCTAAGCTATATGCATCAAATGTAGTGATAAATGCACTATCTATTCTTGACGATTGTTGGACCAAATTATTTTCAATCAACTTTTTTCTAATACGTTCCTTCATTTCTTGAGCTGCAGCGTTAGTAAAAGTTAAAACTAAAAAACTACAAATATCATTACCATCTAAACAATATTTTAAAATGCGTTCTGACAAAACAGCAGTTTTACCACTACCTGCCCCTGCAGATACAATGATATTATTACCTCTTTTATTAATAGCTAGTTGTTGTGTAGGTGTCCAAGCCATTATTCTTCACCATCCTTATTGAAGGGTTTATAAGCTAATTCTTTTAAATCATTATAATCATAAAAACAAATATCTTTATATTTACAAAAAGTACATGACATATTTTTTCCTTTTATCATTTTAGGTTCTATATCAAATTCACCATTTTTGATTTTTATGCAAGCATCATCTAATAGTTTTTCTACCATATTAATTATCTTGTTTTGGTCTTCTTCTTTAAATATCTTAGAATAATGTAGAAAACCTTTACTACTTAATCCCAATGATTTTATGTATGTACTTTTAGAATATGTTGAGTCAAACATTTCTAGTAAATCTGTTTTTGAAATACTATATCCTTCTAGCATAAATTTCTTTTCCATTTGTACTGTTATATCACTTTTATTATCAAATATTACAATATTTACCTTTTGTAAATATATTCCAATAATATGTAAATTTAGATTTTTAAATGGTTCATATTTAGAAACAAGATACATATATGAAGGTAATTGCAAGTTAAATCCATCTTCTATATTATCTAAGCTTACAATATCAGCACCAGTTTTATAGTCAATAATCGCAACATAAACATCATTACCACATATTTGATACATAAGCTTATCAATAAAGCCTTCAAATAGATAATCATCTTTAATTACTTCTATATTTTCTTCTCTTCTTATTTCTTTTAATTTGCTTAAATTTTCATGTTCTTTATTGAAATGAATAAGATTAGATAAAACAGATGTCATTTGATCAAAGAAAAATTCATCTTTTCCATCAACTGCTATTTCGCTTTTATGATTTATAACAGATATATTAAAATTAAAATCTTCGTTATAACTGTCTTCTAATACTGCATGAGAAAATGTACCTAATCTTGCGGCCATTTGAGGTTTAAATTCATTTAAACCTAGTATTCTATCACAATAATAATAAAATGGACAAGCAAAATACATTTTTACACTAGAGTATGCTAATTTTAAATTTTTATCTTTATAATGATTGTCCATTACTTCTTTAGGTAATCCCTTAAATTTATGATTATAATCTTTATATCTAGCATTACCAATACCATATTTTTCTAAATCACTATGCCACTGACCATATTTTATATATAAATCATATAGTCCAACTAATCTTAATTCATCTTCTAATTTTGAATCACCATAAGGTATTATAGTATCTTTTATAACTTCAAGGTTAAGTTCAGTAATTAATAATGATGGTAAATATTTATCCTGCTTAACGTAATTTTTATAAGATAATAACAAATTAGGTGTATTATAGATAAATTGTTTTAAACGATTATAAGCTAAATTATTTTTTTCAAATGAATTTGAATAATTTAATATATTTAAATCAGAATCATTTAAAAAGCCGTTTTCTCTTATTATTTTAGGACTACTTCCTAAATTAAAACCTAAATAAAAAACATAATCTAAAGAAGAAAAAAACATATCTTCATCAACTAAATGAACTGCTTCTATATATTTTTTATGAGGATATTTTATTTTTTTAAATATTGATTTAAAAAAAGATATACATTCTTTAGGTTCTTCATTAATTAATTCATAATCATTAATAACTTCAATTATAGAAGAATATAGGTCACTATTTTTATCTAAAGAATCTAATATTTCATTAAAAGTATCATATTCTAAACATTTATTTAAAAAATCATTTATTATTGTGGATGATAATATATTACTATATCCTTTAAATTCAATTGGAATTTGATAACTTTTAGATAAACGATTTAATAAAAATAAATAGTCTTCATTTGAATTTACAATATATATATTATTTAGCGAAATTTGATTTTTAATTAATTCTTTTATTCTATTCATTACAAATAATACTTCTTCTAATATTGTATTAAATTCATATACTTGAGGTAAATATTCATCATTATTAATATCTAATTCATATACATCTGTATATAAAGATACATCATCTTTAATTTTATTATATTCTTTAGAATAATCAGGACATATAAAAGTTACTGGAAATTGTTTTAATTTATGTAAAAACAAAGTGTCTTTTTCAATTAAATTATTATCGTTTAAATAATTTAAAATAGATACAATACTATCTAATTTAGGATTTAAATATTTTTTGTTTTCAATCATTTTAACAGCTTTAATGTATTCTAAACTTAAAGAATAACTAAAATTATATTCCTTCATTAATTTATATATAGCATATTTTTTTACTGTAAAATTCATTTTATCTTTTAAATCATCTAAAGTTAAAAATATATAATTTTTAATTCCTTTTACTTCTTTTAATATTTTTTCTTTAATTGAATTATTACAAATAATAAATCCTTCTTTTATTTGCATAAAAACACCTTCTTTTTTTTAAATATATCATATAAATATACATTATTTATGTATATTTTAAAAAAAGCTATAATTTTATAGCTTTCTTAAATATGTATTATTTTCATCAAAATCAATTAAATGGTCCTTATATAAAGAACCATAAGCTCTTTTAAAAGCTTTTCTAGACATTTGAAAATATTTTTCTACATCTTCACTAGATGATTTTGCAGTCAAAGGCATAGTATTATTATGTTCTTTTAAATATGATAAAATAATTTCTTTGTCAGTATCCATTAAAATCTCTTTATGTTCATTTAAACTACCATATGCTTCAACATCAAGCATTTTAGTTATGCTAACCTCTACTTCTTCACCTAAACGGTACTTGCCTCTAAATTGAGATATAGGAACAAAAATGTATACCAAATCATAGCTAATTAAACCTATTCCCTTATCAGCTATACGTAAAACTCTAGCTTTTACTTGTTCTTTTTCGGCATATTTAACATTTTTATATTTTGCGGTAATATCAAAACGATTAACAGGTTTTGCAGTTAATGAATTCTTCTTTATTTTTAATTCACAATATAATAAATCACCTATATTTGGCCATTTTTCTAAATCATATGGTAAATAATCCTTAGATATAAAAATATCCTTTGGTGTATTATTATCAATAAACACTCCAACACCTTCTATTTTATTAACAACAGTAACAAAATCAGCCTTATTAATTAATAATTTAGGATTAGACATTGTTGCAGTCTTTCTATTTTCTTTATCAGTATAAACGTATACATCAATTTCTTCATTTAATTCTAATTCTTTATTAGCTTCCTTATAATGTAATAATATTTCTTCTATACCATCAGTAATCATATATCCTAAATCTGATTTTCTTTTAACAGTTAAATGATTCATTTCTCCTATATTAATCAATTTCTGTCACCATCCTTATAATTTCTATCTGTTTGTTTTAAATACATTTCTTTTTTATCATCAAAATTATTTTTCTTTCTTTTTTCTATTTTTTTTATTAATTCTTTTTCTTTAGTTGTTAATGATTTCATATTAAAAGCTCCTTAATACCATTATTTGATAATATTTTTATTATTTCTTCTATATTCATTTCAGTTTCATAAGTATCATTTGATTTTATATAATAAAATATTTCAAGATAATTTTTATCAATTGTATATAAAGTTAAGCATTTAACAACAGGATTTATAATTCTTAAGTTATAGGATTTAATATTATTAATGTTTATATTAAAATCTTTTTTAGGTAATGATTTTTTAAAAAGCCAAGACAGTCTTTGGAAATATATCTTTTCTTTACCAATACTTATTATAAAATCTGCAGTACCTTCCATATATATATTACCTTTATTTTGTTTTAAAAATATAACGCCCGGTCTATGACCTTTAATTAATCTATTTGTTCTATATTCTAAAATAATTTGTTTACGATTCATTTAATACACCTATAATAAATACAAATCCTTTCTTTAATCAATTATAACATTATTAAATATATTTTACAATTTATATGTTTAAAAATGTATTCAATTAAATTAGCTATATATTAAAAAAAAGCTATTTCTAGCTTTTTTATTCATAACGAATTAATGCGTATAATTTTTTACCTCTTCTAATAACAATAAATTTATTTTCAATAGCCATATCTTTATTTAAAACTATAGTTTCATCTGTTAACTTATCACCATTAACACTTACAGCACCATTTCTAATAAATTCTCTTGCTTCTCTTTTTGATGATGCAAGTTTTAATTCAATTAATGCATCAACTAAAGAAATATCTCTACCAGATAATGCTGGTAAATCATTAAATCCCATTTCTATTTCTTTTGCAGTTAATTCTTTTATATTTCCACTAAATAAAGCTTTAGAAATCTTTAAAGCCTCTTCATAAGCATCACTGCCATGTAAGAAGGTAATAACCTCTTTAGCTAGTGCTTGATGAGCTTCTCTTAAGTGTGGAGCTTCATTATGTTTTCTTTCTAATTCTTCTATTTCTTCTTTAGATAGGAATGTTAAGAATTTTAAATAATCAATAACTTTAGCATCTTCAGTATTAATAAAGAATTGATACATTTCATATGATGATGTTTTATTAATATCTAACCATATAGCTTTACCATTTGTTTTTCCAAATTTTGTACCATCACTTTTAGTTAATAGTGGCATTGTAAAACCATATACTTCTTTTTGTTCTTTTTTACGAACAAGTTCTATACCTGCAGTAATATTTCCCCATTGGTCTTGACCTGCAACTTGTAAAGTAACATTTTTATTTTTATTTAACCACCAGAAATCTAAAGCTTGCATAATCATATATGAAAATTCTGTATATGTTATACCTGCATCTAATCTTCTTGCTACTATATCTTTATTTAACATATAATTAACATTAAAAAATTTACCAAAATCTCTTAAGAAGTCAATAAAATTAATGTCCTTGCACCAATCATAATTATTAACAACCTCACAACCGAATAATTTAGTTAATTGATTTTTTAAGCAATTAAAATTATGTTCAACTGTTTGTTTAGTTATCATTGGTCTTTCACTATCTGGTTTTGGGTCTCCAATTAATCCTGTAGCACCACCAACTAAAATAATTGGATTATGTCCTGCATCCTTTAATCTTTTACAAATTAAAAAACTAGAAAAATGACCTATATGTAAACTATCTCCTGTAGGATCTGTTCCTATATAAAAAGTCATTCCACCATTATTTAATTTTTCTTTTACTGAAGGGTCTGAAACATCTTTAACAAGACCTCTCCATTCTAATTCTTCATAAATACCCATTTTAATTTTCCCCTTTCAATTTTAAAATAAAAATCCTTAAGCATAAGCCTAAGGACGAATTATCGCGGTACCACCTTAGTTCTATATTTCTATAGCACTCTAATCTTTTTGTTTTTCAAGGAGTGTATTTCAAATTAGAAACAAGGATTGTTTTCACCAACCACAATCTCTCTAATGCTTAATGACTAATTTTACTTGGATTCCTATCATCAAAACTATATATTTGTTGAATTACGTTTAATAAAACGATAAGGTAATAAAACCTTATTTTGAGTAACTTCTTCTTGCTTCATATATTTAGTAAGAAGACGCATTGATACAGCACCAATATCATAAACAGGCGTATCAACACAAGTAAGTGTTGGTCTAGATAAAATAGCATATTTTGTATTTTGTAAACCAACAACTGATATATCATCAGGTATTTTAGCTCCTAAATCCTGAGCAACATTCATAAAACTTATTGCAATACTATCACGCACAGCTAAAGCACCATCAATTTTATTATTAGGATAAAATTCTTTGAAATGCTGAGAATTAACTTGTACATCTCCACTAGTTCTAAATATTTTCGGTTCTAAACCAGCTTCTTTCATTGCATCTAAATAACCAATTTCTTTTTGTGTATTAACTGAATATCTTCTAACAGTTGAAAATAAATAAATATCTTTTCTACCATATTCTATCATTCTTTTTGTAATTTCATATGTTGCAACTTCATAATTAATAGCAACAGTTGGAATGTCATCTTCTTCATAAAAAACATTAGATAATACAACAGGAATCATTGCATCCTTAATTGCATCCATAGCTATTTTCATTTGAGCTTTTTCTAATTCATCATTTAAAAATAAAATTCCATCAACTTGTTCTGATAAAACAGTACGCATTGCTTCAGTGATATCTTCATCGTTGGCAATAGAGAATAATTTAATAGAATATTCATACTTCTTAGCAATATCCTGAATACCACCAAGTAATTGTGCTGTAGCAGATCTTGATACATCCGCAAGGATAATACCTATTGTAGTAGTTTTTCTACTTGCTAAACCTCTAGCTATAGCGTTAGGACGATATCCTAACTCTTTAATGACTCTTAAAACCTTATCTCTTGTTTCAGGATTAACTTTCTCAGGATTATTCATTACTCTGCTAACTGTAGCTAAAGAAACCTTCGCAGCTCCTGCAACATCATATATTGTAGTATTTGCCATAGAAAATCGCCTCACAA
>CAZQOM010000002.1:0-39334 GCA_964595145.1 uncultured Anaeroplasmataceae bacterium | reverse complement strand
CTTGATTAATACTCTTTTATATTCAGCACCATCAAAGCCTCCATCAAATAATATATCTATATCTTTATTATTTTTAAATAATTGTTGTTTTTCTTCATCTAAAAAAAATGTTAAACTGTATCCATTTTGTAAAGCTCTAAAATAATACGATTCAATTTGTTTATTAAAAAAATCTAATTCTTTTGATCCCATAAAATTCTACCTAATCTAACAGTTGTAGCCCCAGATTTAATAGCTTCAACATAATCATCACTCATACCCATAGATAACTGTTTTAAGTTTAAGTTATATTTGCTATTAATTCTTTTCATCAAGTCATTTAGTTTTAAAAATTGTTCTTCTTTTTCTTTTTTAGAACTATCCTTTTTACTCATCATCATAAAACCAATAAGATTTATATTTTTATATTTTAAAATCTCTTTAATGAAATTATCAATATCATTAAGACTTACACCATTTTTATTTTCTTCATTATTGATACTAACTTCAACAAAACAATCAAGAGGATTTTTACGAATTTTTTCTATAATGCTTGCAAGTTTTAATGAATCTAGTGAATGAAGAACATCTATTTTTAAGATAACATCTTTAGCTTTATTTGTTTGAAGATGACCAATAAAATGCCACCTTATAGATTCATCTTTTAATTCATCATATTTTTTTAAAAATGAATCCACTCTATTTTCACCAAAATCATTAATGCCTATAGATAATAGTTTTCTCATATCAACTGAATCTACATATTTTGTAGCAGCAACAACATTTATACTTTTATCAATATTACTTAATATATCATTTATATTTTCAGCTAATTCCATAATGCCTCCAAAACAAAAAGATGAAAAAATCATCTTTTTAATAATTAGATTCTAAATTATAGCTTTTTATTTTAGAAACAAATTCAATTGTTAAAAAATGATAAAGCTTTAATAATTCATTTTTTAATTCTTCTAAACAACAATTTTCTTTTAAATCATCAGCCAAAAATTCTAATAATACATCTACTTTATTAATTCGATATATTTCTTTAATAATATAACGATAAATAATATGCTTATCATCACAAAAATGATATAATTTTTGACATTTATTTATTTCATTTAAAACCTCTGTTGTTTCTAATATCATATCAGTTAATTTCATTTCTTTTTCCTCCTTATATTATATTTAACAAATTAGAAAAAGAAATTTTGTCGAAATAGATTATATATAATTATCTTTTTATTTCAGCTACCCTAACATCAGTTGATATTTCACCATCTTTTTGTAAAATATCACATTCCTTAGGATAAACTAATACATGCTTTGCAGGAATAAAATCTATATATTTTTTTCTAAAAAAACGATGAAATCCTAAAAATACTAAAGGAAATACCATTAAAAGACTCCATAATTTAATATCATGTACAACGCAAATATCTAAGTGATCATCTTCTCTTTTAGCTTTTGGTGTTATTTTCATACCACCACCAAAATAACAACCATTATTACATACAAAAAACCATACCTTTTTATAATGATATTCTTTACCATCAACAACTAAATCAAGTGGATATGGTTTGAATGTTTTAAATATTTTTAATGCTACATTAAAATAAGACTGTTTTATTTTTAATTTAGCATTAGAAAGTTGTTTAGCACAAACCATTGAATCTATACCCATACCAACACCATTAATAAATGTATGATTTTCATTTTCATTTATGGTAATCGTTGGTAAATCATTAACTAAATGTGTAATTTCAAATAATTTATGTTTTTTATAATCTCTTGCAAAATCATTACCTCTTCCACACCCTTTAACAAAAACACGATAATTAATTTTATTAGGAGCTATTTGATTAAAAAAATTATGTAATGTTCCGTCTCCACCAATTAAAATTAACTCGTCCTTTTCAGTTAAATTATTATGAAATTCAAGCATTTTATCGCCAATTGCTAAAATACTTTTTGTAACAAATTCCTTTTTTTGCTTTCTTAATTTTTTTCCAAGCTTTAAAGCTTCCTTGATAGGTCTACCCCTATTACTACTATCATTATATAAAATGAAAATCATAATTCCACCTACTTACTTCTATATTATACCAAATTTATTTTAATTTGTAATCATTTGTTGGTTTATTTGTAAAAACATTTCATATTTTGACATACTATTATTGACGATAAATTCATCTTCACTAATATTTTTTCCAAAAAATTCAACTTCATCTTCTAATAATACATTTTTATCAATTAAAATAAAACACTGATCCATACAACATTTACCAACAACTGAATAATATTTACCTTTAATATTTACACTTCCGTGATAATACATATTCAATCCATCACCATATCCAACATTACAAATACCTATAATACAATCATTTGAAGCTTTAAATATGCTATCATAGCCTAAACATTCATTTTTCTTCAAATGTTTTATATTAACTATTTTACCATAAAAATATAAAGAATTTTCATATATTAATCTACCAACTCTTAACATACTCTTTGTTTTATTATAAGCTATACTACCTCCAATATGAACATCTTTTAAATAATTTCTTCCTAAACTTTCAATATATCTAATTTTTTGTTTATTATCTTTATTATAACAATGTGTATAAATGGCTTTAACTATTTTATCATTTATAATAGCTAAAAATCCACTTTTCATTCCAAATCTATTCATACCTGTATCAATAGCTAAATGGGAACCTATATTATTTTCTTTAAACAAGATATAATCCTCATAATCATTTATTGTTGGAATTAATTTGTATTTAATTAATTCATTAATATTATTTTTAGATACTTTACCTAATATAAGAATATTGGCATCTTTATATAAATTTCTAACAATTATACCTTCTTTAACATCTTTAACTGCAAAATGATTAACATTAACAATTTTAGCTAAAGAAACTAATAAACTAATTCCAAAACCATATGCATTATCCTTTACAACTAGCATTAAATTATTAGTTTTCAATAATTTCTTCAGATTTTTTAGGATAACTTCTTTTTTTATTTTAACCATGAAATCACCATTAAATATTATGGAGAATAATAATAAATTATTAATTAAATAATAATTTCATATTCAAAATAATAAAATATGCATATACTATTAATGGTGATAATATGGAAGATAAAATTATTTTAGGATTAGTACTTTTTATTTTACTATATGCAATAATTAAGCTTCCAAACCAAAAAGAAAAGAGATAACAAAAATTATCTCTTATTTTTATGTAATAGTATGTTTAAAAAACTTACCATAAATTCTTTTAATTGGCGATACTGTAACAAAAGCATCAGGGTCTGTATTTTTTATTATTTCAGTAGCTTTCGCAAGTTCATAAGAAGAAATAATCATGAAAATATCATATTTTTCTTCTTTTGTATATGCTCCACTAACATTTGAGATTGTACAACCTCTTTTAATACCATCTAATAATGCTTGAGAAATTGCTTCACTATGAACAGAAATGACATCAATTCTTAAACAATTATATGATGTATGAATCTTATCAACAACTAAATTAGTGACAATAATAAATATAAATGTATATAAAGTAATATCCCAAGATTTTTCAATAAATCCTCCAGCAATAACTGCAAGTAAAATATTTACACCTGTAGAAAACATACCAATTGATACATTTTTCTTAAAGGATAATGCTTGAGCTATTATATCAACACCACCCGTAGATGTTCCATATCTTAATGCTATACCAATAGAACAACCACAAATAAGTCCAGCAATAACACCTAAAAAGAATTTATCGTTAGGATTAATACCAAAATCAAGATTTATAAAATCCCAACCCATTAACCAAAATGATTGAACTAAAACAGATAAAACTGAATAGATTACAAATTTAAAAGATACATTTTTTATTCCATAAATGCATAATGGAATATTAATAATTAAACTAAAAACACCGATAGGAACAGTTACTCCAAAATTATTAAATAGTCTGTTTAATATTTGAGCTACTGCAGTTACACCGACAGAAATAAGATTAGCAGGTTCTAAAAACCAAATTACAGCTAACGAATATAATGTCGAACAAAATATAACTATTATTACACGAAATATATCTTCGTATGGTTGTTCTTTTTTCATTTTAACTTATTTTATCTCCTGGTTCTAAAGTTGAAACATTTAATAATTCTAATTTTTTTTCATTAGAAGCACATAATAACATACCATATGATTCTTCACCACGAAGAACAATTGGTTTTGAATTTTTAACTACTACCACTTTTTTACCTATAAGATCACTTGGTTCATAATATTTAGCAATACCAGAAACTATTTGTCTTACTTCATCACCTAAATCTACTTTGAATACTAATAATTTATCAGCTTTAGGATGCTTTTTTGCCTCTAATATTTTACCGACACCTAAATCTATTTTATCAAAATCATCAATGCTTATTTCAGGCTTTAATGGTTTTTCTTTTTTTACTTCCTTTTTAGCTTCTTTAGCTAAAACAACATCTAATACATCTTTATTAACATCAAGTCTTTTAAATAATACAGATGCTTCATTTATTTCATATTTAGTTTGTTTACCAAATACTAAATCATCAAAATTATTAAGATTAGTATTTATTTGATTATAAACATTTTTAGAAGTACTTGGCATAATAGGTTCTAATAAAACAGTAGAAATTCTTATCACTTCAAATAAATGATATAAAACACCTTCTAATATTTCTTTTTTATTATCATCTTTAGCAAGAACCCAAGGAGCAGTATCATCAATATATTTATTAGAAGCTCTTAATAAAGTAAGTATAGAATCAATAGCATCTTGAACTCTAAATTTATCCATTAATTCATAATATTCTTTAACTGTTTTTGATATCAAAGCTTCTAAATCAAAATCAAATGAAGAATTTTTTCCAACGCTTAGCTTACCACCAAAATATTTTTGAGCCATAGCCATAGTTCTATTAACTAAATTACCATAGGTATTTGCTAAATCGGAATTGTTTTTTTCACAAACAAGCTCATATGTAATATTACCATCAGATGCAAAAGGTATTTCATGTAATACATAATATCTAACCGCATCTACACCAAAGATATCAACTAAATCATCTGTATATATTACATTACCTTTTGATTTAGACATCTTATTATGATTCATTAAAACCCAAGGATGTCCAAATATTTGTTTTGGTAAAGGTAAATCTAACGCCATTAACATAATAGGCCAGTAAATAGTATGAAACCTTAAAATATCCTTACCAATTAAATGTATATCACAAGGCCAATATTTTTTATATAATTCTTCGCATTCTGTATCATTATGATATCCAATGCCTGTAATATAATTTAATAGTGCATCTATCCAAACATAAATAACATGTTTAGAATCAAAATGAACTGGAATCCCCCAAGTATATGATGTTCTAGAAACACATAAATCAGGAAGAGGACTATTTAAAAAGTTATTAAGCATTTCGTTTTTTCTTGATTCTGGTTGAATAAAATCAGGATGCTCATTAATATATTTAATTAATCTTTCTTGATATGGGGCTAATCTAAAGAAATATGCTTCTTCTTTCATTATTTGTACCTTAGCACCACAATCTGGACAACACCCATCAACTAAATCTTTACTAGTAAAATAAGATTCACAGTCAACACAATAATTACCTTCATAAGTACCTTTATAAATATCACCTTTTTTATAAAGTTTTTCAAACACCTTTGCAACTTCTTTTTCATGATATTTATCTGTTGTTCTAACAAAATTATCATAGTTTACATCAACTAATTTATATGTTCTTTTAATTTCATTTGAAATATTATCAACATATTCTTTAGGTGTAATGCCATTTTCTTCAGCCTTTAATTGAATCTTTTGACCATGTTCATCTGTACCAGTTTGAAAAAATGTATCATATCCACATTTCTTTTTATATCTAACAATAGCATCTGCTAAAATAGCTTCATATACATTACCAATATGTGGTTTTGATGAAGTATATGCTATTGCGGTAGTTAAATAAAATTTCTTATCCATAACTATCAACTCCTAATCTTTCTTAATTATACTACAAAGATATTATTTTTTCACTATTTTTTTAATTATTAAAATAAAAAGGTATATAAACGAATAAGAGGCAACAAATGTCGCCTCTTATTCTAGGGAGAGTTATAGTTTGCTTATGAAAAAAGTTTCTATCTATGTAGGGATATTTAGATAGATACTGTCTTTTAAAGACACCTATATTATAATAAATAATTTTAGGAATAATATCGTAAAATTATGGAAAATTATGTTATTTATTTTCTTTTAATAATTCATTTGATATTGATAATATTTCATCTTTATACTTATTTTTTAATTTATTTTTAACAATATTATAAATAAAATTGGCAGAAACCACTAAAATAGTACCAATAATCATAACAATTATTCCTAATACGTACAGATTCCATTCTAATATGCAAGTTAATCCTGTTCCAAATATTAAAACACCTATCACACCTTGACTTATTCCAATTGCCTCTGGAACACTTTTTACCTTATTATCTAATTTTTTTAATCTATTTAATTTATCATTACTAAAATTATGATTTAAATATTTTTTTTGAATATTTTGAATTTCTTTTTTTTGTTCCATAGTTGGAGCTTGATATTCAAATTCAAATTTATCTGCCATATAAATCCTCCAAAATTACACAAAATTTAGTACCTACGTTTTTTTCACTTTCTACTGTTATTTTACCACCTAAAATATCTATTACTTTTTTTACTAACGCAAGTCCTAAACCATTACCTTCTTTAAAGTGTGAAGTCTCAGCTTGATAAAATTTATCAAATATATGCTTACCTTCTTCACTATCCATCCCACAACCATTATCCTTAATAATAAAATAAACATATTTATTTTCTTTTTTTAATGTAATTTCTATTTTTCCTTTAATATCAGTAAATTTAACTGCATTAGATAATAAATTAGTCCAAACAATTTCTAAATAACTTTCTTCATTGTTAATAAAAATATCATCTTCTAAATTACAAATTAATTCAATTTGTTTTTTATCAATTAAATCTGTATAAGAAATAATTTGTTCAGTAATTGATGAGGTTAAATTAAATTTTTCAAATTTAGGAACTATACTTCCGTTTTCTAATTTATTTAATTTTAAAATATTAGTAACTAAATTTGAAAGTCTTTTGCAATTATTACTTAATATTTCTAAATATTTATGTGCTTCTTCTTTTTCTAAATTATCATCCATAAGAATTTCTGTATAATTTTTTATTATCGCAAGTGGTGTTTTTATTTCATGAGACACGTTAGAAATAAAGTCGGTTTTTAAAACCTCGTTTTTAGACAATTCTAACGCAAGTGTATTTAAATCTTGTTTGATAATATCATAAGTATTTAATTTATTATGCTTTATTTCTAAATCAACATTAAAATCACCACAAGCCATCTTCTTAGTAGCTTCTAATATTTCTTTTAAAGGAGTTTGTTCAAAGTATTTCCTTCTAATATAATCAATCATTACACATATAAGTGATGAAGATATTATATAAACTAAAATAACAATAGCTACAGTAGATTCATTTTTATCAGCTAAAAGTGAATAAAAAACAATACCAAGTGATGTATTTAATGTAAATGTAATAAAAACTACTAAAAAACTAAATAATGAATTGTTCTTCTTTTTCATTTTAATACAACCTTATATCCTAATCCATGAACAGTTTCTATTTCAAAACCATTACATTCTTTAGTTTTTTCTCTTAATTTAGATAAATGAACATCAACAGTTCTTGAAGTTGTTGATGAATCATAATCCCAAAATTGTTCCATTAAAGCTGAACGAGTAAATATTTTTTTAGGATTAGAAAGTAGGTGAAATAAAATATCAAATTCACGAACAGATAAATTTATTTCTTTTTCATCTATCGTTGCGATATGTTCTTCTTCATTCATTTTAAAATTACCAATATTTATTTCTTTTTTTTGATCTATTGATAATCTTCTTAAAATAGCTTTGATTTTAAATCCTAATTCATCTAAATCAAAAGGTTTTGTTATATAATCATCAATACCTAATTTATATCCTTTTTGTTTGGTTGGTTTATCATCTCTTGCTGACATAAAAATAACTGGTGTAACAGCATCTTTTTCTCTAATAGTACTAGCAAGTTCAAAACCATCACATAAAGGCATCATTACGTCTGTTAATACTATATCAATTTTATTTGCATAAAAATAATTTAATGCATCTAAGCCGTTTTTTGCTGATATTACATTATAACCAAGAGATTTTAAATATCTTGAAATAACTTGATTTAAATCTATATCATCCTCAACAACTAATACTTGATTCATACAAATATTCCTCCTCTAATAATTTTATACACCCTTTTTCTTCCATAATATTATCTAATTTTTTTATTAAAGAAGCATTTTTAAAATGAAATACAATAGCGCCTACTGCATAAGGAAATATCAATATTTCTGATAAAATTATAATTATTATTTTAATATATATATTTAAATCTAATAATGGATTTTTACCCTTTACTATATTACCATCAACAATTCCAGAAATAATATTAGCTTTATAATAATAATTACCGTAGAATTTAGAATTTGTAATTTTTAAATTAATTTCATCTAAAATCAAATTTGAATCATCAGTTATTTGATATACATTATGAGTCCTATCAACTATACTTATCATAGGAGCTATAAATACATATACTCCAATAAGAATAATAATTACACCTACACCAATTCCAAAACAACAATTCAATAATAAATTATTACCATAACTAAAATTCATAAGTGCTGATTCAGTCAGTGCCATAGCTGTAAATGCTGAACATAAATTTGTCATTTTAATATTTCTATAATAATGACCTTTACCATAAGAATTAAAACAGCCTTTAATTGCAACACCAAGTTCGACAAAAGATACTGCAGCTATCATAATAGCAACAAATTCTTTATATGTTCTTGTTTCAAATTTTGAAATCAATAAAAATAACATATATATTGTATATTGAAGTCCACCTAAAATTAAAACTGTTCCGACAAAATTATTACGAAACTTAAAACTTCTTTTATTTGTTTTGACACCTAAATAACACTCTAATCTAGATAACATCAAACATATATTTACAATTGCTGTAATAAGAAACATATAATTGAATAATATACCAAATATTATTTTACCTATAGCCAATCCTATATTAAATAAAATAGAAAATCTTGCATTAAAAATAGTTCTATCCTCAAAACTAAGGGCTCTATATTTTTTTATTATATTCATAAAACCGCTCCAATCTACAACAATTATACAATAAAGAAAAGAAAAATTCCATCATTTTGATGGAGTTTTATTATTCATTTAATAACTCATTTGTAATTTCGATAATTTGATTACTATATTTTTTTCTTCTAGAATCTAATACCTTTTTATATAAAGGATAATTAATTAAAATCATTATAATTCCAATTATACCAATAATTATTCCTAATATAAATAAGTCTTTTAAAATGATTTTCATTGAAATGCACATACCAATACCTAAAACTAAACTTCCTAAAATACCTAATGTATAGGTTAATATAGTTGCAGGTAGGTTTACTTTATTATCTAATTTTTGTAACTCATCAATTTTTGATGTCTTTTTTTCACTGTATTGTTCTTTTATTTTTTCAATATATTTCTTTTCGTTTACATTCATTTTATTATTCCTCCTAAATACAGTTAAAGTATACACTGTTTTTTTTAAAAAAAATTAAATAAAATGTTAAAGTTTTGTAAATTAGAAAAAAATAATTATTATCATAAAAATATAAGTTATTAAAAGAAAAAAGAGCTTTCGCTCTTATTCCTCATACATATCCTCATAATCATCCATAAGGTCATTATATTTATCTTCGTTAAAGTCATCTTCAGAATAACGTTCTGTGATTTCGCCATCAATTATAGCATCCTCATCATCTTCATATTCATCATCATAATCAGAATCTTCGTCTTCATCGTCTTCATATTCATCATCATAATCAGAATCTTCATCTTCGTCATCTTCATCTTCATCATAATCATCAAAATCTTCGTCTTCATCATCTAATGATTCTAATGTTTCTTCTTCTTCAAATAAATCTTCTTCTAAATCCGCACCCTTAACATTAAATGCAGATCCATCTTTATCATATTCATCTAATGATTGGCGATTTTTTAAATCCCAATTATCATCACCTAAAAATACAAACTTAGAACTTGTAGTTATATCAATATATAATTGAGTAGCTAATTTGCCATCAACATCTTCTAATCCTTTAATTTCTAATACTTCTTTAATTAAATTATGAATTGTTTGAGGTGCTTTCTTTTGTTCCATTAAATTTAATGCTACCTCTAATAATGACATTTGTGAAATATTTCCCATTATAATTCCTCCAATATTTGAAACACTAGATATTTTACTAAAGTTTTTCAAAATTATCAAGTATATTCTTATACATTTTTTTATAAAACTTGATTTATATGTTATTTTTCTAAGATTTCAAGTACGAAAGTTATTTTTGAAACAACATCATTTTCCACTATCATCTCATAATCAACAATATATTTATCATCTTTTATTTCTAAATAGTTAGTATATGTTTGAAATTCAAATTCAATACCATCTTGATTCTTATAATAACCAAGAGTTTTATTGCCTAATTTATATTCCATAGTCATATCTATTAAGCCATATCTTTTTAGATATAAAGAATCATTTTTTTTATAAATCATTATATTTGTATTTGTAGTAGACTTGTCCATAAAAATAATTTTATCATTAATAACATCTGCAGATGATGTATATTCTATTTTATTATCATCTTCATCTATACTTATAAAAGATACAATCATACTTACTCCTATAACATTAATATAATTAATAAAACAATAAATCCTGGTAATCTAAAAAAACCAATTAAGCATATGGATAATAAATTTATAGGAAGTGACAAATTTATAAATTGTCCTACTATATTAAATATTAAAATACTAGCAATTCCTATTATAAAAGACTTTATTAGATACTTTATTGTTTTTAACATAAAATCACCATCTAATTATATGATGATGATTTTTTTAATATTCTCTTCTGCCTTCCATTGCTTTTAAAACTGTCATTTCATCAGCATATGACATTTCTCCTCCTACAGGAAGGCCATGAGCTATTCTTGTGATTTTAACTGGATAATTATGTAATAACTCTTTTATATATCTGGCTGTAATTTCACCTTCTAAAGTGGCATTTGTCGCAAGAATTATTTCCTCTAATTGGTTATTTTTTACTAATTCAATTAATGAATTAATATTTAAATCCTCACTACCTATACCTTTAGAGATACTTATAGCACCATTTAAAACATGATAAATACCATTATATTCATTAACGTTTTCAATAGTATATAAATCTTTAATTGTTTCTACTACTAATACTTGTTTGTGATTTCTAGCCTCATCACTACAAATACTACATAATTTATCTTCACATATGTTTCCGCAAGATTCACAAATATGAATATTTTGTTTAACATCTATTAAATGTTTAGAAAAATTATTAGTATTTTCTTCACTCATTTTTGTATAAACATATAGTGCAAATCTTTCTGCAGTTTTTTTACCAACAGAAGGAAGTCTTGAAAAGTCTTCAATTAATTCTTCTAGTGGTTTAGGATATTTAAGCATTAGAATAATCCACCAAGTCCGCCGCCAAATCCTCCTAAAGCTTTTTGTGATTCAGCATCAATCTTTTTATTTGCATCATTTAATGCTGCAACAATAGTATCTTCTATCATTTCAATATCATCTTTAGATTCAAATGCTTCAGGATCAATTTTAATTGATACAACCTCATGTGTACCCTTAACCTCTACACTAACCATTCCTCCACCTGCAGTACCTGTAAATACTGTAGATTCCAATTTTTCTTGTGCCTCCATCATTTGTTTTTGCATTTTTTTAATGCGCATCATCGCTTGTTGATTCATTTTTTTATTCCTCCATAATTTCTATTTTTTCTTTATCAATAAGTTCTTGTAATTTTGTTAATTTCTCATCTTCGTTATTCATTGATGGTTCTTTTCTTTTTGTTACACCAATATTTATATTATCTAAATGAACTATTGGATTATCTTGACTATATTTAGATAAATAATCTTTTTTTATTTTAGCCCATATTTCTTTAGGTAAACAAATATAATCAATAATATTTGCATTATAATTATCTAATATCTCAATTATTTTTTGATAACTTTCATATCGCATTAATCTATTACTAAAACCAAGATCATTTAATACTACAATCAATTTATTCTCATTAACCGCAACAATTTCACCAGCAGCAAGTATTTGAGCTATAAATATATCCGAATAATCATTTCCCATTTGTTTCCAAATTGCTTGTAATCTTATTTTTCTTGATTTTGAAGCAGTATTTAATATTTCTTCAATTTCACCAATTGATACCTCATCATCATTAATAATTACCTCTTCTTGATTTATCATTTGAGAACTGTCTTGAATTCTTTTTATTTCTTCAACAGTAGGAATATTAACTTTTATTTCTGGTTTAACAATTTCTGCAGGTTTTCTTTGTGATAATAAATCTATTGTTTGTTCTAACTGCTCAATACGTTCTAATAAATTAGCTTCTTCATTTAATTTTAAATCACTCATTTTTAATATGGCTAGTTCTAAATAAGCACGTTTTTGATTAGAAAAACGCATTTGATTATTAGTATCATTTAAATAATTTAACCAAGAATATATTATAGTTTTTGAGACTTTTTTTGCAAAATTTATAAATTCCTCATTATGAAATTCTAATTTATCATCTAAGATTGCATTATTTTTAAATAATAAAACATCTCTTAAAAAGATAATTAAATCATTAATAATTCTTGGTACTTCTTTACCTTCTTTTAAAACTAAATCAATTCTTTTTAAAGCATCTGTTCCGTTCGCATCTAAACAATTATTTAATATCATTAAAAGTTCTTTATATCCAACATTACCACTAACTGATAAAACATCATTTACCGATATTTCATCATTAATGCTAAAAGAGATTGTTTGGTCTAAAAGTGATAAGGCATCACGCATACCACCCTCAGCTGAACAAGCTATTTGATTTAACGCTTCTAAAGTTATTTTGATATTTTCCTCTTTTACAACTATTTTTAATCTTTTCAAAATATCTTCTTCTGATAATGATTCAAAATCAAATCTTTGACATCTAGATAAAATAGTACTAGGTAATTTATATGGTTCTGTTGTAGCTAAAATGAAAATAACATGTTTAGGAGGTTCTTCTAACGTTTTTAATAATGCATTAAATGCTGCATTAGAAAGCATATGAACCTCATCAATAATATATACCTTATATTTACCTACTGCAGGCATATATTTAACACTATCTCTTAATGCTCTAATATCATCAGCACCATTATTTGATGCAGCATCTATTTCTACAACATCTGATATAGTTCCTTTTTGAATTCCTTTACATATATCACATTCATCACAAGGATCTATTGTAGGACCATTTTGGCAATTTAAAGCCTTAGCCATTATTTTAGCTAATGTTGTTTTTCCTGTACCTCTAGGACCACAAAAAAGATAAGCATGTGCTACTTTATTTAATTGTATTGCGTTTTGTAAAGTTTTAATAATATGTTGTTGACCAACTACTTCACTAAATTTTTGAGGTCTGTATGCACGATATAAAGCAATATAAGCCATAATAATTACTCCTTTATTTAGAATCTAAATAATATATATATTCAATACCATTACTGTCAAAATAACGATAATAACTAATATATGTTTGGTCACTTATTAACAAATCATATATCGATGTTGTAAATCCATCTTTATTAAGATTTATTCCTATAGAAGAATAAATCTTACTTACTAAATCACTACAATATGATTTATTTTTTGTATCAAATAAGAATGAAAAATTATATGGTTCAAATACCATAGCCATAGTTTTAGCAACTACTAAATTTCTTTGTTCTTCTGTTAAATCAACTCTTAAGCCAATTACAGGATAAGGATAATCATGCCAGTATTCTTTAGTATACGTATCAGCAAGATTAAAATCTTCATTTAATCCTGATGATTCAACAGTGTTTTTATTTGAAACCATATCTATAGCATCAGTATAATCTCCTAATACTATAGCTGCATGACCTCCAGCAAAAAAAGATATAAAATCATGAACAAACGGAATATCCAATTCTGATTTTAAAGTGATTAATATATCAGCAGTATCTCCCGGATAATAATCTATACCTTCTTTAAATACAGTTGGTCTTGTTTCGTTTGATTCAATAACATAAATTCTTTTTAAATATGAAGAGGATGTTTCATCAAATACTCCTCTTTTTTTAAAATTTTCAATTAAAATATCAGAATAAACATATTTAGATACACCTGAGGTTATTCCTCCGATAACAATAAATAAAAGAGCTGTTTCAATTCCAATACCTATCATTCTTATTATTTTTTTCATATATCTATTTTACCATAACCTAAATTATAAGAAAAGTATTTATTTTTCTTTCTTTTTGCTTGAAAATATTTTAAAGTTACTTATAAATAATTTTTTATACATTTTTAAAATTTTTTTAAAAAATATATGTTCTTCTTCTGTTAAGCATTTATATTTTTTTACCATTTTATAAATAAAACCAATTGGACATTTAGCTAAATCTAATACTGTATGATAATTATTTTCCATACTTAATTTAAAAAATATTTCAACAAATTCTTTTCTTTCGTCTAGTGATGTTAAATTAATAAATTCATTAGTTGTTTTAGCAAATGCTTTTGAAAATGATGTAGGTCTTTTTATTAATTTAAATGTCCCTTTTTTATTAATTCCCCAGTTGTAAGGATCATGTTGAAATATACTTATTCCTTTTGTTTTTATAAAATTTAAACTAGGAGCTTGAAATAATAAAGTACCAACAATAGCTTCCTTACAACTATATGATGTTAGTTTTTCTTTTAATTCTTCCATTTCAAAAGTGTTATATAAATTATCTCTAAAGCCTGGTCCATCATAATTATATATATGAATTATTCTATCCTTTATTTCTTTTTCAGCATAATATGCTGCATAAACAGCTAAATTACCACCTTTAGAATGTCCACCTAAATAAAAAGGTAAGCCTCTTATAGATGATATTTTTTTAACATATTCTAATGCTTCTATTTGTGATGGTATAGCATCTAAATATGCCATCATTAAATCTTCTTTCCAACCTAATAAAGTTACATCAGTGCCTCTATAGGCAATAAACATAAAACCTTTAAATATAAATGTCATTGCACAAAATTGTATTACTTCAACGTCATCTAATTTATTAACAAAATAATTGATTTTTAACCCATCATATCTACTTGATTTTTTTAAAGCCTTAATAAGTTTATGATTTCTTTTTTTATCTAATGTGTTATTACAAGCCTCTTCAATTTGTAATTTTTTAAGTACATTAATTAAAGAAACATCTCCTTTATTTTCATTATATTTAGGAACAAAATTATCAATATTCATATAAGAAATTTGAGATAGGATTAATCCATCAACCTCGTTAAATGAAAAATCATCAAAGCTTTTATTACCATATTTTTTTATAAAATTTAATAAATTTTTCAAAAAGATCAATCCTCCTTATAAAAATGCTCTATTTCTTTTTTTAAATTATAGGCATCATTAATTACTTTTATATTTCGCCAGTGTTTTGGCATTAACTGTAAATAATTTTGATTAGTAAATCTTTCATCTAAAAGAATAACTATACCTTTATCATTTTCACTTCTTATTACTCTTCCTACAGCTTGTACAACCTTTGTAAAACCTGGATATGTATATGCATATTCAAAGCCATTATGATATTTTTGTTCAAAATAATCTTTTAAAATATTATTTTCATCACAGTACATAGGTAACCCAACACCTACAACTATAACACCATTAAGATAATCTCCAATTAAATCAATCCCCTCAGAATATACTCCGCCTAAAACAAAAAAACCAACTTTGCATGTATCAGTATTTTTAAATTGTTCAATAATAGCATTTCTTTCTTGTTCAGTATCAGTTGATTTTTGAACAATAACATCATAATTTACATCACATAATTTATCAACAACTAAATGTAGGTACTGATATGATGGGAAAAAGATAATATAATTTCCTTTTCTTGTAGTCAGAGCTTCAATAGCTTCTAAAATATAGTCAACAGAATATATTCTTTCTTTATATTTAGTAGATATTTTATTATTTATAATTATATCAAGATTACAAGGATTAAATGGGGAATTTAATTCTAAAAACTTTCCTTCTCCTTTTGTTAATAAATCAGCATGGTATTTAAATGGTTTAAGTGTTGCTGAAAAGAAAACTATTCCTTTTATTGATTCTTTTATTGTATCTAAAATAAAATCAGAAGCATCTAAACACATCAAAGATATAGTGCATATATCATTATCTATTTTAGCTATAAATCTATGATTTAAAGAATAATAAGTCGATATATTAGAAAAATCTAATAATTTAAAATATACGTCTAAAGCCTCATCTTTATTCTTTATTTTTTTGTTTTCCAAAAATAAAGAATCACATTTAGATATTAATTCCTTAATAACAGCTACTAAATTACTATCAATAGTTGTTTTAACATAAATAGATTCTTCTACTAAATATTCTTTATAGCTACATATAATATCTATCAATTTATTACAAGAAGAACGAACAGATGGTTTATAACCTGTTAAAACTCTTCTTAATATTCTTATATCTTCTTCACTAATAGATGATGAATACATTTCCTTACCTCTAGATATTAAATTATGAGCTTCATCAACTAATACTTTAGGATTATAAGAATTATTTTCAAAATATCTTGTTAATTTAACACGTGGATCAAAAACATAATTATAATCAGCAATTACTATATCACAATAATATGATAATTCTAAACTAAACTCAAAAGCACATATTTTAAATTTATTAGCAACAACAGATATAATATCTTCATCAAATGTATCCCAATTTTTATAAATATATTCTATAGCCTCTCTTATTCTATCATAATATCCAACCGCAAAAGGACATTCATCCATATTACAATTTTTTAATTTAGCATTACAAATTTTCTTTTTAGCTATTATATTTATAGTTTTTATTTTTAAACCTCTTTTTTCAAGTATCTTAACTGCGTTTAAAACAGAATTTTTACCACTACCTTTAGCTGTACAATAAAATAATTTATCCTTAGCATCTAATGTCTTTAAACTAGAAAAAAGAGTTGCCATAGTCTTACCAATACCTGTAGGTGCGATAACATATAAAATATCACTGGTCTTCATTGTTTGATAACATGCTTTCATCATATCTCTTTGTCCTAAACGCATATTATCAAAAGGAAATTTAATAGTTTTAATTGTTTCGATTTTATTTGTTATAGCTTCTTCATTTAAATCAATCCACTGCATATATTTTTCTAATAAATCAAAGAAAAATGATTCTAATTCATCAATTGATGAAACATAATCAAATTCTTTTGTTTTATAATCAACAATAGATATATATGTTAATCTATAATGAATACTTACAAATTCATTTTCTAAGCCATAAAGGTAAGCATATATTTTTAATTGTGCTAAGTGTTCGTTTTTAACTTCTAATTCATCTAAATCTAATCTTGTTGACTTTATCTCTTCAATAATAATTTCATCATTAATATTAAGTACTCCATCAATAAATCCTTGAATAATTAAATCTTTATTATGATAAGTAATATTCTTTTTTATAAATACTTCGCTTTTACTTAATTCATTATATTTAGATTGTAAATAAATATGAAGTTTCGTTCCTTCTTCTAATTCTCGTGAGGAAATAAAATCACTAGTTAAATTACCTGATTGACAAATAAAATGAGCCAATTCTTTAATTGCTATTTTAAATTCCATTTCCATCACTTCCTTTTATCTTTATTATAAGTTTTTATCAACATAAATGCAATATTAGTCTTTATATAAATATAACTAAATTAGGTGTCAAGATTTTTACAGATGCAATAAATTTTATTTTACCATTTCAGTAAGAATTTCTTTTGTTCTTGTAGGTTTTAAATTAAGAAAAGATGAAATTTTTGTACTCTTTACTGAATTATTATTTATAAGATAAGTAATAATTATTTTAAGCTTGTTATAAATAAGAAAATAAAAATCGTCAAGTTTATTATTTTCTTATTAAATCAAATATAAAAAGCGACTAAATTGTCGCTTCTTACTACTTTCATTCAGTTACAGTTTGTGATGTTTCTACTTGATTATCTGTAGTTTCTTCTGTTTGATTTTCTTCTTCTATTTGTTTATCAACTATAGCAGTATTTGCAATAGATTGATCATCTTTTAATTTAATTAATATAACACCTTGTGTATTTCTTCCTGCTAAAGCTATTTTATCTATATGCATACGAATAATAACACCTTTATCTGTTGTTATAATTAAATCTTGGTCTTTATTAACACTTCTTAAAGCCACAAGTTTACCATTTTTAGTTGTAACATTTAAAGCTTTAACTCCCATACCACCACGGCTTTGAATTCTATATTCATCTGCGGTTGTACGTTTACCGAATCCTTTTTCTGTAACAACCAATATTTCGTTATTTTCTTCTGTTACAACAGCCATACCTACTAAATAATCATCATCTATTAGTGTAATACCTTTAACACCTGCAGCGCTTCTACCAATAGGTCTTACATCTGTTTCATTAAAATGAATAGCTTTTCCTGAAGATGTACCTAAAACAATTTGTTTTTTACCATCTGTTAATTCAACTTGTAATAATTCATCATCTTCAGCTAGATTTATCGCAATAATACCATTTGTTCTAATATTTTTAAATTGTGATAAAATTGTTCTTTTTACAACACCTTTTTTAGTTACAAAGAATAGATATAAATTTTCATCATCTAAAGTAGGAACAGTTGTTACTGCAGCTAATTTTTCATTTTCTTGGAATGTCAATACATTTACAAGAGGTAATCCTTTAGCTGTTCTAGAAGCCTCTGGAATCATATATCCCTTCATTGAATATACTCTACCCTTATCAGTAAAGAATAGCATATAATCATGAGTCATTGTTGGTATTATAAATTCAACATCATCATTTTCGTTTGTTTTAATTCCACTCATACCTACACCACCACGGCTTTGAGCTTTATATGCATCTTGTTTCATACGTTTTGCATAACCATTTGTAGTAATAGTTATAACAACATCTTCACGAGGAATTAAATCTTCATTTTCAATACTAATATCTTGACTTAAACAAATTTCAGATTTACGTTCATCACTATATTTTGTTTTAATTTCTATTAATTCTGTTTCAATAATATTTTTCTTTTTATCTTCATCAGATAAAATAGAGCGATATTGTTCACAGTCTTTATATAAATCTTCACGTTCATTTAAAATCTTTTCTCTATTTAATCCAGATAATCTTCTAAGTTGCATATCTAAGATTGCTTGAGCTTGAATTTCATCTAAATTAAATCTAGACATTAATTTTTCTTTTTCTGAGCCATCATTTGTATTTCTAATTATTCTAATAACTTCTTCAATATTATCTTGAGCGATTATATAACCATCTAATACATGAATACGAGCTAAAGCTTTATCTAATTCAAATTGTGTTCTTCTAGTGATTATTTCTATTTGATGATTTAAATATACTTCTAAAGCTTCTTTTAAAGTTATAGCTTTAGGTTGATTGTTAACCAAACAAATCATATTCATACCATAACTTGTTTGAAGTTGAGTATATTTATATAAATTATTAAGCATTACCTCAGCATTAACATCTTTACGTAATTCAATAACTATTTTAATACCATCACGACCAGATTCATCTCTTAAGTCTGTAATACCATCTACAATTTTATTTTTAGCTACTTCAGCTATACGTTCAATTAATTTTGTTTTATTAACCATATATGGTATTTCAGTTACTACAATTTCACTTTTACCATTTTTTAATGTAACAATATCAGTTTTAGATCTTATTACAATTGAACCATTACCAGTTGTATAAGCATTTCTTAAACCTGTTCTACCTAATATTTGACCACCAGTAGGAAAATCTGGTCCTTGAATAAATTGCATTAATTCCTCACTTGTTATTTCAGGATTATGAATAACTTCAATAACACCATCAATAACTTCACCTAAATTATGAGGTGGAATATTAGTAGCCATACCAACCGCAATACCTGTAGTACCATTAACAAGTAGGTTAGGGAATCTTGAAGGTAAAACTGCTGGTTCAACTTCAGTAGCATCATAGTTATCAGTAAAATCTACAGTGTTTTTATCAATATCTCTTAACATTTCCATTGCGATTTTACTCATACGTGCTTCAGTATAACGCATTGCGGCAGCACCATCACCATCCATATTACCAAAATTACCATGACCATCTACTAATGTATATCTATAACTAAATGGTTGAGCCATACGAACCATTGCTTCATATATAGATGAATCACCATGTGGATGGTATTTACCCATAACATCACCAACAATACGAGCTGATTTTTTGTGAGCTACATTTGAGAAAATCTTTAATTCATTCATACCATATAAAATACGACGTTGAACAGGTTTTAAACCATCTCTTGCATCAGGTAATGCTCTTGCGATAATAACTGACATCGCATAATTTAAGAATGAAGTTTTAACTTTATTATTAATATCTAATTGTTCTATTCTATCAAATTCTTGTTTTTCTAATTCAACAAAATTTTCTTTATCCTTTTCCATTATTCTTCCTCCAATCTTAAATATCTAGATTATTAGCATAATGAGCATTTTCTTGGATAAAATTCTTACGAGGATCAACATCCTCACCCATTAGCATTTCAAATGTTTGACTTGCGATAGTTGCATCTTCTAAATGAACTTGAACTAACGTTCTTAATGCTGGATCCATTGTTGTTTCCCATAACTGACTTGGATCCATTTCACCAAGACCTTTATAACGTTGAACATCTGGTTTACGATCAGGATATTCTTTTTTATATGCTTCTAATTCTTCATCTGAATAAGCATATTTAACTGTTTTACCAAATTGTGCTTTATATAGTGGTGGTTTAGCTACATAAATATATCCTTTTTCTATTAATTCAGGCATAAATCTAAAGAAGAATGTAAGAAGTAATATACAAATATGTTCACCATCGACATCGGCATCGGTCATTATTACTATTTTATGATATCTAGCTTTTGTTATATCAAATTCTTCACCTATTCCTGTACCAATAGCTTGAATCATTGATAAAATTTCATTATTACTTAACGCTCTTTCAAGTCTTACTTTTTGAACGTTTAATACTTTACCTCTTAAAGGTAAAATAGCTTGGTATTCACTATCTCTACCAGATTTAGCAGAACCACCAGCTGAATCACCTTCGACTATATACATTTCTGATTTAGCAGGGTCTTTACAACGACAATCAGCTAATTTAGATGCAAAACTTAAATTATCTAAAGGTGATTTTCTTCTTGTAGCTTCTCTAGCTTTTCTTGCAGCAACTCTAGCACGTGATGCAAGTAAACATTTTTCTATTATTTCTTTAGCATCACTTGGATTTTCAAGGAAATGACGTTCTAATGCTTCACCTAAACATTGAGATACAATTGCTCTTACTTCTGTATTTCCTAGTTTAGTTTTAGTTTGTCCTTCAAATTGAGGATTTGGATGTTTAATAGATACAACAGCTACTAAACCTTCTCTAACGTCTTCATTATTTATTTCTTCATCTTTCTTTAAAAGATTCTTTGATACGGCATAATTTTTAATACAACGAGTTAAAGCTAATCTAAATCCTTCTTCATGAGTACCACCTTCATGAGTATTAATATTATTAGTAAATGAATAAATAAGGCCTGTATAAGTATCATTATATTGTAATGCTACTTCTACTTGAATATTATCTTTTTCACCTTCACAATAAATTATATTAGGTTCAATTAACTTTTTACCAGTATTTAAGAATTCTACATATTCTTTAATACCACCTTCATAGTAGTATACATTTTCTACTTCTTCTTCAGTTCTTTTATCTCTTATAGTTAATTTAATACCTTTATTTAAAAACGCAAGTTGTTGAATTCTTTGTCTTAATGTTTCAAAAGAATAAACAGTTGTTTCAGTAAACATAATAGGGTCTGCCTTAAAGATTACTTGAGTACCTGTATGATTAGATTCTCCTTCTTCTTTTAAATCATAAACAACCTTACCACGTTCAAAACGTTGTTTATATTGTTTTCCGTTACGACTAACAACTACTTCTAACCATTCAGAAAGTGCATTAACAACAGAAGCACCAACACCATGTAATCCTCCTGAAACCTTATATGAACTTCCATCAAATTTACCACCAGCATGTAGAACTGTAAAAATAGTTTCAACTGCACTTTTCCCAGTCTTAGGATGTTTATCAACTGGCATACCACGACCATCATCAGTAACACTAATAACGTCATTAGGTAATATTTCAACTTCAATATGTGATGCAAAACCAGCCAATGCTTCATCAATTGAATTATCTACTATTTCCCATACTAAATGGTGTAATCCTGCAGGTCCTGTAGTTCCAATATACATACCTGGTCTTTTTCTAACTGCTTCTAATCCTTCTAACACTTGTATGTTTTCGGCATCATAATGTTTATAATCTTTTTCCATATTAGACTCCTTTTCAATAAGAATATTTTCTTGAAATATCTCTATATGATTATATCATATAGAACAGTTTTTTTCAAGATAATTGACTCAAAATCGAATTTAAATTATATGTAATACTCCCATACACAAAACAATAAAAGTCGTTAAAAAACGTGTTTTGAGCAATTTTTAGCAATTTATTATATTTTTTATAATTTTTATTTGTATTTTTATAAAATTAAAAAAAGGATAAAATAGATATCATTCTATTCTATCCTTTAAATATTTAATATTTTCTTAATAAATTATTCATTTGATTATCAGTTTTACCAACTAAACCATCATAATTAGTATCATTAATTCTTTCTATTTTGTTATTATAGCCAGTACCATTGGTTTTAACATTTTTTATACCTGGATCATAAATATCTATAAATTCGAATTCATTTTCTACAACAATAGAGTCAATTGTAGACTGATTATATCCAGTAATAGAACCTGCATAACAGTTAATATTAGAATCATTTCTTGAATATGTTGCCATTAAATGACTTCTTGCGGTAGCAATTGTTTTTACAGTTCCTGTAATAATAGAATTAATAATTTTATTATAATTATAACCGCTAAATACTCCAAAATATGCATTCATGTAACCATTCAAAGCTTCTTGAAGGTATGTTCCTAACAGAGCACCAATTATAGTTGGAATTGTATGTATATGCTCAACATTTTGAGTTATATCTGCAGTTATTGATGCTGTTGATTGACAATTAGAAATAGTACCTAAATTTATTCCAGAAAAAATACCCATATAAATATTATGATTTGTTGTTAAAACTTTAACTTTTGGATGTTCTGAGTGGGTCGAAAATTTAATAGCTAGAAAATACTCGATACTAATACTTCCCTTGACTAAACAATTAATTATTTTACCGCTATTAACAGATGTCAATATTCCTAATTTTACATCAGGGATTGTATCAGTGGTATCTCCTTCGTAATTTTTATATGTTCTTACAAATCCATTTGACACTTGAATATTAGCATTTGATATACCTACATTATCTATTGTTCCTTGGTTTTTATAAATTAAATTAGTTTTTAAATTAGAAATTGTAAATCCATCACCATATAAATAACCTCTAAACGGTTTTTCTTCTGAACCTATGCCTTTAAAATCATCATTTACAGTAATATCATTAACCAATTTATATCTTCCTGATAAATCATTATTTATATTAATTAACTCTTCAACAGTTGAAATCAGTATATAATCATCTTCTAGACTTATATTACAAGTATCGCATATACCATTTTTATCCACATCTTTGTGTCCTTGTGGTGACGTTTTTGTAGCAGTTGATAATAATTTATCACATCTAGAACAAGTTGTAACTGCACTTATACCACCAGTTGTACATGTAGATTCATAGCCTGTAAATGATTCAACAGGATTATGTCCTAACATATCAACGTATGTATCTTTTGTACTATATTTACAATCTTTATCACTTTTACAAGAAGTTAAACTTAATACAGATAATAAAATAGCACTAAATAATAATATTTTTTTTCATATTTCCCCCCCTATTTATAATTAACTACAATTTTAGATTCATCATCTTTCGCAATGAAATTATGATTTTTATCATTATATACTGATAAATCTGAATTGATGAAATTAATTATACCTTTATCTTTAACTGGTGTAGTATCATATGCTAAATAATAATATTTAGATTCAACCTTTTCTATATTACATTTAATTTTTTTAAATGTAATGGTATGATTATTAAATCTAATATCATTACCATTAAACATCATAAAATTAGCACCAGTAGATGATACGTTTATTTCATCTTCTATAATCATTATATCATTTTTTAAATTTAAATTATATAATTCATAAACAACATTTAATTTTTTTACTGTAATTTTATTATTTTTAACTTCTTTTATATTATGATAAATACATCCTGAAATAGTATCAATTATAAAATTATTATTTTCATAAATAGATAGACTATCAAATAATCTAGCCACTAAATTGAAGTTACAAGTATTATTTATAAAACTAAATTCTTTATCAGTTTCTGAAACTGTTCTAATTGTTGAATTATTAATAGTTTCAAAATAATTATTTTCAACAATTATATTAAATGCCTCATCAGCATGAGTGTTATGCCAAAATAATGTATATAATTTTTCTTGATAACTTGAATCAATTAAAACATTATTATTTTTAAAAGTTAATGTATCTGTTTTACCATATAATAATAAATAATTTGCTGAATACATTTTGATATCATTATCAATAAAAACTACGTTAGTAACAGGAGATAATTGATATCCTACAGTTAATCCAACTACTCTAGGTCCTATATCATCATTAGGTTTACCACCTTCTATTGTATTATTTTTAAATATGACATTATCAATACTTCCTCCTCCTGTTTCATTAGGATAAAGACTAGTATCTCCGCCACTAAAAACAGCTATTACTTCATCTTTACAGTTTGAATATATATAATTATTTTCAACAATAGCATTTTTACAATTTCTTTTTAAAATATCTCTAAATCCTAAACCTCCACCACCAACTGTTGATGAATGATTTTCTAAATGACAATTTTTTATTTCAACATTTTGCCAACCAGTAAAAAAATCTATTATACCTGATGAGGGGTATATTGATGCCTCATTAGGTAAATAAAATGAACAGTTATATATTTTTAAACCATCTATATCTCTTGCAGAAACAAGTCCTAATAATGGACTTTTTAATTTTTTATTAATATTTATTTTTAAATCAAATCCATTAATGATTATATTTTTTATATTATTAAAAACATAAAATAAACAACCATTAATACCACCGTCTTTATTATAATCATCATCTGAATAAATATTTGCTTCATATGAATAATATGATTTATCACTTACATCTACATTAAAATTGCTTATTACTTTATATGTTCCTTTATTAACAAATAAATTTTTTAAATTTATTTTTTCTGTAAATTTATTTACATATTCATCTAGCACTTCATTATCTTTATATCCCATTTGTTTGATATTTATTATAGAATTATATGTAATATATTTTAAACATTTAGTATTATCTTCATTAGTTATAATATAATCATTTGTTTTAAGTGATTCTAAAACCTTATAACATGCATTTCCACCATCATAGGCAGTATTATATCCTTTTGTTAAAACAAATGTTCCTACATCTTTATTTAACGCTTCATTTACGTTATCAACAATTAAATATTCTTCTTCTGTTTTTTTTAATTGTTTTAAATCATAAATGTATTTTAAATCATCATAAATAATCAAATATTTATTTTCTAATTCATATATTAAACTATTTTCTAATTTATTTTGTAATACATTTGAAAATGTTTCTTTTTCAAACATTTTATCAGTTATATAAGAATTAGTTTCATTTATAGCGGATAATATATTTTTTTGTTGTGTAGATAAATTATTTTCATTTTGTTTGTTATTACAAGAATATAAGAATAAACAAATTAATAATATAATTAACAATTTTAATTTTTTCATAAGTCTCTCCTTTAAAGTCTTATAATTTGGGCTTCTTTTAATAAATAATCAGGAATATTAAACAGTGATGTTGTTGTAATAAATGTTTGATTTTCTGATTTAATATATTCCATAATGTGATTAATTCTTTTTTGATCTATACTTGAAAACACATCATCTAATAGTAATATAATTTCTTTATTATTAGATGAATATATTTCTTTTAATGCTAATTTAATCGCAAGAATAGCATTACGCATTTGCCCTTCTGATGCATATTCTTTTGCATCAACTGAATTAATATTGATTTTAAAATCATCTCTATGAATACCTATATTTGTGGTTTTAGTTAAAATGTCATATTTTAATTTTAAATTAAATGATTCATCTAAATTATTTATATCATATGTAGGTAAATATTCCAAAAATAATGTTTCGCATTCTAATTTGTTACACACATTTTTAAGTTTATCATTTAATAAATCTAAAAATTTTTTTCTTTGATTATATATTTTATTAATTAATTCTTCTAATTGTTTTGTTATAACATCTAGCATTATTTTTTTATCAGAAGAATATATTTTTAATAATTCATTTCGCTCTTTTAAAAGTTTTTTATAATTGGATATATTTCTTAAATAATTTTTATCTAATAAAGATAATTCTAAATCTAAAAACCTTCTACGATACATTTTAGAACCTAATATTAAATCTATATCATATGGTGAAAACATTATCACTGGTATTCTACCTATAAATTCACTTAATTTTTGATAAGGTATATCATTTATATAACTTTTTTTTCCTTCTTTAGTTATTTCTATTTTATATGTTTTATCACTTTTTAAAATGACATTTGAACATTCTTCATTATTTTTTATTATTGTTTTTATATCATTTGTTCTATGACTTTTAGATGTCGATATTAAATATATGGCTTCTAATATTGTCGTTTTACCTACAGCATTTTGTCCTGTAAATATAATAATTTTATTTTTAAATTCTAAATTTAAATTATTAAATTTTCTAAAATTTTTCAAAATTATACTATTAATCATTCAATAACAAATTCTTTCTTTTCAATAATTATTATATCATTAGGATATAATTTTTTTCCTCTTCTATTTTCTAATTCATTATTAACTAATACTTTATTTTCAGCTAAATAATATTTAGCCTCTCCTCCAGATGATATAATATTTTCCATTTTTAATAATTGTTGTAATGTAATATATTCTGTATTAATTTTTACTTTTTTCATTATATAACCTCTCGTATAATAGTAATTGTAAGAATTATAATCTTACAACTCTAAGATTCTAGATATTTTTAATCTTGATTCTAGTAAACAAGAATAAATGTTTCAAGTTTTTAATCAATATTATAATATAAATTAAACAACTGTCATTCTTACACATAATAGTGATTCTTAAGCTAGCGAACTTGTTTTTTTCTTTTTGATAATGGTATTTCATTATTTATATATGTATTCCATACATCAATATAATCATCTTCATCTATTTTTCTTATTACCCTGGCAGGAACTCCTTTTACTAAACTATTAGGTGGAATATCTTTTGTAACAACAGACCCTGCAGCTATAACACTATTTTTACCTACTGTAATGCCACCACAAATTGTTACACTAGAACAAATCCAACAATTATCTTCTATTATAATAGGACTTGAATATTCTAAATCATAATATCCGTCTGGATATTTATTATACATTCTTTCTTCTTTAATTAACGGATGATTTGGTGTTGCTAAAACAACATTAGCTCCAATTAAAACATTATTTCCTAATGTTATAGGAGAAACATCTAAGAATATGGAATTATAATTAATAAAACAATTTTTACCAACTTTAATATTTATACCATATTCACAATAAAATGGTGAAAATATGCCTAAATTATTTCCTTTAGATGAAGGTATTAATTTTTCTAATACTTTTTGTTTTTGTTTTTGTTTTCTAACTGAAATTTTATTAAATTTTTCACATAAATATAAACCTTTATTATGTATTTTTGTAATATCAGGATTTAAAGGGTTATATAATTTTCCTGATATCATCAAATCCCAATCGCTTAATTTATTCATAAAATTTACCATCCTTTATAAATACATTTATATTATACTTCTTTAAAGTGATATATTCAAACTTTAATTATTTATATTTTAAATTAAAATAATATTATATTTATATAATTTGACTATCTCAGTTAGCTTTAATTTTTTTATATTTAAAATATTAAATAAAAAACTGTAAATTGATTGTTTTAACATCATCAATTTTACAGTTTTATAATTTATAACATATTTATTAATCTAATAAAAAAAACATATAAAGAGGTATCATATATATATTTTCTTTAACACCTATATTGCCATCTATTAATTTTATTGCGTGTGAAATATTATATTTTGTTTTATTATTTAATACTTCTTTTAATGACTTTTTATTACCATTATTAGATTTAACTTCTATTAAAGTTAATTAATTATTATAATTAATAACAAAATCTATTTCTAGACCTGTATTTTCACTAAAATAATAAATTTTTTTACCTAATTTAGTTAAAACTTCTGCAACTATATTTTCAAATATAGCTCCTTTATATATTTTTAAATCAACATTTAAAATATTATTTGTAGTTCCTTTTTCTAACATTGCAACAAAAAGGCCAGTATCAGCAACATATATTTTAAATTTATTTCCTTCTAGTGGTAATTCCAAGGTATTCATATTATAACAAATCTTTATAAGTCCAAACTTCTCTAACCATGTAATAGCATTACGATATTCTCTTACTTTTGCATTTTTATTAATAACACTATATTGAAACTTCTTATTTTCTTTAGCTAATTGAATTGAAATAGAATTATATACTTCCATAATTCTTATTAATTCCTTGCTATTAACAAATTCATCTAAAGATTTTCCTAAATCATCTTTATATTGTTCTAGTATATTATACTGAACATCATATACTTGATTTAAATCATTTGTATGTAAATATGTATTAATAGCATCTGGCATACCACCGACACATAAATATTCTTTATAATATTTCATCATAGATTCATTAATAGTGCTACTAACTTGTTTTTTATTAAAAAAACATTCTTTTATAAATGATATTTTTACACTTTTTTATAACGAGTTTAATTATATTAGTTATTATTCTTCATCATTATTAAATAAATCAACATTACTCCAATCAACATTTAAATGCAGTTTTCCAATTATACATCCTTCATTTCCTAACTCTTCACCTTTAATATATAACTTTTTAGCATTTAAATACCAATCTTCTTTATTTTCTACATTTTGATAAAGGAAACTATATAAATCACCTGTATACAAATAATACTGTCCATCTTCTTCATCTTTTAAAGTATTATAATAATCAATTGCCTCTAAAATTAAATTTATAGTTTCTTCTTTTTGATTTTCTTCTAATAATTTTCTAGCTAATTCAAGATAAGCTTTAGTTAATTTATCTATAAAACAATATCCTTCTTCACAAGCTATTTTAAAATAATTAATGGCTAATGAATAATTTTGTTGTTTTGTCTTTTGAATAAATATTACTCATAATACCCTCTCTAACTTCCTGTTGATTGATATTTTCTTGCTAAAATAGTCCAAATAGCTATTGATATTCCTAAAAATATAATAGAAACAGTTATAATTATTAAACATAATAAATAATTATTATAATTATTAAATATAACACTTTCTACTGGAAAAGATATAGCAACAGCAAAAGGAAAAACAAATATTAATAAATTTTGAACAATTTTTGGAAAAATTTTTAATGGATATCTAGTAAATGTAATAAAATTATATACTATTTGTAATAATTGTCCACTTCTTTTAAAAATAAAAGCAAGTGATGCAAAAATTATTTTTAACGATGTTATTATAATTGCTCCAAAAATAGTTGCAATAATAAGAAGCAATACGTTACTAAAACTTAAATTTATATTAATCATATTACCACATAAAATAAGCATAATAATACCTACAATAAGTTCACCAAAACCTTCTGGTTGAAATGTTTCAGCAAAAGACTGAAACAAAACAGGGACAGGTCTTAAATAATATCTATCTAGTTCTCCATTTTTAACTTTAAAATAAGAAATAAGCCACAAATCATCACTAAATAAATGATCAAGAGCTACCGGCATCATAGAAAATCCGTATAAAAATCCTAATTGCCACATATTCCAACCATTTAAGCTAGGTATAGAATTAACAATAAAATAAATAGATAAAATAGAACTTATATTAGATAAAAAGAAAGAAAATAACGCAACAAAAGTATCTTTTTTATATTCTAATCTAGATATTATAGATCTTTTAATACAGGTAAAATAAAGTGATATATATCTCATATTTTAACCTCCTTGAACAGTTACTTTCTTACTAGCATTTCTAAATAATAACCATGCTATAAATTCTAATATAATAAGCCATAATATACTTAAACCAATAGTTTTTAGTGATTCTAATGAATCTAATTTCATTAAAAATATTAAAATAGGATTTTGAGCCATTCCTGCAAATGGTAAATAACTTACTATTTCACCAAATATACCAGGAAAAAATGATATAGGAAGTAGGCTTCCAGATAAAAATCCAATAATAACATTTTTGATTTGGTTAATACCAAATCCTGATGAAGTATAAAAACATAATACACCAAATATATAATTAATAACATCATTTAATAATGTTGCTACTAAAAGAGATATTATAAATAATAATATGTGAATCAATAATGTTGAAATAGATACAATATTAATATATCCTAAACATCCAAATATAATATAAAATATTATAAAACATGGAATACCTAATATTATATTTTGCATAAATACAGAGCCTAAATTAATAAATACAAACCTTATTCGATAAGAAATAGGTTTAATAAAAGACATTGCGATTGTTCCATCTTTTATTTCATCATTTATCATCCATATTGTATTATTCGAAAAAGCCACAAAATTAAAGATATTAATAAAAATGGTATAAGTTATCATTTCTTTAAAAGAAAACCCGTTAATAACCGAATTTAAGCCATCTGGAGCGTTTTTAAAGACTGAAGTCCATAAAAAGAGTACACATATTACTTGTAATAATGTAATTAAAAACCAAGAAAATAAATTAAATTTAAAAGCTAATAAATCCATAGCACCAGTTCTAAAGAACGGTTTATATTTTTTAAACATTTTTCTTTGCCTCTTCTTCCTTAGCAAGTAATGATTTTACAACATCTTCAATACTTATACCCTTAATATTTAAATCTGTTAAAGGTAAGTTTTTAAATGAATAATTTATTACATCTTCTAATAATACATTATCAGCATTAAATTTAATTATTAAATCATTATTATCTAAACTATAACTTATTTCATTATTAAAATTATTTAATTTCTCTATATTTATTTCATTTTTTAATTTAACTATTATAGTTTTTATATTACCAAATTCATTTTTTATTTGTTGTAAACTACCATCATATATAATATTTCCTTGTTCTAAAATAACTATTCTAGAACATAAATTTTCAATATCTTGCATATCATGAGTTGTAAGTAATACAGTTGTATGATATTTTTGATTCATTAACTTTATAGCTTGTCTTATTTTTTCTTTAACATAAACATCTAAACCAATAGTAGGTTCATCTAAGAATAATATTTTAGGGTTATGTAACCAAGAAGCTGCTAAATCAGCACGCATTCTTTGACCTAAAGATAAAGTTCTTACAGGTTGGTTTAAAAATTCCTCTATTCCTAATATATCACATAAAAATGCTAATCTTTCTTGATAATCATTATCTGATACTTGATATATTTCTTTTAAAACTTTAAATGATTCAATTAATGGAATATCCCACCATAGTTGTGTTTTTTGACCAAAAACAACACCTATATCTTTAACAACTTGTTTTCTTTTTTTATAAGGTTCTAATCCATCTATTAAAACATTACCACTTGTAGGTGTTAATATTCCACACATCATCTTTATCGTAGTAGATTTACCTGCACCATTTGAACCTATATAACCTACTATTTCACCATCATTTATTTTTAAAGATATGTTACGAACAGCAACCTTAGTTTCATATTTTCTAGAAAATAATGTTTTAAGCATACCTATTAAACCACTTTTTCTAATAGGTCTTTTAAATTCTTTTACTAAATTATTTATTTCAATCATAAACTAAACTTCTCCTATAGATTTAAAATAATTTTTTATATAAATGATATTAAATATCATTATGTTATATTTTGATAATATCAATCAAACTTGTTCTAGTAATATTTTTATTAAATATTCCTTTTTATTAATTATATATAAGAAATATATTAAAATCAAAAAATTTTATTTATTTAATATAATTAAATGAAAAAAGGTTGTAATTTATGTTACAACCTCAAAAAAATTATTAATCCATACGAACAGGTAAAATTAATTGAGTTAAATTAGCATCTTTTTCACCTGTAATAACAAAAGGTCTAATTCCTTCATTGCAATGTAAAGTAATTTCTGTTGATTCAAAACTTCTTAATGCTTCTACTAAATATTTAGAACTAAATCCAATTGTTAAAGGTCCAACTAATTTAGTATCTAAAGGAATTAATTCTTCATATGCATCACCAATAGAAGCATTAGTTGAAGAAATTATAATATTTCTTTCTTCTGTTATAGATAATTTAATAATACTATAAGATAATTCACTAGAACTCATCTTTTCTCTTGGTGAAAGAAGAGATACACGTTCAACTGCTTCTAATAAATCTTCTTTATCAAATGTTAATAAAACAGGGAAATTTGTTGGTATTATACGAGAAGTATCTGGATAATTACCATCTAATAATCTAGTTTGGAATAAAACATTTTTAAATTTAATTAAAAGTTTATTAACTGAAAAATATAAATTAATATTATCATTATAATTATCAAGAGCTTTTAATAATTCATCTAAAGATTTATTAGGTATTGTTATATTAAAAGGTCTATATTCAGGTATATCTAAAATAACTTGAGCTAATCTAAATGAATCTGTAGATGTTGCAGTAAGTTTGTTTTCTTCATATGTTAAATGAACACCTGTTAAAATAGGCTTTTTTTCACTTTGAGCAGTAGCAAAGCTTGTTTGTTTAATTAAATTTTTTATACAGTCTGCAGGAAGTTCTAAAGGATTTTCTAATGATACAAAATCAATATTTGGATAATCTAAAGGATCCATAATATGTAATTTATATTCGCCTCTATCAGCTTTAATAATTAATATTTTATCTTCTACTAAACAAAAATTAACTTTTTTAGAATTAATTTTTCTAATTATATCGATAAAAAATCTACCTGGTACAACTGTTTTACCTGGTTTTTCAATTTCTAAAGAAGAATCATTAATTAATGTTTCAACAGAAATATCAGTATTAGATGCTGTCATATATAAATCAGAAGCTGTAACTTCAATTTTAATACCTGTTAAAATAGGCATAGGACTTTTAGCTGGTAAGCCTCTTGAGATTATTGTTAAATTTTCAAGTAATATATCACGGTCAATTGTAAAATTCATAAAACTACTCCTTAATTAAAATATTATATTTATTATTCTTTATAATTATTATTATGTTTGTTGATATGTGGATAAGTCCAAAATATCTTGATTTTTCAATTAAAATTATACCATATTTTGGTGTGGAAATCTATTATTTTATCCACAATTTTATATTTTTTTTAAAATTGTATCAATAGCCATTTTTAATTCAGGATTTGTTTTTAAATCTTCTTCTATTTTTGTTCTTCCATGAATGACAGAAGATCTATCCTTACCGTTTAATAATTTTCCTATTTTTTCATCTTTTAATCCATAATGAGTTTTTAAAATATACATAGCTATATGTCTTGGTAATACAAATTTAGCTTTTCTTGAATTACCTAATAAATCAGATGTGCTAATACCATAGGTATTAGAAATTACACTTAAGGCTGCATCATAATTAGATTTTTCTTTATCTTCATGAGTTTTTATTAAAACAACTAAAGCTTCTTTTGCTATTTCTAAGGTAGGTTCTTTATTATATACTTCACTATACCATAAAACACGATTTAAACCACCCTCAAGTTCTCTTATATTATCTATAAAGTTTTCAGCTATATAAACTAATATTTTTTCATCGATTTGTTTATTTGTTGTTTCAGCTAACTTTCTTTTTAATATATTAATACGTTGAGATAAATCTGGTTGTTGAATATCAACACTTAATCCCATTTGAAATCTTGAGGTTAAACGATCCATTATACCTGTTAATTTTTTAGCTGGGCAATCAGATGTTATAACAATTTGTTTTTGTCTTGTAATTAAATCATTAAAAAGTTTAAAAAATTCTTGTTGAGATTTATTACCTTGAGCAAGCATTTGAATATCATCTACTAACAAAGCATCTAAATTTTCATATTTTTCTTCAAATGCCACCATATTTTTTGTTTGAACAGCTTTAATATAATCAGAAATAAAATCAGTAGCTTGAATATATAAAACATTATTATTTAAATCATTTTCCATAATTTGATTACCAATAGCATGCATTAAATGGGTTTTTCCTAATCCTACACCACCAAAAATATATAAAGGATTAACAACAACACCAGGTTGGTCTGCAACTTTTAAACTTGTCATATAACTCAATCTATTAGAATCACCTACAACAAATGACTCAAAAGTATAATTACTTTTTAAATTATTTTTATTTAATTTTATTGGAGTAATTACCTTTTTTGGTTTTATTTCATCCTCACAAACAAACTTAAATTTAACTTTTTCAGTAGTAATTTCACTTAAAATTTCAGTAATTTTTCTAGAACAAAGATGATTTATCTTAGTTTTTATATATGTAGATGGTGTTAAAACATAAATTACACCATTTTCTACTTGAACAACTTTTTTTACATCAGAAAAAAGCTCTTCAAAAGTTTCTTCTGCAAAGTTATTAGCTAAAATATCTCTAGTTTGATTCCATAAATTCTGATACGTTTCCATAATATACACCCACATTCTTAATTATGATAGCACAAAAATTAAAATTAACAAGGATTTTTTTTCCACAAAAAGTGTGGATAACTTTTTTATTTTTTGTCAAATTTTAGGGTAAAAGTGTGGATAACTCTATAAAAATATCTTAATTTATGGCCTTTTTTTGACATTTTCTACAAATTAACAGGTTGATAAGTGTATTGATAAGTTATCCACACTTATAAAAAAATTTTAAACATTTAAAAAAATTATAAGAAATTTATTATCACGCTCTTTATTATTTCATGTTAAATAAAATAAATATGAATTTGTTATAAAAAAATAAAAAAATTACATTTTTCAACATTTAAAAAGCTATTTTTTTATAGCCTTTATATTATAGTAGAAAAAAATTTAAAAAAGTGTTTGACAATCATATACTTTTTTGGTAAAATGTTAAAGCGTGGTTTCGTAAGAAAGGTAGGTATAAAAAATTATGAAAAGAACTTATCAACCTAATAGACGTAAAAGAAAAGTTACTCATGGTTTCCGTGCTAGAATGGCTACAAAAAATGGTCGTAAAGTTTTAGCTCGTAGACGTAAAAAAGGTAGAAAACAATTAACTGTATAATTTTATAATAAATATTGACAAAACTAGCACAACCAGAACAATAATTTTTTTTGGTTGTGTTTTTTATTTATTATAAATTAGGTATAATCTATGAAAAAACAATATCGCGTAAAGAAAAGTCAGGATATAGAAAAAATATTAAAAAATAATCGTTTTTCTAAAAATCCTTACTTTACATTATATATAAAAGAACAAAACGAAACCAACCATTTTCGTTATGCGATTAGTGTCGGAAAAAAAATAGGTAATGCTGTAGTTAGAAATCGTTTAAAACGTCAAATTAGAGCAGTCATTAGAAATTTTGATATAAAACCTAATGTTGATGTTTTTATCGTTGCTAGAATAAAAGTTTTAGAACTTAATTTTGAAGGTATAAATAAAGAATTAAACTATCTTTTTTCTAAGCAAAAATTACTTATGAAAGGAGAAAAAAATGATTCAATTTTTAAATAAAAATAAATATAAATTTATTATGATTGGATTTCTATTTATTTTATTATTAAGTTTAACTGGTTGTAGAACAAACTCTAATAATTGGAATGAAAATAGACCTTATCTAGATAATTGGGGAGGATATTCTCAAGAATTTAAATTTGATTCTTCATGGGAAGCAATGTGGGGTTGGCCTGTTTCAATTTTATCATGGCCTATAGCTTGGATTTGTTCTCATATAGGTAAAGCTTTAGGTAATTCTTTCTTTTGGGGTATATTATTTACTACTTTAATAGTTAGAACTATAGCTTGGCCAATTTATTCTAAGCAAAATAGTATGAGCTTAAAGATGACATTAATGCAACCAGAAATGGATAGAATTCAAAGAAAATATGGAAATAGAAAAGATCCTCAATCTCAACAACAAATGCAAATGGAAATGATGAAATTATATAAAAAATATAAAATCAATCCACTTGGTTGTATACTTCCAATGTTTATACAATTCCCGATATTTATGGCTATGTATGAGGTTGTAAGACGTATAAATGCTACATCAACTGTTAATGTTAATGGTGTAGAAATAGTTCAATATGGTACTTTTGCATTACATAATACTAAAGTATTTAATTTCTTTGAATTAAACACTTCTTTCTTTGATGCTACTACAATACATGATAAGATATTTGCAGTTGTTCTTGCGCTTGCTTTTGGTGGAATTACTATTTTAAGTCAAAAAATATCACAAAGAAAACCAAAATATTTACAAGAAAAGAGTCAACAAAGAAAAGTTACAACTGCACAACAAGAACAACAACAAAAACAAATGAAAATGATGACTTATATTATGAATATTATGTTTGTATTTATGTCACTTTCATCAACTTCATTGGCTTTATATTGGTTAATAGGTGCTATATATCAATTATTCCAAAGTTTTGTTGGTCGTAAAATAAATGAATATAATTATCATAAAGCTCAAAAAAAGAGTACAGTAATATAGGAGAGGTGTAACATGCAAAAAAAAGTAGAAGTTATTGCAAAAACTACTGAAGAAGCATTAGCTGAAGCAGTTAAAAAATTGCATTTATCTAGTGATAAAATATTTATAAATGTATTAGGTGAATTACCAGAAGGATTAAATTGTGAAGCCTTAGTTGATGTTAATTTAACATTAGAAGGAAAAAGATATATTGAAAACATTTTAAAAGCTTTAAATATTGGTTATCAAATTGAAGCTAGATCTGTTGGAGATTCTCAAATTTATTACAATATAGATAGTAATGAAAATCCTTTATTAATAGGTGTTAAAGGTAAAACTTTAGATGCTTTACAAATATTAGTTAGAACATTAATTTCATCTTATACTAAAGATAGAATTGTAACTAGTTTAGATGTTGGTTCTTATAAAAGTAATAGAGCACATCAATTAGAAATTCTTGCAACAAAAACTGCTAAGGAAGTTGCAAAAACAAAAATAAGTGTAAAATTAAAACCTATGAATTCTTATGAACGTAGAGTTATTCATGAAAAGCTAAGCGAATGGCGTGATGTTTATACAGAATCTGAAGGTGAAGGCGAAACAAGAGCTATTGTTATTAAGCCTAAAAACGTATAATATAGTAAAAACCAAAATATGTTGAAAAATCAATGTATTTTGGCTTTTTTTATTTTATTATTTATTATTTTGATAAGGGTAATAGTAATTTATTTCTTCATCAAATGTTACATAATTTAAATATATAGTTAATAATAAATATCTCATATTATTAGTTGAATCTGAAATAATAATATGATCTTTTCCTGCTGCTTCTAATTTACCTTTAAATATCTTTGAACCCCATTGTGAGTTTTCAAAATTCATATAAACAGATACATTTTTTCCAAGATTTAATCTTAATATATTTTCAATATATGACTGTTCATCTGTTTGATCATTTTGTTGTTGATATGGGAAAAATCCCCCACTATAATAGCTATATGGATTTGGGTAAAAATAATTCATAAAAAAATTTCCTTTCTTAATAACATAATTCATTTTCACTTGGTGCGTAAAAACAATGTTTTTTATATGTACCACTATGTTGTTGATTCCACCAAGTTTTACGACATTCTTTTCCTTGAGGATTATAAAACCATAAGGCATTTGTTGCAGGAATAAATCTTTCACCATCAAGTACTCTTTTTGCTAATTTTTTATCAATATCTCTTGCTGGTTGATAAAAATATCCTTTTGATGTAGCTTCAAAACCACCAGGTTTTTGCATAACTGCTTTATAAATTGTATTTATTTTTTTAAAATCTAAGCAATTAGCTACAGCTCTATTAACACAAACATTTCCTACTAATAACATACCTTTTTTTCCTTCACCTTCAGCTTCAGCTCGCATTAATCTTGCAAGTAATTCTAATTCTTTTTTTGTATAAGATATTCTAGGTATAAAAAATTCCTCCTTACATCATAAATTTATGTATAATAGGACTTATTTATTACATTTATAAAAATTAAATTGACTTTTTTTATAATTGGTATAAAATAATAAATGTATAATAAATCTGTGATAAGGACTATTTATTTTTGATTGTTTTAAAGAGAATCTATGGTTGGTGCAAATAGATAACAAAAAAATAAATAAAACACCTTTGAGAAATGGAAGAAATTAAGTAGAACCATTCGTATACCTGCGTTAAAGGATTTAAGTGTTATAGATATTTCTATAAAAATAAGGTGGTACCGCGGAAAAATTCGTCCTTAAGTGAAAAACTTAAGGATTTTTTTAATATTAAGGAGGATATTATGAGAACAAAATTAAAACAATTATTTACGCAAAAAGAAAATTTTGAAAACAAGAGTGTTACAATTATGGGTTGGGTTAGAACTAATCGT
>CAZQOM010000001.1:0-61448 GCA_964595145.1 uncultured Anaeroplasmataceae bacterium | reverse complement strand
CAAAGAAAACTACAACTAAAAAAGTAGCTACTAAAGCAGAAGAAAAAGTAGAAGAAAAACCTGTTGAAGAAAAGACAGAAGAAAAACCTACTACAAAGAAGACTACAACTAAAAAGGCTACTACTCCTAAAGTAGAAGAAACTACAGAACAAAAGGGTAGAGTTTATTCAGGTAAATATGAAGTATATCCAAGTGGTGATGGATATCAATATCGTTTAAAAGCTTCTAATGGTGAATTATTAGTAGTTAGTGAAGTTTATACAACTAAAGATAGTACTTTAAAAGCTATTGAAGCTGTTAAGAGAAATGTTGAAACTGGTGAAATAAGAATTTTCAAAGATAAAAAAGGTTTATTTAAATTTAAATTAACTTCTAAAAATTATCGTGTTATTGCGTTAGGATCATCTTATGCAACTGAAAAGAGAGCTACAAGTGCTTCTGAATCTTTTAAAAAGTTTGCATTAAATTCTAATGTTGTTGAAATTGAAACTCCTGCTAATCAAGATAATATTGTTGAAGCACTTGTTGATACATCTTCTGCAGAAGAAAAAAATGGTGGTAAATATTTAGTTGAAAAATTTGATGGTGAATATAGCTGGGATTTAAAAGCTTCTAATGGTCAAATTTTATGTCAAGCTGAAGGTTATACATCAAAAACAGGTGTTATGAGTTCTATTGAAAGCTTTAAACATAATGTTGAAACTGGAACATTTAAAATCTTAAAGGATAAAAATGAACATTATCATTATAATTTATATACTGCTAGTGGTAGACTTGCAAATATTGGTGAAACGTATAATTCTAAACAATTAGCAGAATCTGCAGCATTATCTGTTGTATCATTCTTCAAAAATGCTGAAATAGAAGAAAAGAAGTAATTTCAAAGGCATCAGTTTTAAGCTGATGCTTTTTTCAAGAAAGGAATATTATCATGTATGAATTTCCAACAAATATTATAACTGGTACTTTTTCTATTCCATATAAAGAATGTAATTATAAAAAAGGTAAGTTACAAAGAATAATTATTAAAGGAAAAGAAATAATCCAAGTTAGTCTTTTTACTGAAAAACAAGTTTTTCATAATAATGTTGAAGAAAATGATTTAAATGATTATTTAAATGACATTTTAAACAATTATTTTCGTAGTATTGAATTAAATACAAAAGAGTATTTATATTCATATAAAATATCTAGTAAGAAAAAATTATTAACTAATAAAAAACTACAAAGAAAAGAATTTGTTGTTTTAGAACACAATAAGAAAAAACAATATCTTATAGAAGAAGGAACTATTGTTCAACCATTAATTGATTTAGGTATAATGACTTGTGAAGGAAAGGTTGTTAAAGCTAAATTTGATAAATTTAAACAAATTAATCGTTTCTTAGAAATGATTGATGATTCAATAAAAAATGAAAAAGAATTAAAAATAATAGATTTTGGTTGTGGAAAAAGTTACTTAACATTTATTTTATATTATTATCTAGTTAATATTAAACATATAAAATGTAAAATCATTGGATTAGATTTAAAAGATGATGTTATTGATAAATGTAATGCTATTGCAAAAAAATATAATTACAATGATTTATGTTTCTTTAAAGGCGATATTGCGAATTTTAAAAATGATAATGATGTTGATATGATAATAACTCTTCATGCGTGTGATACAGCTACAGATTATGCACTTTATTATGCAATTAAAATGAAATGTAGATATATATTTTCTGTTCCATGTTGTCAACATGAAATAAATCTACAATTAAACAACAAAACTATGTCTTTAATTTCAAAATATGGATTATTAAAGGAAAGATTTTCTGCAATACTAACTGATTCAATAAGAGCAAATATTTTAGAATATTATGGTTATAAAACTCAAGTTTTAGAATTTGTGGATTTAGAGGCTACTCCTAAAAATGTATTAATTAGAGCTTGTTTAGAAAATAATTATAAAGAAGATTTAAAAGAAGAAATAACAAAATGGCTAGATGAATTAAATATTAAACAAAAACTTTATGAATTATGTTTTTGTGATAATGAAAAAATCTGAATTTTTCAGATTTTTTTTATACTTTAATTATATTATTTAACTAATATATTAAGCGATTATTAGTTGTTTTAATAACTAAATAGTTGAATATTAAACAACCAATAGTTAGATAATAAAAATATAGATTAAAATAAATTATTTTTCTATATATTTTTAAATTTAAATAAAAATGGGACTTAATTGTCCCATAACTTAATATGTTATTTTATGTGCAAGTCTTAGTTTATCAGCAATCATTGCAATAAATTCAGAATTTGTTGGTTTGCTTTTATTATAGCTTATTGTATAAGCAAATATTTGTGATATTGCATCTATATTACCTCTATTCCAAGCAACTTCAATAGAATGTCTTATTGCGCGTTCAACTCTTGAAGAAGTGGTTTTAAACTTTTTAGCAACCGTAGGATAAAGATATTTAGTAATTGCTCCTAAAATATCAATATTATTATATACCATAGTAATAGATTCTCTTAAATATAAATATCCTTTTATATGCGCCGGTACACCTATTTCATGTAATATTTCAGTTATTTCGGTATTTAAATCAAGGCTTTCTGATTTACTTTTTTCTTTTAAATTATATGTATTACCTTTATTAGAATCAATGTTTATTAATTGGTTAATAGTTTTTTGTAGATTATTTAAATCAATAGGTTTAACAATAAAGTAATCAGCTCCTAATGCACATGCCTTATTCATAATAGCTTCAGTGTTAAATGCTGTTATTGCTACAATCTTATTTGGTCTATTATATTTTGTATTAGACCTTATTTCGTTTAAAATATTTATGCCATCTAAATCTGGCATAAATATATCTAGTAGTAAGATATCAACTTTGTTAGCTTCTAAATAGCTTAATACATCCTTTCCACTAGTAAAAGTTTTTGCAACTTCCATATTAGGTTGCATTTTTAAAAATTCGCTGATCATAGATAATATATCCTTATTGTCATCAGCCACAATAATTTTTGTCATATTTTATTCCTCCCAATTTTTACAGTGATATGATAATTGAAAAAAGAATAAAATACAATAGTTTATTAAAAATTAATTAATAATTTTTTTATAATTAACAAATTTTTATTTTTTATTGTGTTAAATAATGTTGTTTTGTGTCGAATTTGTCGAATTCTGTAATATTATAAATTTAAATATTCTTTAAATTTTGTTACAAATTCTTCTGCTTCATCAAAAGTCATTTGTTTTGACCATGATACTCTATCATTATTTGTATAATATTTACTGTATTCATAAAATTTTGCAGTTTTATCTCTTTGTGTACCATTCCACTTATTAAAACCTTCAGGTATTATATGATTATCTAATATACAATTGATAAACGCAGCATTACCATAGTCTCGCCAAGGTCTTGCAAGAAATGTAGGATTATTACCTATCAAATGGCAATTATAAAATAAATATCCATATATTGTATTTTTATCATGGGCAGGAGCACATATATAACTTGGACTGTTTGAATTTCTATCTAAAGAAATTATTTCACAGTTTTCAAATAATGCTGTTGCACAACCAAATATAAAATCTACATCACCTATTATTTGACAGTTAATATATTTTTGTTTTGATGGATTACCCTTTAATTTTTCTTTTGGATAAAAGTTTTCATATCTTTTTAATAAATCCTTTGGTAAAGGACCTGTAAAAAGAGTATCTTGAGCACTTTTAATAATACATTCACTACAAATAAAATTATTACCATCAACGTGTAATGAAACAGCCTGTCCATAAATAGAAGAAGGTGTTGATCTATTTTCAATAACTAAATCTTTTAATAATACATTATTACCACCTACATATAATGTATATGTTCTAAATGTATTACATTCATTATTATCAGGCATTATTTTATGATAATAATCCATATTAGAAATTATTGCCTTATGTTTATTTTTAGCAACAATTGTAATATTGTTATTCCATACTTCAACCTTTTCGTTATAAATACCATCATTTAATATTAATGTATCACCATCTTTTAATTTTTTTAATTCTTGATTAATACTATTGTTTATAGAAATTTCTATTTGCATAAAAAAACCTCATTTTCTTCATTATTATAAAATATTATAAAAGATTTTCTATTTTTTGTATAGTATCTTTGACAAAAAAATTATTTTGATTAAATTGTATTATTGACTAGTTAGATTTAAAATGATAAAATGGGTTTATATTTTATGAAAACGCTTGATTGTTTTTGTATTAATTGGAAATAGGAAGGAAGAAAAAAATGAAAAAAATAGGTAAGCTTTTAATGGCTTTTATTTTAGCTTTTGGTGTATTTTTTATAGCTTCTTGTGATGAAGAATCAAAAGAACCTGTTTCACCTACACCACCAGTTGAAACACCAACTAAAAAGAAATCTATTAGTTCTTTACAATTAAATACATCTGATGTAAAAAAATCATATTACATAGGTGAAAGTTTTTCTAGTGATAAATTAGGAGCTAATGCTAGATTTTCTGATGGTACTTTAGAAGATGTTTCTAATACAGTTGAAATCGATTATAGTAGTTTTGATAATACAACTGTTGGTACATATCCTATTATAGTATCATATACATATGAAGGAAGAGTTAAAAGAAACTCTTATGAGGTTAAAGTAACATCATTAGTTGATAATATTGAAAAACATATAATTGGTTTAGATGTTTCTAAAACAATAACTTCATATAAAACAAAAGAAGAATTAAAAACTGATGATATTAAAGTATCTGTTTTATATTCAGATTCAACAATAGTAGAACTTACAAGTGAACAATATATTATTGATTCGTCTAATGTAAATATGAATAGGGCTAATATTTATCCACTTGTTATTTCATATTCTGAAAAATATAGTTTAGGTGAAGCTGAAGAAGTATATACAATTAAGAATTTTGTCTTAATTACAGTTAATGATACTTTATTGTCAATTGAATTTGTTAGTGGTACTACTGAATTTGATTTTGGTGGTAAAGTTGATACATCTGATTGGATTTTTAAAGCAACATATGAAAGTGGAGAACAAGCAGAAATAACTACAAAAAAAGTAAATGTTCCAAAAATTGATACTTTTACATCAGGAGAAAGAAATGTAAAAGCATCTTATACAGAAATGGGAGTTTATAAAGCTGTTCAAGTTAAAGTATTAATAAAAGATAATCCACAACCAGATTATACAATTGATAAATCCATTGATGCTACTCAATTAACTACTGATACTGGTGTTGAAATAACATCAAGTCATAAACAGGATTTACTTCCAAGTGAAATTGATGATTTCTTTACTATCTCAGGTACTTTAGTTAAATATTTAAATAGTGCTCATACAACAGTTCGTTCTATTGAAGTACTTCCTGGAAATAGTATTTCATTTACTGTTACTGGTATAACTAAATTAACATTATCTGCATGTTCTAATGGTTCTTCTAATACATCTTTATTAAGTGTCACAGATGGTGAAGGTAATTTATTAGAAGCATATAATGAAGGTATTTTAACTACATCTGAAGGATTTATATCACTTAAGGGATCATCTGGAAGTGAAACAACAGTTATATTTGCTTTAAAACCTGGAACTTATACAATTACATTTGTTTCAGCAATTGATGATTCAGCTAATAAAGATGTTCCTGAAAGTGTTTCAAGAGCTGGTAGAATTGCTTCACTTGTTTTAAGTGCTTAAAGAAAGGGTGGATAGAAAAATGAAAAAGAAATTATTAATTATTCCTACTCTATTATTAGCTATTTTAGGACTTGCTTCATGTAATGATAGCGAAAAAGAAACTCCTGTAGAAGAAAATAAAACAGTATATATTAGTCCTACTGGAATTTCAACAAATAAAGGTACTGAAGAAAGTCCTCTTGATATAATATCTGCTTTTAGCAATGTAGAAAAAGGAACTACAATCAAGGTTTTACCTGGTAGATATATGGTTCCAAAAAGAATAACTACATATAAATCAGGAGATGCACACAATTATATAAATGTTGTTAATGAATCTAATGATGCTGCAATATTTGATTTTAGTGTACAAGCTTTTGATAGTTTAAATAGAGGTATTGAATTAAATGGTAATTATTGGCATTTTAATAATATTGAAATAGTAAATGCTGGTGATAACGGAATGTATATTGGTGGAAGTCATAATATAATTGAAAATTGTTTATTCCATGAAAATAGAGATACAGGTTTACAATTAGGTCGTGCAAGTGGTTCATTTGCTAATATATCTGAATGGCCATCTTATAATTTAATTAAAAACTGTACATCATATAATAATTATGACGATGAAACATTTGGTGAAAATGCTGATGGTTTTGCTGCTAAATTAACAGTTGGCTATGGTAATGTATTTGATGGCTGTATTGCTTATAGAAATAGTGATGATGGTTGGGATTTATTTGCTAAAGTTGATAGTGGTAATATAGGTACAGTATTTTTATATAACTGTGTTTCTTTTGAAAATGGTTTTTTAATGGAAAAAACTAATGAATCTGGAGTTGAAAGATTTATCACACGTGATGGTGATGGTATAGGCTTTAAACTTGGTGGTAGTACTATGAAAGGTGATGTAGTATTAGAAAACTGTGTTGCTTTTAATAACCGTCTACATGGTATTGGTGATAATTCAAATCCTGGTGTTATTTCAGTTAATAACTGTACAACTTTTAATAACTGTGCTGCAATTGATGAAAATGGTAAAGTATTAGCTGCTGAAGCAACATCAAGTGCTTCAAATGAAGCAGAATCAAGTAATTTTGATCTTGCACGTGATGAAAAAAGTTATAATAATTATACAAACTTATTATCATATGTAACTAATAAAACTGCACAACCTGACCGTTATATAGGAGCTACAGAAAATTCAGTATTCTATGCAGGTGGAAATAAATATTATAAAATTGATAAAAATATTGATGCATCTTGCTTATATAGTGATAAAAAAGGTGAAGCATTTGAGTTAACAAGTGAAAGTTTTGTTTCGTTAGAAGCTCCTAATGGCTTAGCTAATACAACAATTCATAAAACAATGAGAAATGATGATGGTTCTGTTCAATTAGGAAGTTTCTTAAACTTAGTTCCTGGTGAATTTAAAAATTCTAACATTGGTGCTGATTTAACTAAAACTAGATATGAAGAGTACAATCATTTTGAACCAACAGAAATAGGTGAAAATTTAACAAATGAAGAAATAAGCGTTATTTCTGCATATGATTCATTAAGAGTTAATTGTAATTCTAAAGCAGTTTATCAAAACTTCTTAGCACCATCTAACTATGCTGACTGTGAAATATATTGGATTTCTTCAGATCCAAGTGTATTATCTGTTGGTGATACTATTTCAAGTTCTGTATCTGGAACAAAGGAAATAACTATTTCTGTAAATAGACAAGATGTTGATAAAACTGTTACTTTAAAAGCAGAAATAGAATGTGGTTCTTATTCTAAAACAAAAGAATTTGTTTTAAATGTAGTAGCTGATAAACCTGGTATTGGTAATATATATGTTAATAATGTGGTAGATAATAAGATTATTATGAATCAATATGAAAGATTTTATGAACCATCATTAATAGTTACAAATTCATCTGATTATTCAGGTAAAGCTTTAGATAAAGCATTATATGATTTATCTACTTCATATATATATCAAGAAACTAAGAGTTCAAAAGCATACGAAGTTAATGGCGTATATACATCTAAAGCAGGTGTTTATACTGTTACACATAAAGTTTCATTAAAGAATGATGCTAGTGAAACTAATGAATATAGTTACCAAGTATTTGTTTGTAATCCTTCATTTAATGTTGATTTTGCAAAAGATTTAGAATTATATGTTAACCGTGATGGTGTTAATCTATCTGCTGAAATGGATTATCCTATTGGTAAAATATATGTATTAACATCAAAAAATGCTTCTGCAACAAAAGAAGAAATAAAAACAAATGGAAAAATGTTTGAATTCTTTGATGATATTGTTTCATTTAACGTTGAATGTTCAAATGAAGAAGCGTATTATGTTCATGCTGTTGTTGAAAATAATGCAAAAACACATACATCAGATGTATATACTAATTCTGTTACTTTAAATACTATTTCTACAACAAAAGATTTTTATAAATTATTTACTGATTCTACAAATAGTACAACAATTTATTCTTTAACTACTGATTTAGATTTTGCTGAATTTAATTGGCAAACAACATCTGCATCATTTAAAGGATTATTAAATGGTAATGGTCATAAATTAACTAATATTACTACAAGTGCTCCTGCATTAATTTATAAAGTATCTGAAGGTACTATAATGAATTTAAATTTTGAAAACATTGTAATTAACAGTGAAGGTAAGGATGCTCAAAAATCTGGTATTATAGGAACTATGTCTGGTGGATATGTTCATAATGTAAAAGTTACTAATATAGATTTAAAGAGTTCTGATCGTGTTGGTGCTATTGCAGGACAAGTTGGTGTAGGTAAAAATTATTTTTCATCAATTTCGGTTATAAATGATGAAAATCATATTATAAGTGGTTCTAGATCATCTGGTCTTATTGGTTTTATCCAAGATGAATCTCAAGCAACAGAATTAGAAGTAGAAATTAAAAACTGTGTTGTTAAGAGTAATATTGGTAAAGATGGAGACCAATATGTTGGTGGTTTTATTGGAAGATTTGATAATAGACAATCATTTATGACTTTAACTATTGATAAGGTTTATTATGAAGGTAAGATAATTGCTAAAACATATGCTGGTGGTATTTTAGGTGGTTATAACTATGGTCATAGTTTAATTTCAATTTCAAATTCAATTAGTGATTTTGAATGTGAATACAACAAAACTCCATTTACTATTGCTTTAAAGAATTGTAGTCCAATTATCGGTAGAAATACTTCAAGAATAAATGGTGGTATTACTTATGTAATTAATTGTTATGCTACATATAGTGAATATATAACTGATTATGGTAGTACTGCAGAATATTTCAAAGAAAGTATTACAGATAAAGAATTTATTAAAAATACTTTAGGATATGATTTAGAAAATATTTGGAATTTTGATGAAAATAGTAAGGTACTTACCTTAAAATAATAAAAAGATATGATAAAATCAGGTTTTCCTGGTTTTATCATATAAAATATATAAAAAACAAAGAAATAATTTAAATAATTATTATTTACTTATTAAAATAAAAGTGTTATAATTAAGAAGTAAAAATACGAAAGCGTTATCATTTTTTTGTATTTTTGTTAAAAATTAAATAATAACATATTATTTTTTAATGTGAGGTATTTTGTGAAAATAAAAAAATATATGTTAATTGACTTGACATTATTAATTGTAATAGGTGTGATTGTTGAGGCTGTTGGTATGGTAGCTTTTAATACTATGATAAATGCAACTTTAATGACTACTGCATGTTCACTATTGATAATGTTTATATCTATAACAAGGTGGAATTGGAAAGGACTTATTGTAGCACCGTTTTTAGTTCTTGCGACATGGATTGGTGGAAGATTTTTTAATCCGCATCAAGAATATAAGGATGCTTATGGTGTTGCGATGTTTATCTCTAGTTTAGTATCTTTATTATCCTTATCTATAAATCTATTATGGTTTAAATATAAGAATTATAAAGAAACATTTAAAAGTATACGTTACACTTTGTTACTATGTTTTATAGATATTTTAATTTCTCAATTAAGTTTATCTCTTGTATTTATGATTTTTACAAAACAATTCAATTTTTTAGCCTTTATGGCATGGAATTTATTTTCTTTTGTAATTTTAATTGTTGGTGTAATGTGTATAAGAGGACAAACAGTATTAGTTGATGTAGAAAAAGATATGATAGAAAAAAGTCAAGAAATAAAAGATACTGATTTTAGAATTAGTGATGATTTGGAAGAAGAGAAAGGGGATTTAAAAGATGGAGAAAATTGTTGATCAAAATGTTGTAGATCAAGTTGAACGTGATCGTTGGAAAATTATTCTTCATAAATTAGCTAAGGATTGGAGGCTATATGTATTGTTAATTCCAATGCTAGCTTTCTTAATTCTTTTTAAGTATTTACCAATTGCTGGTATATTACAAGGTTTCAAATGGAAAGAAGCTGGACAATTTAGAGATGATCAGTGGAATGGTTTATTCTATGCTAAGATGTTATTTACTGGATCATTTGCTCATGATTTCTGGCGTGCATTTAGAAATACATTTGTTAATAGTATGTATGGATTATTATTTGGATTTCCTATCCCAATTTTCCTAGCATTATTATTTAGTGAAATTAAAAATGAAAAATACAGAAGTGTTTTACAAGTTTGTTGTTACCTACCACACTTTGTTTCAGCCGTTGTTGTTACAACACTTATTACATTATGGTGTCAAAGAGAGACTACAACACACTCAGCAGGTATTATAAATCAATTACTTGCAAATCTTGGTATGACTGATATTAAAACAGATGTTTTAGCTTCTCCAAGATTCTTTAGACCTATATACCAAATCTCAGGTGTTTGGGAAGGCTCTGGTTATGGTTCAATAGTATATTTTGCTGCAGTTATGGCTATTTCACCTACTAATTATGAGGCTGCAAGAATTGATGGTGCATCAAAATTACAACAAATTAGATATGTTACATTACCAGGTATGGCTCCAACATTAACAATTATGCTTATTATGCGTATTGGTCAAATATTAAATGTTGGTTATGAAAAGATTATTTTATTAGTTGGAAGCCAAGAAAAATCATATGAAACATCTGAAGTTATTTCGACATTTGTTTATCGATGTTCGGGTAGAGCTGAAAATAGTACAATAACCATTTCTGGTGGTGCGGCTCAAAATCTTGGTGTTGTTGCTGACTTATTTAATTCATTAATTGCTATGTGCTTAGTATTAGGAGCAAATGCAATTAGTAGAAGGGTATCATCTACTTCATTATTCTAGTAGAAAAGGGGATTGAATTATGAAAAGATTAGACCGTTCTGAAGTTATATTTAAAATTGTTGCGTATGTTATTTTAACAATATTTGCCTTAGCATGTTTATATCCATTTATATATTTACTATCTGCATCTGTATCAAGTAAATTTGCAGTAGATGCTGGTAAAGTATATTTATGGCCAAATCCTATGGCTGGTGCTAATGGAACTGGTGGTGGATTACAATTTGATGCATATATGCAAATATTTAGTGAATCAGGATTCTGGTTATCATATTGTAATACATTATTCTATACTATGTATGGTACAGTAGTTTCAATGCTTGTTGCGATTACTGGTGCATATGCTTTATCAAAAACAAGATTAATGTTTGGTAGAGGATTTAATTTCATGCTAGTATTTACAATGTGGTTTAGTGCTGGTATGATTCCTACATATAATAACTTTGTTAATTTAGGTGTTAATAATAGATATATGTATATTATTGCTTTAGGATTTAATGCATTTAATATTATCTTATTAAGAAATTATTTCTCATCTGTTCCAACAGAAATAGAAGAAGCTGCTACAATTGATGGTGCAACAGAATTCCAATTATTAACTAAAATTTATATTCCAATGTCTAAAGCATCAATTGCAACGGTAACAATGTTTTATGCAATATCTAGATGGAATGGATATTTATGGGCTCAAATGCTTTTAGGACCTGAAGATCAACCATTACAAGTATATATTCGTCGTGTATTAGAAGATGTAATGCAAGATAATCAGGCTGCAGCCGAGGTGAATTATTCACCATATTCAATGCAATATGCATTATTAGTTTGTTCTATTATTCCTATCATCATTATCTACCCAAAAATACAAAAGTATTTTGCTGCTGGTGTTAATGTTGGTGGAGTCAAAGAATAGAAAAGAAAAAAAGGAAGGGAAAAGAAAATGAAAAAGAAATTAATTTTAGCTGGTGTTGCTGCTCTTTCAGTTGTAACATTAGCAAGCTGTGGCGGTGGAACATCAAGACCTGCTGTTAAACCACCTACAGGAGGAGGAACTGTTACGTTACCAACTGTTGATAAATTTGATACTACATCACGTTTAAATGGTAGAACAGTTAATATGTATGTAAACTATAAAGGAAAATCAGGTGTTACATATACTGGTAATGAATCAAAATTAGGTTCAACATATGCTAACCCAATCGATGGTAATTCATATTCTAAGAAAGATTTATTACCAATGTGGAAACAAGTTCAAACTAATTTAGGAGTTACTATCCACGATTCAGTTTGGGATTTTACTGAAGATTCTTATACAAAAACAAAAGAAGATGATATTTATACTGCAATCGGTTCTTCAACTAATATCCAAGATATCGATATTATGATGACTAACTCTGTAAATGCTGTTAAATATGCAACTGATAATAATTTAGTAAATTTAGCAGATTATTTACAATATATGCCTAATTTATATAAATTCTTCCAAGAACATCCATCTGTTTATGGTGAATTAACAGATGCTAATGGTGATTTCTATATTGCACCATATTTCGATGGTCTAGATACAATTGAAAAAATGTTTATTTTCAATACTGAATTAGTTGAAAAATTATTAGATGAAGAAAATCCTAAGTTTGATGAAACTGCAGCTCAAGCTACAGCTTATGAACCATTCATTGACACAACAAAGGATTATAAGATTCTTATTTCTGATAATGGTGTTGCTAAAGATTTAACTGTTAAAAAAGCAACTAACCCAGTTGCAGCTCAAAATGCTTTAGAAGTTAAAAATGGTAAAACTTATACTGAAGCTTTAAGAGCTTATATTGATGCTGCTTATATGACTTCTGGTGAATATACTAAACGTTCTGAAGTATTTACTTCTGAAAAAGCATGTTATTCTACAGATGATATGATCGCATTAATGCGTTGTGCTGTTAATAACTCAGTTTATTTATATGGAAAAGCTAATTGTGTTCAAGGTATTGTACCTCGTGGACAAGCTAATAACCGTGTTATCACAATTCTTCAATTAGCTCAAATTTGGGGTGTTCGTGGTTTAACTTCTGAAAAAGATTATTTATATTATGATAATAATGGTAAATTAGTTGACTTAAGAACTAGTGAAAAAGGTTTAGAAGCTTTAGATAGATTACATCAATTAAAACAAGAAGGCTTAATCATTGATGGTTGGGATGAAAAAGGTGGCGGAGCCGGCACTTATTATTATTCATACTTAACTGGTGAAGCTGGAGCTTCTTTAATGATTTATGACTATAATGCTACACAAGTTGTTAATAATAAATTAGATGCAACTACAGGTATTGGTACTTCATCTTCTAAATATAATGGTTTAAGACCTGTATTACCTCCAGTAACTGTTTGGGAAGAAAACTACATTAATTCAGAAAAATATCTATATACAAGATATACTGAAGATTCTCGTGCATTTAAATCTGCTGGTTCAGTAGTATTTAAAGATACTGATGAAGAACAAATTATTGCTTCTTGTCAATTAATTGACTATTTCTATGGTGAAGAAGGAGCTAAATTACAAGATTATGGTCCAAGTGAATATCAAGATGGTACTATTACTGTTGCTGGTGTAACTTATCCAAAAATTAAATTAGCTGTTCAATCTGCAATTAATGCTTCTAAATTAGGTTGGAATGACTTTATGAGAGATGCTATTGGTTCTACTCAAGGTATTGGTCATGTTCGTTCTGATGGTTTAGATTACCAAGTTACTCACCCTGTTGGTCAAAAAGGTTTAAATAATGTATTAAGTGCAATTAGTTCTGGTGCATTAGTTTGTGCTACTACAGCTCGTACTGCTGGATTTGGTGCTACTGTTCCTGCATATTATTCAGAAAATGCTACAACTACAGATATTACTGAATTAGTTGATTTCTGGAAACAAGGCTTAGGAGATACAGCTTGGAGAGCAGTAATTAATCATGGTTGGGAATCAACAACTAAAGATCAATTAAGAGCTTTATGGGCAACTTCTGATGCTAAATATTTAACATTCTATAACGATTATTTAGGAAAATAATTAATTTAAAAGATTTATATGTGTGTAATGGAAGACAGGTTTCTGTCTTCCTTACCACTACTATATTTTAGGGGGTTTAATATGACTCAATTTTTAAAGAAAAATGCAAAATTGTTTTATATTTTATTTGCAGTTTTCAGTTTTGTATTTATTTTAATAGCTTGTTTTTTTATGACAACTTATAATAGAATAGCTGTTGAATATACTCAAGATTTCCTTATTACTGGAAAACCTACTATTTTAACTGGTTTAAATACATTTTGTAAAAAAACTGATTTTGCTTATGCAGATTTATATGGATTAATGTTTGATGTTAATGCAAATCTACAAATGGCAAATAATATAGTTTTATATCTTGGTGTTGTTTCATTAGTAATGGTAGCTATTATGTTTATTTGTGCAAATGCTACTAGAAAGAAATATTATATTTCTAATTTAGTTTCTGGTATTGCATGTCCAAGTGTTTGTATTATAATGGGTATTGTTGCAATTGCATTTATGGCAATTTGCGTTGGTGATATTAATGCTAATTATGAGACTTTAAACTGGGCTTCTTTAGGTAATAGCGATAATTATAATGAAGCTGCTGCTATGTTCTTAAATGGAGATACATCTGCATTTTATGTTAATTCAACACCTTTACTTATCTTTATTGTTATAACAGTATTATTTATCGTTGCTAGTGGTGCATTAATTGCATACAATGTATTTAGATATTTAGATACTAAAAAGGAATTAACTTTAAAAAGTGTTGAATCTAATGAAACTTTAGAACAATCTTCTGAAAGGATGGTTGAGGTAAATGCTTAATAATTTAGAAAATAATGAAGAAGTAAAATCTACATCTGAAAAGATTTATTATGATGAACATGATATTGAAGGTCAAATGCTTAGATATCGTACTAATTCTTTATCTTATAAACTTGGTATGGGAGCGATTCTTTGTAGTGTACTTGCTGCATTTATAAGTTTAAATACACTTGTTTGGAATGCTTCTGTTATAATTAAAATCTTAGGTAATATAATTATATTATTATTTGGATTTTTATCTATTGAAAAAGTAAAAGCATATTCTAAAGAATATAGTTATGTATTATGTGGTATTGGTGCTGTATGTGTTGCTAGAATATTCTGGTGTCCTATTCAAATTATGGTTTGGTATGGTAGATTTTTAGCAAATCCAGAAGATGTTGAAGTTAAAGAACATTTAGGTCCAACAATTACTGGTTCTTATATTACTGAAGCTTATTTACCACAAAATGGTTATGTTAGAGGTATAATTGCTATTGTATTATTAGCTTTAACTGCTACATTATTTATTTCTGCAGGTATTATCGGTATTATTAAAGCAAAAAGATATGCTAATTATATGGCTACACAAGATGTTTCTAAGGGGGTATAACAATGGAAAAACAAGAATTACAAAATGAAAAAGTTTATGACGTTATACTTCGTGATGTTAATAAAATTTATCCTAATGGATTTCATGCTGTGTATGATTTTAATATAAGTATTGAAAAAGGAGAATTTATCGTTTTAGCTGGTCCTTCTGGTTGTGGTAAATCTACTACACTTCGTATGATTGCAGGACTTGAAGAAATTTCTACAGGAGATTTAATTATTAATGGTAAGAAGGTTAATGATGTTGCTCCTAAAGATAGAGATATTGCGATGGTTTTCCAAAATTATGCATTATATGCTCACATGACAGTTTATCAAAATCTTGCTTTCTCATTAACAATTAGAAAAAAAGATCCAGCTTTTATTCATAAACAAGTTATGTATGCTGCAACAGTTTTAGGTTTAGTTCCTTATTTAAATAGAAAGCCTAAACAATTATCTGGTGGACAACGTCAAAGAGTTGCTGTTGGTCGTGCTATAGTTCGTGACCCAGTTGTATTCTTACTTGATGAACCACTTTCAAATCTTGATGCTAAATTAAGAGGTCAAATGCGTAAAGAATTAACTGAATTACATGATAGATTAGGTTCTACATTTGTTTATGTAACACATGACCAAATTGAAGCTTTAACTTTAGCTACAAGAATTGTTGTAATGAAAGATGGATATGTTCAACAAATCGCAACACCAAAAGAAATGTTTGAATATCCAGAAAATTTATTCGTTGCTGGTTTCATTGGTACTCCTCCATGTAACTTCTATAATGGACATATCGATGATAAAGTAACTAAATTCATTCATGTTTCTGGTAATGAAATAGGTCTTACAAAAGAACAATCTGCAATTTTAAAGGATTATGCTGGAAAGGAAGTTGTAATGGCTTCAAGACCAGATTATGTATTTACTGATGATATTACATTAAAAGAAAATGAAAAACAAATATTTGATTTAGATGTAGATTATTATGAATTCTTAGGTTCTTATAAATTAGTATATGGTTTCTTTGGTGGAGAAAAAATTACTGCTAAAATCAATGGTAAAGATGATATCACAGAAAAAACTATTAAAGCTTGTTTTAAGGCTGAAAAAATGTTATTCTATGATAAAGAAACAGAAGTTAGAATTAGGTAGGTGCTAAAATGGAAGAAAAAAATGAAAATGTAGTTTTAGAAACTACTGAGCTTAATCAAGAACCTATTAATAAAAATGCAAGTAAGGAACCAAAACAAATTAATAATAAATTTTTAGCTTATTTATATGGTATTTGGTATAACTTTATTGATTCATTTAAATATAATCCTTGTAAACTTGCAGGTATATTGGTTGCCTTACCAGGTTTATTTATTGGTTTCTTTTTAGGATTCCATAGTCAAGTTTTATTCTTAGTAAAACATGAAGTTATAGTTGATGGTGTAGTATTAGTTGCTAAGGAAGCTGACTTTTCAGGATTATTAATGTTCTTACTTATCTTAATGGGATGTATTAATATCTTTAATGGTGTTACATTATCTTCAAAAAGAAATTTAGGAACTGTTATTACATCAACTTTATGTACTGCTGTAATAGTAGTTTGTGGTATATTCTGGATTCAAAAGATATTCTATTCTAATTATTTATGTACTATACCATTTGATCAAGGTGGACATAATATTAGTGGTGGATATACATTCGATTTTGCAACTATAATGTCAATTGTATCAGTTGTTTTAGCTATGGCTTGTTCTGTAGTTGGATGTGTTCTAGGATTTATCAAATATAATAGAAATTATAAAAAGGTAAAGTTTTAATGAGTAAAAAAGTAAAAGAAGAACAAATCATAGGTGAACAAAACTCTAGTGTTTTAGATAAAGTTTCTAAGGTTCCGTCATGGCTAATTATTCTTTTACTAAAGTATTGGGCAGCGGCAGCTGCCGTTTTCTTTAGTATAATTAGCTCTGACATTTTAGATTTTAGTCAAATTGAAAATGGCGATGCTGCAGCAAATTTAACTGTGTCTATTGTTATTATTCTAATTTTAGGCTTATTTATGGGTTTATTTATGAATTATATGATTAGACCTATTGTTAGATTAATGTATTCAAGAGTTAATAATACATATAAATATAATATGGTTAATGTAAAAGGTATTCCTTCTTTATTTATTAATTTAGGATATCATTTCATTTTATCTATTATTTTATTCTTTATTACTATTTGGTTAAGCGAACATGGACTTGTTTTAGATTTATTTGGAACAGCTGAAGGGTCAGGTATTGAACCATTTACTTATGCATTATGCTATATTATTGTTGATTTTGTATTCTTATTTTTAAAAAATCTTCTTTTAGATTTACATAAGCGTATAAAATATAATAGAGAAATGAAGGCGGTATAGTATGTTTGATATAATATTTAAAAGTTCTACAAGTATAACAATTGAATTAAATAATAATGATATATATGAAACGAATAAATATGATATATATTTAAATGATGTACTTTATAAAGAAAATATCACTACTAATGTTTATTCATTATATAATTTAGTTCCTAACACAAAATATTTAATTAAAATAAATGATTTTGAAAAAGAAGTTATAACTGATGATGAATATGTGTGTTTGAATGTTAAAAATTTTGGTGCTAAAGGTGATGGTATTACATTAGATACTAATTTTATTCAAGCATGTATATATGCTTGTCCTGATGGAGGAAGAGTTTATATACCAGATGGTAATTATTATACTGGCCCATTATTATTAAGAAGTAATATTACTATTGAACTTGCAGCAAATGCAAGATTAATTGGTGATATTGACAGAAATAATTATCCTATATTACCAGGTATGACCTATACAACAGATGAAAAAGATGAATATAATTTAGGTTCTTGGGAAGGAAATCCTTTAGATTGTTTTGCAAGTATTATTACTGGTATTAATGTTCAAAATGTAAAAATAATTGGTAAAGGTATTATTGATGGTAATGCTCATAATGCTGATTGGTGGGTAGACGTTAGAACTAAAAGAATAGCTTGGCGACCAAGAGGTGTTTTTTTAAATCACTGTGAAAATATTTCATTTCAAGGTGTTACTGTAACTAATACACCATCTTGGAATTTACATCCATATTTTTCTAGTGATATTAGGTTTATTGATATGAAATTAATAAGTCCTAAAAATTCACCTAATACAGATGGTTGTGATCCTGAATCTTGTGATAATGTTGATATTATAGGTGTATATTTTAGCGTTGGTGATGATTGTATTGCGATTAAAGCAGGAAAAATATATATGGGTAGAAAATATAAAAAACCATCATCTAATTTTAATATTAGAAACTGTTCAATGAATTTCGGCCATGGTGCAGTTGTTTTAGGTAGTGAAATGAGCGGTGGAATAAAAGATATTAATGTTTCTAAATGTCTATTTAATCAAACAGACAGAGGTCTTCGTATTAAAACAAGAAGAGGAAGAGGTAAGGACGCAATTATAAGTGGAATTACTTTTGAAAATATTAAAATGCAAGATGTATTAACACCGCTTGTAATTAATATGTTTTATTTTTGTGATCCAGATGGACATACTGAATATGTTCAAACAAAAGAAAAACTACCTGTAGATGATAGAACACCATATTTAGGTGATTTTTGTTTCAAAAATATTAATTGTGAAAACGTTAATGTAGCTGCAGGAGCATTTTATGGCCTACCAGAAGCACCTATTAAATCTATTACAATTGATAATGTGAATTTTAAATATGCATCTAATCCTACTCCAGGTACAGCTGCTATGATGGATGGTGTAGGTCCTTTAGTAGGTGAAGGTTTATTATTTAATTACGTAGATAATGTTAAATTAAATAATGTGTCATTTGAAGGTTTGAAAAAAGAAAAATATATAAAAAAATTTGTAAAAGAATTTATAGAAAATTAGAAGTAAAATATAAGAATCTATTTATAAAAATAGGTTCTTTTTAATCTTTTATAGATTATTATGTTAAAATATGATATCCTAATATTAAGGACATGATGATACATATAATCCAAAAACAGTAGTAGAAGCAATGACAAGAAGAAGATTTGGTAATTACTGGACAAAGACATCAACAATTGAGGCTATAAAAAATTATTTAAAATTTAAGGATAATAACCTATATTCTGAATCATTAGATTTATATAATGGAAAATCAGAAAGAGTAAGCATAGATAGATTTGATAATGATATAACAGAAATAAATTCAAAAGATGCAGCCCTAAAAGTATTAACATTTTTACCACTATTAGAAACACATTATGTATTAAAGGAAGCATCAACAATATCAGGTAGAACTGATATAGTATTTATACCAAAAGGAATAGTTCCTGCAATAATAATTGAATTAAAGGTGAATAAAGAAGCAAGTGGAGCTATAAAACAAATAAAAGAGAAAAAATGTTTAGATATATTAGGATCATATAAAGGTAAAGTAATGCTTGTAGGTATAAATTATGATGAAGCATATAATCATTAAACTATAATAGAAGAAATAGAAGTATAATAAAAAAAGACTACCAAAGCTATTTTATTAGCAATTTGGTAGTCTTTTTTAGATAAAATTATAATTAACTTAAAGTTATTTCAATTATTTTTGTTTCTAAAGGTTCTACTGTTGAATCTATTTTTAATACACCTTTATTTATTTTTGAAATTTCTATTTTAAACTTAGGTACACATAAATTTTTCATTTGATTTAATTCATCATTTGTTAATATATTTTGTTTAGATATTTCTTTATATATATCATAAGAAGAACCGCTTGATTTATTAATATAGGTTGTTTTTATTCTTGCTGATTGATATTCTAATCCTGAAATTTCAAATATAAAATCAATGTCTGTATATTTTGCAAAACAACTGTATCTATCTTGATCTGTTAATTCAAAATATTCACTTTCAGCATATAATTCAGAATAATGAAGATATTTATTAATCAATATTACTATTTTATCATTATCAAAGGTAACAATGAAATTTTTACCTTTTTTTAATACTTTATTTTTAAGTTTCGATAAAAATAGATTAGCATAATATGATGCTTTTTTTGTATAATTAAACGTATAATAACCGTTATATCCTAAATATGGATTATTATCGAAAAAGTTTTCTATAGTAATATCAAACATATTATTCATTACATATGCAGATATATTCTCCCAAATATCTATTATATTTTTACATTGATAAGATGATTTAAATAAAGTATCATTTAATAAATTTACATGATTAGTAAAATTAATATTTTCTAATAAAATATTATTTAATTTTGTTGGGGATATTTTATCTAATTCATCGATAAATTTTTTAACTTGATCTGGATCTTTAGCTATTATATTATTTGTTGCTGCTATATAATTGATAGAATAGTAATCAAATACATTATGACCTCTATCAACAGATATTGCAGTTTTGTAGTCTTCTATACTTAAAATTGAAGGTGAAATAAATCTGATTTTATTTCCAAAAAATGTTCTAAGTTTTTTATAATAGGTGATTATTTTATAAGTATATGTATATTTTTCTTCTTTTGTATATTCAATATCATGTTCATAATTTATAGATATTAATATATCATTAAATTGATATGGTGAACTTTTTATAAAATATTTCAAAAAAAATGTAATTAAATCAGGTGATTCAGAAAATATACTATATTTAAATTTAAAATACGGTGACAACTTTAAATCATATATCATTTTAGCAATGTTATCCATCATAGGCTTATTAAGCATTATTTCATTTGAATTTATTTTATATAATCTTTGAGTTTGATGAAAAATTGAAGTTAATTCGATATATTTATATTTCATTTCATTTTGAATTTCTTTAAGTTCAGAAATTATACTCGCATTATATAAGAAATTTATATTACCAAGTCTAATAATCATTTTAGAAGGATTATTTACTTTAATATAATTATTTAATCCATCAATTGTAATTAATTCTTTAGTTGTTCTTACAGTTTCTTTAATATTTTTTCTTTTAATATATCTTAAATATTTTGCCATAATAATATCTAAAACTTCTTTTAAAAGATTATTACTATCACTGATTGAAACCTCATTATTTTTATTATTATTTTTACGATATTCGCTTGGATAACAATTATAAACATTTTTAAATGCTCTAACATAGCTTCTTGATGAATCAAATCCATGAATATAGGATATTTCTTCAATAGAATTATTTGTTAAAGTTAAATCATCAATTGAATAATTAACTCTTAAAGTGTCATAATATTGGATGAAGGTTTTATTAAGATATTTTTTAAACACTTTAGAAACGTGTGATTCGCTATATTTAAAAACATTTGAGATATGACTTAATGATAAACATTCAGAATAATGTTCATTTATATATGAGGTAATTAAAGAAATAGTATCATCTTCATTTTTTGAGGTAGTAGAAGAAGATATATCATTTTTGAAATTATTTACAAGTTGAGCAAATAAAGAATAAGAAATTGCACGAGTATTATAATATGCATTTACGTTATTTTGACTATTTAATCTTATTATACTGTAAATAAAATATCTAATATTTTCATAGTTAGGATTATTTGGATATTCACAAGAATTAAGGTCGAAAATAATTTTTTCATTTTGTTTATCATCTAAAAAGGTAGAAACATTAAAAAAAGAAGATAATATTATACAAGAGGAATCACTTTTTAAATGATGTAATTCTTTTGGATTAATAATTACAACATCTTTTTCATTTAATTGATATGTTTTAGAATTAAGTATAAGAGTTGTGCTGCCTTTTAAGACTATTAATAGTTCTGTGTATGCATGAGAATGCATTGGATAATAATCAAATTCTGCCGCAATAACACGAATAAGTCTATTTTTACTAGTTTTTATTAAATCTATTTCAGTTTTCACAAATAATCTAACCTCCTTATATATTAATTATAAACTATAAACTAAAAAAAATCTAATAAAAAGTGTAGTTTTTTGTCATTCTTGAAAGTTTTTTTGTTATTTTCATTATTAAATGACAAAAAAACGAAGTAAAATGTACTAGAAAAGTGATTAAAAAACGTTTTTATGTTTGTTAAAATATACATACTAGTAGTGTGTAGTATTTTTATGTTTAGAAAAAATTTATAGAAGAGGTGTATTTATGAAAAAACCTATTTTTAAGGCTACTCATATTGTTAAGCAATTTGGGCCTACTATAGCTCTAAATGATGTTGATATTGAAATTTATCCTGGTGAAATAAGAGGATTTATTGGTGAAAATGGTAGTGGTAAATCTACAATGTCTGCCATTATGACTGGTATTTATCCTAGAACTTCTGGATCAATGGAATATCACGGTAAAATATGGGAACCAGCATCTATGATTGATGCGTTAGAAAATGGAATTGGTATTATTGTTCAAGAAAGTGGTACTATTTCAGAGATTTCAGTTGCTGAGAATATTTTCTTAGGTGAATTAAAAAAATTCTCAGGTGTTAATTATTTTGAAGATAAAAAAATTGAAGATTTCTCTAACTTTTTTAATTTATCATTAGAAGAATTTGACAAACACTACTTAAAGGCTAAAGAAGATTTAGAAAATACTAATGATAAAGCACAAATTAAAGTGATTTTAAAGGAAATAAAAACTACTTTAAAGAATCTTTATTTAGAATTGAATAAAAAATTAATTGAATCTAATGTAGGAAAAATTGAAAATGAAGATAAGAGATTTGATTTAGAAGCAGGAAAGATTTTCAATGAGTTTGTTGTAAGAGAAAAAGAGATTGATGAATTCTATGACAAAAATGAAGATAATGTTGAAGAATATCTAGTAGCTCGTAGAAGAGAAAATGCTCATAATGAGCATAAGACAGCTTATAGAAAACTTTGTAAGAAAATTGATAATGATTCTTATAGAATTAGAACTTCTATTAATAATGATGTAATATATTTAAAAAATCATTATATTAATTCTATTAATGAATTAAAGAAAATTCATGAATCAAAATGTTTAAGAAAAATTAAGAATTTCTTTTTAACTGCAATTTTTGGTTTATTCGTTAATGGTAAAAAAATGAGAAAACAAGCAGCTTATGCTTTATCAAAAATCGGTGTTAATGATATTAATCCAGGTATGATAACTGCTGCTTATGATATGCAACAAAGAAAGTTAATCGAAATTGCTAAATGTTTAAATAAGAATCCTGAAATTTTCATCGTAGACGAAACTACAACGGCTTTATCTGAAACTGGTAGAAATTTATTATATAAAAAGATGAATGAATTAAAATCACAAGGTAAATCAGTTTTATTTATTTCTCACGATTTAGAAGAATTAATGGAAAAATGTGATACTTTAACAGTTTTAAGAGATGGTAATATAGTTGCAAATCTTGATAAAGCAAAGGGCGAATTTGATGCTGATGCGATTAAGAAATATATGATTGGTCGTGAACTTCAAGGTGATTATTATCGTTCAGATTATGATGGCTCATTTAGTGATGAAGTTGTTTTAAAAATGGTAGATGCATCTTATGCAAGACAGTTACAACATATTAATTTAGAACTTCATAAAGGTGAAATACTTGGTATTGGTGGTTTATCTGAATGTGGTATGCATGAATTAGGTAAAGCATTATTTGGTAATATTCACCTAGATGGTGGTTTTGTATACTGTGGTGAAAATCTTGATTTATTAGTTAAAAATGAAACATTTGCAATGAAACAAAAAATCGGTTATTTATCAAAGAATAGAGATGTTGAAGCATTAGCTTTAAAATCTTCAATTTTTGATAATATTGCAATAGCTTCAATTAATAATGTTGCTAAATATAATTTCTTTGTAACAAAATCAGCAGAAAAGAAATTAGTTAATAAACAAGCTAGAGAATTACAAATCAAATGTAATTCAACTGAGGATTTAGTTTCTAGATTATCAGGTGGTAATAAACAAAAAGTTTCTTTAGCTAAGTGGATAGCCAATGATTCAGAAATATTAATATTAGACTGTCCAACTCGTGGTGTTGATATTGGTGTTAAACAATTTATTTATCAATTATTGTATAAAATGAAAAAAGAAGGAAAAGCAATTTTAATGATTTCTGAGGAACTTCCAGAACTTATTGGTATGTCTGACCGTATTTTAATTATGAAGGATGGCCAAATATCACATGAATTTACTAGAAGTGAAGATTTAACTCAAGAAGAAATTGTTGAATATATGATCTAAGGAGGTTAAGGTATGAAAAAGATTATAGATAAAAGTCAATTAGAAAAAATAAATCCTAAATATTTTAGCCAAGAATTAGTTGATAGTGCTTATGCTTTCTATTTATCTGATGATAATAAGACTAAAGAAGCTAGAAAAGAATTTGCTAAAAAAATTAAGGAAGAATATTTATTAAAGGATTCTGAATTAAAAAAGAGTATTAATGATAGTATTTTAGAAATTAATTCTGCTACTGCAAAAGAAATAGAAGAAATAGCTATTAATAAAGAAAAAGGTTTAGCTACTGCTCAAATCGATTATTCAAATATTTCAAATCCAACTAAGGATGATAAAAAAGAATATTCAAATGTAATTAAGGGCGTTGAAATAGTTGCAAAAAGAGCTAAAATCAAAGCTAATAATGCTAATTATGAAGCAAGAAAAGCTCAAAAAATAAAAAGATATGATTTACATGTTGAATATGTTAATTTAATGTACTACATTAATGAAAAAATATCTCCTGTTGATAATTTAAGATCAAAAGTGATAGAAGAAAATGCTCAATTTGATTTAAAAAGAACTTTAACTAATAGAAAATTTTGGACAAATTTAATTCCATTATTTATGTTAATAGTTATGATTTTAGCTTATGCTATTGCTAAAAATTTATGTAATTATAATGGTGATTTAACTGCTATTATTAATTCCGGTATATTTGTTGCTTTAGTAGCTACAGGAGCGGTATTTATATATTCACAGGGTGGATTTGATATGTCACTTGGTAATGCTGCTTTAATGTGTGCATTAATTGCTGGTTTAGTTTATAAGGGTACACAAAATTTATTCTTATCATTATTAATTGCAGTATTAGTTGGTGCTTTATTAGGTGTTATAAATGCTGTATTTGCAACAATGCTTAATTTACCAGTAATGGTTATGACTCTTACTATGATGAATATTATTGCAGCTATTAATGATGCAATAATTGATGGTAAAATGTTTGATTTAAGTGGCTCTTATGGTGCAGGTATGATTACTAATGCTTGGATATATGCTCTATTCCTACTTGTGTTCTTCTTGTTATGTTGGTTTATTTTTAATTATACTAAGGTAGGTAGAAGAAATAAATTTATCGGTTCAAATAAGGTTGCTGCTAAATTTAATGGTATTAATCTAATGAAAGCTGGTATTGTTTCATTTGCTATATCTGGTGTTGGTTTAGGTATTTGTGGATTTGTTTATATCAATTCAATGAGTGGTCAAATCTTTAATCCATCTGGTTCAGTATTAGGACAAGTTGGTTTAAATGTCATTATAGCTATTGTTTTTGGTGGTATGACAACATCAGGTGGTCCTAAATCTAAGGTTAGTTGTGCAGTTATTGGTGCATTCTTCGTGGTATTCTTAGAGGAATTCTTTAATGCTTTAAATATGGTTGCACCTATAGGTGATTATAAATATATTGTTAAGGGTATGGTATTTATTATAGTATCTTTAGCAAATATGTGGGATACAAGAACAAGTAGATTAGCTTCAGGAGGTAGTATACAATGATGGATTATTCTAAACCTATTAAGTATAATAAAAATCCAATTACTTCAAATCGTAAGCTTAAAAGTGCAGGAAGAAAAACATTCTGGAGTTTATTTTGTCCAGTATTAATGGTTGTTATTGCTGTATTTATGGCTAATGTAATTGGTGGAAATCATTTATTTATCGGAACTGATGGACATGCAACAATAATTAATGTTATGTCTATAATTAAGGCTTCAGTATTAGTATTAATTGCAGCTTTAGCGTTAAATACAAACCTTAACTCAGGTCGTATGGATTTTTCACTTGGTGCTACAGGTATTTTATCAGTTTTATTAGCATCATTAATAGTACCTGGCTTTGATTCAGCTGAAAATATATTCCTATTTATTTTATGGTCTATTATTTTTGGTATGATAATTGGTTTTATTCATTCAATTATTCTATGTTTTACTAAATTACCACCTATTGTTATTTCATTAGGTATGTGTTTAATATATGAAGGTATTGCTTATGTAATTTCTAAGTCAGTTTATGGAACTACACAAGTTAATATTCCTACAGGTAGCTATTCAGCTTCAAACTTCTTTATGGAACCTGTTATTATAATTCCTATTGCTATAATTGTTTGTTTATTAATGGCTTCAGCATTATGCTATACAAGATATGGTTATAATAAGCTTGCATTAGTTTATAATCAAAAAATATCTGTTGATACAGGTATAAATGAATTCTTACATTGTGTTGTTTCATTTATTATCGCTGGTGCATTAATTGCTTTATATCAAGTTATTTCATCTTGTGGAACACAAATTACAATGAGTGTTGACTTAGGTTCATCAGGTTCTGTATTTAAGAATTTCTTACCAATATTTATTGGTGGTATTCTTGCTAAATATAATAATCAAATTGTTGGTTTATTACTTGCAGTAGTAAGTGTAACAATTCTATACTCTTATGGTTTTGATGCAGTTAATATGAGCTCTACAGTTTCTGCTTTATTAAATGGATTTTCTGTATTTGCTGTATTAGTTTATATGGTAGATAAAAATAGATTTATTAACTGGATAAAAATGAGAAGGTATTTAAGAAAAGAAAAATATTTAAATCCAAAGGAGGGAAAGTAATATGGGATTAAGAAAATATCTTAAAAAGTTAGGTCTTGTATTTCTTTCTTTAGGTGTAACAGCTACAATTTCATCATGTGCTATTGAAAAAGCATTTATACTTGGTGGTGGATTTGAAGTTGATTCTACTCAAATAGAAACATTTGAGGGTTGTGAAAATGCTATATTCTTTGCTCTTTATAATTATTATGGATTTGAAGGTCAGCATTTCACTAATAAATGGTTAGGAATGAAGGATGCTTTAGCAGATCATGGTATAACAGTAACTAATGATGCTGGTAATAAGGATGCTAAAACATTTAAAATTAAAAGAGAAGCAAATTGCGATTTACCAGAAGATGCAGTTATCTATATGGTAAATAATCAAAACTGGGATTCAAGTATTCAATTTAAAAAGCCTTTTGCTAATTATAAGCCTATGGCAGTTATTTCTACTTGTAATGGTGTAGAATTCGCATCAGATCCTATTAAATCTTCAGGAATTCATATTTCAAATGCTACAATGGCTGGTTTTTCGACAGTTTATAAAAGTGCATTTGAACAAGGTACTTTATCTTATTTAAGTGCTAAATATGCTGCACATATTTTACCTATTGTTAAGGCTTGTGTTGATGCAGTTGATAATAAGGGCTCTATGAAAAATGCTGATGGTACTGCCCTTAGCTTATCAATTGAAAACTGGGCTATTCAAACTTTAGATGAATATGAAGCAATGGAAATAATAGATTCAATTGATAAAGAACATCCAACTCTAAGAAATTGTAATATTGAGCAATTCTTTGATAAATCTAATGCTAATTATGGTTCTGAAAATTTAACAAGCTGGGTTAGCAAATCATCTAAAAATGATATCAAGCAATTATATGAACTTAATGGTACAAATGCTAGTGAAGATGTAAAAAGAACTGGTGAAAAACTTAAATGTGGTCTTTTAGTACCATCTTCAGTAAATGACCAAGTTCAAAAATATATTGATTATATTAAAGGTTATTGTGCAGATATCTATAATTTAGAAATTGTTACATATCCTGTTACATCATCAAATACACAGGATGTAGGAGCAACTACATTATGTGCTCAAGGTTGTGATTTTATTATTTCACTTCAAGATGATACAAATAGAAATAAATCTATTGAAATAGCTAATAGTAAAGGTGTTTACTATGGTATTGCTGGTACAACTCAAAATCCTATAGATTATGAACTAGTAAAAAATCTTCCTTATTATGTAGGTTCTATTGGAACATCTATTGATGAAGAAAGAAGAGCTGCAAAGGAAATGACTGAATATTATTTACAATGTATGATTCATAGAGCTAAAGGTGATTTAGTTGAATGGCAAGCAAATTATAAGGGTATAACTTTAGAGGAAAAATAATATGGCACATTATCAAATAGAAGCATATTTAAAATCAGTTGCCAGAAAAGTAAGATTTGATGTAGTAATTCCTTCCTTAAATCTTCAAGGCTGTTTAAGTAATAAAGATGATAATTATTATTCTAATTTGGATAAAAAATATCCACTAGCTTTATTCTTTCACGGCTTTGGAGATGATGAAAAAGGTTGGCAAAATAATTCACAAATAATTAAACTTTGTGAAGAAAACAATGTTGCTGCATGTTTTGTTAATGGCGAGAATAAATGGTATTTAAAAATGGGTGCTATAGATGATTTTTATAACCTTATTGAAAAGGATATATTAGATTTCTTATATGGTAACTTTAATTCATTAAGTAAAGATATGCCACTAGCTGTTTGTGGTGTATCAATGGGTGGATATGGAGCTTTATATCATTATTTGAATAATTTAGATAAATATTATTGTGCTGTAAGCTTATCTCCTGCAACTAAGCCAGATTATATGGATGAAAGCTATTCACTAAGAAGTGTGAGTTTAGCTCATGCTAATGAAAAGTTAAATGTATATTTATCTGTTGGAGAAAATGATTTCATCATTAAGGCTTCAAAAGAATTAGATGAATTCTTTAAAGAAAATAATATTGATATAAGCTATAAATATATTCCGAATGCTAATCATTCATGGTCAACTTGGTCTAATGAGGTATTTAATGTATTTGAATACTTCAAGCAAATAAAATTTATAAAATAAGAAATGAGGAAAAGAAAATGAAAGCAAAAAAAATTTTATTAGCTGCGGCAACATTAGCTACAGCACTATCATTAACTTCTTGTGGTGGTAAGAGTGTTGATGAAGTTATGTCAGGTTTTAAAACAGAATTAGAAAGTGGAAGTGTAAAAGGTACTTTCAAGAACAATTATGAAATTACAGTTGATGCAAATGGAGGAACTGCTGATTTCTCTAGTTTCAAACACAAAATTGAATCTACTGTAGATTTTGAATTTACTTTAGGTGATGATTTCTATTTCTATGCTAAAAAGACTTGGGAAGATAAATTAGTTAATGATTCAAGTTCTGTTACAGAAGAATTATTATATAAGGATAATGGAAAATATATGTATTCAAATACATATGATGAACCAGTTTTAGTAACTACTGATGTTAAAACTAAGATTAATGAAATTTTAACTTCTGTTACAAAAGAACAAGCTGGAAGCATTTCTTTAGATACATTCATTTATTCTAAGGATGGTAATTATGAATTAAATACTTTTGGATTAACACCAACTTTTGGTGCTGATGAATTAGTTGAATTTATTTCATATTCAGTAAAAGATAATAATTTAGTTGTTGATTATAAACCAGATTATGTTGGTTATCAAACAGATAATGGTATGTCAGATTTCCCTGCTGCAAAGGGTAAAACTACAGCTGCTGATATTACTATTAATGTTAATGAATTAGGATATGTAACATCTTGGAATGAAGAATATCATGCAGGATTAGACTTTGCCATTATGACACCTGCTCCAACTGTAGGTATTATTGGTTCAAGAAGCTTTAATGCAGAATATGGTGTTAGTTTAACTACTAAGACTGATGCTGATATCACTCATAAGACTTCAGAAGCTAAGGTAACTTATGGTACTGCAGAAAATGGAACATTTACTGTTGCATGGTTTGATTATGCTAATAATAATTTCCAAATGAATCCAGTTGCTAATAACGATAAAGTTAGAGTTGGTATGTGGTTAGGTGTTAAACCAAATGCAAATTCTTCATATGAAATTGATTCAGTTACTGTAAATGGTGTTAAAGAAACTGTTATTGTTCAAGGTATTTATTGTTTTGAAGTTAAGAATATGGATGATTTAAATGTTGTTGTTAAATTCAAAAAATCAGGAGAAGCTCCTGCAAAAGAATTATTAGGTAAATATCAAGGTATTGCTTCAAATGGAACTGTAATGGATATTAATGTATATAAAGATGGTACTTTTACAGTTACTTGTCCAGGTTTTAATGGTGCAGAAGCTGGAAATGGTACTTATACTAAAGATGGTTTAACTTTAACATTAACATCTAATAATATGAAGTATTTTAATGTTGTTAATACAACTATAACAGTTACTATGGCTAACGATTTTTCTAAATTAACAACTACATCATTCTTTAATGGTGAAGCAATCGAATTTGTTTTACAAAAATAATATAATTTAGATATAAGGGGATGAATTCCCCTTTCATCTAAAAGGAGGATTTATTATGAAATTACCTTTTGAAATAGATTTAAAAAACAAGGTAGCTGTTGTTACTGGTGCTGGTGGAGTACTTTGTTCTCATTTAGCTAAGGCTTTAGCTTTATGTGGTGCTAAGGTAGCATTACTTGACCTAAATTGTGAAGCAGCTCAAAAACAAGCAGATTTAATTGTTGCTGAAGGTGGTATTGCTAAAGGTTTTGAAGCTAACGTTTTAGTTAAAGAATCTTTGATTAAATGTCATGAACAAGTTTTAAAAGAATTTGGTAAATGTGATATATTAATTAATGGTGCTGGTGGAAATAATCCAAGAGCTACAACTGATAATGAATATGCTGAATTAGATGATTCAATTAAAGAAATGAAAACTTTCTTTGATTTAGATCAATCAGGTGTTGAATTTGTATTTAATTTAAACTTTATTGGAACATTACTTCCAACACAAGTTTTTGCAAGTGATATGGTTGGTAGAAAAGATTGTTCTATTTTAAATATTTCATCAATGAATGCATATACACCATTAACTAAGATTCCAGCATATAGTGGTGCTAAGGCTGCTGTAAGTAACTTTACACAATGGTTAGCTGTTCATTTTGCTCATGTTGGTATAAGAGTAAACGCAATAGCTCCTGGATTCTTCTCAACAAAACAAAATGAAAAATTATTATGGAATCCTGATGGAACACCTACAGCTAGAACTGGTAAAATATTAGCTGCAACACCAATGAATAGATTTGGTGTAGTAGATGATTTAGTTGGTGCTACATTATTCTTAGTTTCACCTGAGGCTGCATCTTTTGTTACAGGTATTTGTATTCCTATTGATGGTGGCTTCTCATCTTATTCTGGAGTTTAGGAGGAATAAAGTATGAAGATGACTTTTCGTTGGTATGGCGAAAAAGATTGTATTCCATTAAATTATATTAAACAAATTCAAGGCATGACTGGTGTTGTAACAGCTGTTTATGATGTTCCAGTTGGTGAGGTATGGCCTATTGAGCGTATTGAAAAACTTAAGAAGCTTACTTTAGAGGCAGGTCTTGAAATGGAAGTAATAGAATCTGTTCCTGTACATGAAGATATTAAGCTTGGTAAACCTAATCGTGATGTATTAATTGCTAATTATGCAGAAAATATAAGAAGATTAGGTAAATATGGCGTAAAATGTATTTGTTATAATTTTATGCCAGTATTTGATTGGTTTAGAACTAATTTATATTATAAACATACTGATGGTTCTACTTCATTATCATATAGTGAAGAGGATTTTATTAAACTAGATAAGCATAATTTAAGATTACCTGGTTGGGATGAAAGTTATACAAGTGAACAATTAAATGGACTTCTTGATGAATATAAGGGTATGACTCATGAAAAACTATTTGAAAATCTTGTATATTTCCTAAACGGAATTATGCCTGCATGTGAGGAGACTGGTATCAATATGGCTATTCACCCAGATGATCCACCTTGGGATATCTTTGATTTACCTAGAATTGTTGGCTGTGAGGCTGATTATGATAGATTATTTAAGGCTGTTCCTAATAAGCATAATGGTATTACATTCTGTACAGGTAGCTTAGGTGCTGGTAGATTTAATGATTTACCTAAAATGGCTAAAAAATATGCTAATCGTATTTATTTTGCTCATTTAAGACAACTTAAATTTACAAATGATACTGATTTCTTTGAAAACGGTCATCAAACAGCTTGTGGTAATGTTGATATATATGAAATAGTTAAAGCATTAGTAGAAAATGGTTCTGATTGCTATTTAAGACCAGATCATGGTAGAAATATTTGGGGCGAGGATGCAAAGCCTGGATATGGATTATATGATAGAGCACTTGGTGCTGCTTATTTAAGTGGTTTATTTGAAGCAGTTGAAAAAGATTTAAAAAAGTAACATTTTGACACTATGAGCTTATCATAGTGTCTTTTTTAAAGGATAGTATATGAAATTTGAAGAATTAAATAAACCAATTAAAATTGGTAATAAAATAGTTAAAAATAGAATATTTATGCCACCATTATCAACTAATTTAGGAAAAAATGGCTATGTTACAGATGAACTTGTAAATCATTATAGAAGAAGAGCTAAGGGTGGCGTAGGTTTATTTATAACTGAGGTTGTAACAGTAGAACCTACCTATGTATATTTACCTGGTGATATGTCAATATATGATGATTCATTTATTGAAGGTTGGAAGAAACTTGTTGATGGTGTACATGAATATAATTCATTAATATTACCACAATTATTTCACCCTGCATTTATGGCATTTCCAATGCCTAATACACCACAACTTATTGCTCCATCATGGATTGGACCTAGCTATTTAAAACAAGCTCCAAGAGAAGTAACTAAAGAAGAATTAAAGGTAATTATTTCACAGTTTAGTGATGCAGCTTATCGTGTTAAACAGGCTGGTGGTGATGGTGTTGAAATTCATGCAGCCCATTCACATGGATTATTAGGAGGATTTTTATCACCATATTATAATAAAAGAACAGATGAATATGGTGGAGATTTAGAATCAAGATTAAGATTAACTTTAGAGGTTTTAAGAGCTGTTAGAGAAAAATGTGGAAATGATTTTATCATTGATGTAAGAATTTCTGGTGATGATTATCAGGACGGCGGAAATAATATTAATGATATGATATATGTTGCAAAGCGTTTAGAAGAAGAAGGTGCTGATATGCTTCATGTATCAGGTGGTATGACTATTCTAAGAGGATCTGCTATACCAGCTTCAGGAACTAAAATGGGAAGTCATGCTGATGCTGCAAAAGAAATAAAAAAACATGTTTCTATTCCTGTTGCAACAGTTGGACGTATTTTAGAGCCTTGGATAGCTAATGAATTAATTGCAAATGGTAGTTGTGATGCAGTTTTAATAGGTAGACCTAATTTATGTGACCCTGATTTTGCTAATAAAGCTTTAACTAACAAAACAGATGAAATAAGACCTTGTATAGGTTGCTTAAAATGCTTAAACGGAATAATGTTTGGTAAAAGAATAGCTTGTTCTGTTAATCCTTCATTTGAACTTTTAAATGAGGATACTATTTTACCTTCTAAGATTAAGAAAAATATATTAGTTATAGGAACAGGTCCTGCTGGTTTAGAGGCTTCATATATTGCTAAAAAAAGAGGACATAATGTTGTTGTATTAGAAAAAGATATAAGACCTGGTGGACTTTTAAATGCTGCAAGTGTTCCTATTGCTAAAAATGATTTATCAAAATTAATTAAATATCTGTATAAAAGAGTTGAAAATGAAGGTATTGATGTTAGATTTAATACTCTTGCTACAAAAGAATTAATTTTAAATGAATTTAAAGACTATGAAATAATTTTATCAATTGGTGCTGATCCAATTATTATAAAATCTCTTGCAAACTTTAAATTAACCGCAACTTGTGAGGATGTATTGCTTGGTCGAGTTAATCCAGGTAGAAAGGTTGTTATAATTGGTGGCGGAGCAGTAGGATGTGAAACTGCAGATTATTTAGCGCCAATGATTAATGATTTAGCTCCTAGAAATAGAGATATAACAGTAATAGAGTCTCAAAGCTTTATGATGATGAAAGATAGTGGTGCAGGTCGTTCTGCTGTTATGAAAAGATTATTAGCTAAGGGTGTTAAATTAATAAATAACGCTACAGTTACAAACGTAAGTGAAAATGAAATTGAATATAGCGTAAATGGTAATAAAACTATTATTAATGATGCAGATAGTTTATTATTTGCTGTTGGTTATAAAAGCAATGAGTCATTTATAAATGAATTAAAACAAAATAATCTTACTGTTCATATTATAGGAGATGCGAAAGCTTCAGCTTCAGTTAAAGAAGCAATATCAGATGCGTTTGAACTTACAAAAAATATTTAAAAAAAGAAAAGGAAGTAAATAAAATGAAATTATTAGAACCAATTAAGGTAGGACATACTACCTTTAAAAATAGAATAATGTTTCCACCATTAACTACAGGTTATGAGGAAAAAGATGGTACAATTGGACCTAAATCTTTTAATTTTTATAAAAGATTAGCTGAAGGTGGAGTAGGATATATTGTTATAGGAGATGTTGTTCCAACAGCTACATTATCACCTACACCAAAATTATATTTAGATTCACAAATTGAATCATATAAAAAATTAGCAGATGCTTGTCATGAATTTGATTGTAAATTAGGACTTCAAATTTTCCATCCAGATTATGATTGTGATGCATTAATGCAAATGATGAAGGAAGGAAAATCAAGACAAGAAATATTTGCTAAATTACATTATGATATGCAACATTATGTTTCTGAGGTTTCACATGATCAAATTAAAGTTATCTTAGATAAAATAACTGCATGTGTTAAACGTGCTGTGAAAGCTGGTGTTGATGTTATCGAGGTACATGGTGACCGTTTAGTAGGATCATTATGTTCAACTATTTTAAATCATAGAACAGATGAATATGGTGGATGTTTTGAAAATCGTATTCGTTTTGCTTTAGAAGTAGTAGAGGCTATTAAAGCCGCAAGTTCAACTATCACTATTGATTATAAATTACCTATTGTAACTGTTCAAAAGGATGGTTCATTAATAGGAAAAGGCGGCTTATTAATTGAAGAAGCTGTTGAATTAGCTAAAAGATTAGAAGCTGCTGGAGTACATACAATTCATGTTGCTCAAGCAAATCATACTGGTAATATGAATGATACAATTCCAGCTATGGGAACAAGAGATTATTCTTTTATGGTGGAAGAATGTAGACTTGTAAAAAATGCAGTATCTATTCCTGTTTCAACTGTTGGTCGTATTTTAATTGATGATGCTGAAAAGCTAGTTGAAGAAGGTACTTGTGATATTGTTGCTTTTGGTAGAGGATTACTTGCTGATGAGGATTTGGTTAGAAAATTAGAAAATAATCAAAAACATTTAATTAGACAATGTATTTGCTGTAATAAGGGCTGTACAGATTCAATTATGGCATCTCGTTTTATTTCATGTGTATTAAATCCTGAAAATGGTTATGAATATGAAAGATTTATCACTAAAGCAGAAAAACAACATAAGGTATTAGTTGTTGGTGGAGGTCTTGCTGGTTTAGAAGCTGCAAGAGTTGCAACATTAAAGGGACATAAGGTTACTGTTATAGAAAAAACAGATAAATTATATGGTCAAATTCAAGTTGCATCACTTCCACCAAGAAAAAATGAAATGCTTAGAGTTTGCAAATATTATGATAATATAATTAAAGAATATAATATTGAAGTATTATTAAATCATCCATTTAATAAAGATGAAGCTAATAATTATGATGATATTATAGTTTGTATTGGAGCAGTAAACTCAACTCCAGGAATACCTGGTATCGAGCATACTCTTGATGCTTGGGAGGTATTAAAAAATCCAAGCCTTGCAAGTGGTAAGGTATTAATAGCTGGTGGTGGTTTAGTAGGTTGTGAAACTGCTGAATTACTTGCGACAAAGGGCTATGAGGTTGGAATAGTTGAAATGCAAGATACAGTAGCTAAAGAAGAATCTAAGACTATTTTACCTACAATGATGGCTGAATTTAAGACTTGTGGTGTAAAGACATATACATTACATAAGATTGTAGAAATAAAAGAAAATGGAATTCAAACAGAAGTAATTGATAAAGATAATAATGTTATATCTAAAGAATTTATAGAAGCAGATACAATTATTCGTGCTTTATCTAGTAAGAAATTAGCTTTAGATTTAACAGGTGTTAATGCTAATGTTATTTATGCAGGTGACTGCAAACAAGAAGCTCCTTGTACAGTAGATAACGCAATAACTACTGGTTATCTTGCTGCTAATTCAATAAATTAATTTTATAGTATAAGACATATCAAGTTGGTATGTCTTTTTTATATAATCATTACTATAAATTTTATTTTCTTGAAGTTTAAACACAAGTTCATTTCGAAAAAAATAAAAAAATAATTGTTTTTTCAAAAAAAGTATTAAAATAATAACTGCAGGTGAAAAAAATGAAAACAATTGATAGAGAAATAGAATCATTGTTAAAAATAAAGGATTTATATCCTAAATTATTAATTGCCAGAACAAAACATCCGGAATATATTTATGAGGGAATAAGAATAATTGATATTAATGATTGGCTAATAACTTATGAATAATAGTATAATTACTATAAAATAAATGATAATTAGGGTAGCTTAAGGTTATCCTTTTTATTTTATCTAATAATTTTTTAATTTTAAGTATTATTTGTAAGTGAAGAATTAACAAAATAAGTAAAAATATTATCTTTTTATTTTATTGTGTTTGTGATATAATTTTAATGAAGTACTATGATTAAAAAATCATGGTAAAAAATATAAGAAGAGGTGAAGAAAAGGTGAGAATATCAATAGGCTGTGATCACTCTGCACTAGAGTTAAAAAACGAAGTTGTAAGTTATCTTAAAACTTTAGGAAATGATGTCATAGATTATGGTACATTTACAAAAGATAGTTGTGATTATACTGATTTTGGTATTAAAGTAGCTGAGGATTTAAAAAATGGAAATGCCGATCGTGGTATAGTTATTTGCTATACAGGTATTGGTATGTCTATCATCGCAAATAAGGTTAAAGGTGTTCGTTGTTCATTAGTTCACTATGTTGAAGAAGCTATTTTGACAAGAGAACATAATGATTCTAATTGCTTAGCTTTATCTGCTAAATATACAGATAAAGAACTTGCAAAACAAATTGTTAAAGTATGGCTAGATACACCCTTTTCTTTTGGAGAAAGACATGTAAAAAGAGTAGAAAAAATTAAAGAATATGAGGAGAAGAATTTATGAGTTTTGTATTATTAAATCACCCACTAATTAAGCATAAGCTTACTAATATTAGAAAAAAGGATACTAAGATGAAAGATTTCTATCAAAATGTTGAAGAAATTGCTGGCTTAATGGCATATGAAATCACAAGAGATTTTCCATTAAAAGAAGTAGAAATATCTACACCTATTTGTGATTCAGTTCAACATGAACTTGCTAATGATGTTGTTATCGTTCCTATTTTAAGAGCAGGTCTTGGTATGGTTGAAGGTATTAGAAGATTAATTCCAACTGCAAAGGTAGGCTTTATTGGTTTATATCGTAATGAAGAAACTTTAGAGCCTTGTGAATATTATGCTAAATTTCCTGAAACAATAACTAATTCAATTGTATTAGTTGTTGATCCTATGCTTGCAACAGGAGGTAGTGCTGCAGCAGCTATATCTATGCTTAAAGCTAGAGGATGTAAAGATATTCGCTATGTTGGTTTAGTTGGTGCGCCTGAGGGTGTTGAATTATTAAAGGAAAAACATCCAGATGTTGATATTTATTTAGCTGCGCTAGATGAGAAATTAAACGAAAATGGGTATATTGTTCCCGGTCTTGGTGATTGTGGCGACCGTTTATTTGGAACAAAATAATGAAGTTTTCTAAATATGCTAAATTTTATGTTTTAGCAACACAAGGGCTACTAACTATAGTAGTTCTTGTGTTAATAGGCTTTTTTATTGGTAAAGCAATAAATAAGGATTCAGTATGGCCAGCAGTATTAGCTGTGATATTAGGATTTTGTGGTTTAGTTAGCTTTATTTATACTCTTTTAAAAATGTCAAAAGAGGAGGATAAAAATGGAAAAAACCAGTGATTATAAATTTAGTTTATTAGTTGTTCCAATAACCTGGGTTGTTGCTGCTATTGTTGCAATTATTATTGGTTGTCTTGGCTATGATTGGATGTATTATCTAATTGGTGTATGTACAGGACTATTAAATTTCGGTTTAATGATGAAAACTAATAGAAGAATATTAAGATTATCTGAGCTTTATCCTGATACAGCTTCAGCTATGGCAAAAAAACAAGCTTGGATTGGGCTTGGATTAAGGATGCTTGTATTTATTGGCATATTTTTGGCTATTTTCTTTAAAGAAGTTTATAATAATAATGAAAATAATTGGAATATCGTTATAGCTTTTGGTGGCTATGCTACTATAAAGGTTGTAATGGTTATAGTTTATTTAATCTTTAGAAAGAAGGTGAATAACTAGTGGAAGAATTTTGGCGAAGCTTTTGTGATATAAGTACAATTCCAAAGCCAATTGTTTCAACGCTTATCATAGTAGTCGTTTTATCAATCATATTTATTTTGATGAGTTTTAAAATTAAAAAGGTAGACCCATTAAAGAAAACACCATTATGGCTTATGCCATTTATGATGCTTATTGATATAATAAATAATTTTGTTAAACAAAATATAGGGAAAAGATGGAAATCTTTTTCACCATGGTTTTTAACAATAACAATATTTATATTCTTTTCGAATATTTCTGCAGTATTTTTACTTGAAAATCCGACAAGCTATATAATTATTACACTTGCTTTAGCTTTAACATCATTTTTTGTTATTCAAGGAGCTGGCATTGCTTCTAATGGATTTTTAGGCTATTTAAAGGGATTTTTAAGTCCTAATCCTGTAATGCTACCAATGAATATAATTAGTGAATTTTCATTACCGATTTCTTTATGTTTACGTTTATTTGGTAATATTATTAGTGGTAGTGTTATAGCGTTACTTATTAAAGGATTCTTAGGATGGTTTGCAATTCCTGTTATGCCTCTAATAAATATCGTATTTGATATTGGTTTTGGTATAATACAAACAGCAGTGTTTGTAATTCTAACAATAATTTTTACATCAATGAAAATTGATGATGAAGAAAAAATATTTTAATTAAAGGAGAAATAAAAAAATGCAAATTTTAACATTTATTACACAATTTTTAGAAGCTGTTGCTTCATATAATGAATTTTTCAAAAGTGGTATGGCTTATATAGGAGCTGGTATTGCAGTATTTACAGGTGTTGGTGCTGCTATAGGTGAAGGTAATGTTGCTGCAAAGGCTGTTGAGGCTATTGGTAGACAACCTGAAGCTTCAGGAAAAATTACAATAACAATGCTTATTGGTCAAGCAGTATCAGAAACTACAGGTTTATATGGTTTCATTGTTGCATTAATGCTTTTAGGTAAATAGGATAAGAGAAAGGATCATTGTTTTAGACAATGAATTAAGAAAAATGACTGAGATTTTAGATAATATTGCTGAGGCAATTAATAGTTGCTTAGGCCCTCTTAAAGATCTAAAAATTGAAGGTTCTGATGTTCGCGATTTACTCATTCAACTTTTTGCTACTATTATTTTATTTGTTGTTATTCGTATTTTCTTATGGAAACCTATAACTAATATTCTTGAAACAAGAAGACAGGCTATTGATAAAGCTTTAGAGGATGCGAAACAGTCAAAAGAAAACGCAAAAGCATTAGAAGAAGAATTAGCTGATGAACTTGCAAATGCTAAGGCTTCAGTTCAAGAAATATTAGCTAAAGCTGAAAAAGATGGTAATTTAAGAAAAGAACAAATTATAGCTGATGCTAAATTAGAAGCTAAACAACGTTTAGAAAATCTTGAACTTGAATTAGAACAAGAAAAAAATAATATGCAAAAACAAATTAGAAAAGAAATTGTTGATATTGCTTTTGCTGCTGCAGAAAAAATAGTTGCTAAAGAAATTGATCAAAATAAATATATGGATATTGTTGATGAAATTTTAAAGGGGGCATAGTATGGTAGAACATGAATATGCTCAAGCATTATTTGAATTAGCTGTTGAAGAGAAGAAAACAGAATTATTTTTAGATTATTTAACAAAAATAATGGATGTTATGAGTAATAATAATGAATTTTATAAGATGATTTCATCTCCTCTTATAGAATTAATAGAAAAGAAAAAAATTATTTTAAATGTTTTTGATAGTTTTGATGAAACATTTAAAAATTTTTTATGTGTATTAGTTACTAATAACCGTTTTAATTTAATAGAAAAAATAAATGTAGAATATGATAATCTTTTAAGTGACTATAATTCTATATTAAATGTTGAAGTAATTAGTTCGGAAAAACTTTCTAAAGCGAATTTTAATGAAGTGAAAAAAGCTTTAGAAAAGAAATATCCTGATAAAAAATTAAAAATAGAAAATACAGTGAATCCTAAAATATTATATGGTCTTCAAATTATATGTAACGGACAAAGTTTAGATATTAGTTTAAAGAATCGTTTAATGATGCTAAAGGATTCATTATAGGAAAGGATAAATGTATGGCAAATATTAATTTATCTGAAATTTCAAGCCTTATAAAAGAACAAATAAAGGCTTATAAAGAACAGATTTATACAGAAAATGTTGGTCGTGTGGTTGAGGTTGGTGATGGTATTGCAGTTGTATATGGTTTAGACAATGCGATGGCATCAGAACTTTTAATATTTCCTAATGATGTATATGGAATGGTTCAAGATTTAAGAAAAGACAGTGTTGGTGTTATTCTTTTAGGTGATTGTTCTAAAATAAAAGAAGGAGATATTGTTAAATGTAGTGGAAGAGTATTATAAATACCAGTAGGTGAAGAATTTATTGGTCGTGTTATTAATCCACTTGGACAACCTCTTGATGGAAATGGAGCTATTAAGGCTACAAAAACTAGACCAATTGAGGTTAAAGCCACAGGTGTAATGGATAGAAGTAGTGTTAATACACCTTTACAAACTGGTATTAAGGTTCTTGATGCTTTAGTTCCTATCGGACGTGGTCAAAGAGAGCTAATAATAGGAGACCGTCAAACTGGTAAAACTTCTATCGCTATTGATACAATTTTAAATCAAGCAAATCAAAATGTTATTTGTATATATGTAGCTATTGGTCAAAAGGAATCTACTGTTTCTAATGTTTATGAAACATTAAAGGCTCATAATGCTATGAAGTATTCTATAATTGTTTCTGCATCAGCTTCTAACCCTGCACCTTTATTATATTTAGCACCATATTCAGGTGTATCTTTAGCTGAATATTTTATGTTTCAGGGTAAAGATGTTTTAATTGTTTATGATGATTTATCAAAGCATGCAGTTGCTTATCGTGAGATGTCCTTATTATTACATAGACCTCCAGGAAGAGAAGCATATCCAGGTGATGTCTTTTATTTACATTCAAGATTACTTGAACGAGCTGCAAAATTATCTGATAAATTAGGTGGAGGAAGTATTACAGCTTTACCTATTATTGAAACTCAAGCAGGAGATATTTCTGCATATATTCCAACAAATGTTATTTCAATAACAGATGGTCAAATATTCTTACAATCTGATTATTTTTATAAAGGTATTAGACCTGCAATAAATCCAGGTTTATCAGTTTCACGTGTTGGTGGAGCTGCTCAAACTAAAGCTGTTAAAAAAGTTTCAGGAACACTTCGTTTAGATTTAGCTTCTTTTAGAGAATTAGAAGCATTTAGTCAATTTGGTTCTGATTTAGATGCATCTACTAAAGCTAGATTAGATAGAGGTAGAAGAACTCAAGAAATATTAAAACAAGGCCTACATAAGACACTTGCTATGGAAGAAGAGGCTATTATTCTTTATTGCTTAACTAGTGGATTATTAGATAAAATTGCAATTGAAGATTTAGCTTTATTTGAAGAAAAACTTTATTTAGATTTAAAGATTGATGAAAAGGGTAAAGAAATTTCTAATTATATAAAGGAAAATAAGGTTTTACCTGAAAATAATGTTTTAGATAATTATCTAAATTCATTTATTGAAAAGTTCTAAGTAGGTGATGATATGGCAAATTCTTTACGTGAAGTAAAACAACGTATTTCATCTACTGAAAGTACAGCTCAAATTACTAAAGCTATGTATATGGTTAGTTCATCAAAGGTAAAGAAGGCAGAGCGTAATTATAAAGGATATCAAGATTTTATGAATCGTAAAATTGATTTAGTTAGTCAAATGATTTCTAAATGTGATTCAGATTATATACATCCTTTATTAAAACCTAGAGAAATTAATAAAACAGCGTTTTTGTTAGTTACATCTGATAGAGGACTTGCAGGAGCATATAATTCATCTATTTTTAAAGCCTTTGAAGAAAAAAAACAAGAATTAGGTTTAAATAATGATGATATTATTTGTGGAGCAATAGGAAAACAAGGCTTTGCATATTTAAAGAAAAAAGGCTATCCTTTGATTTCAAATACTTCTACCTTAGTTAGAGATGATGTTATGTTTATTGATATACTTCCACTAGCTACTAGCTTTATAAAACAATATTTGACAGGTGAAATTGATAAATTGGTTATTATATATAATCATTATATAAATAGTTTATCTTCAGAAATAAGATATGATGTACTTTTACCAATTACTTCTTTAGAAAAAAAAGAAGGTATAAGAGAATATATTTTTGAAACTGGTATAGAAAAAACATTGGATTTAGTTTTACCAATGTATATTGAGGATGTTATTTATGGAATTATTTTAGATGCAAAAGTTGCAGAACATTCTGCTAGAATGAATTCAATGCGTAACGCAACAGATAATGCAAAAGAAGTAATTGATAAATTACAATTATTATATAATAGAGCTCGTCAAGGTGCTATTACAACAGAATTAATAGATATTATTGGTGGAGCTAATGCGATAGGAGGAAACGATTAATGTTTGGTAAGGTCGTTGAAGTAAAAGGTCCTGTTGTTGATGTTTTATTTGAAGATGGTAATCTTCCAAATATCAACGATGCCTTAAAGATAAATGTTCCTAAAGAAGAAAATCATAATGTTGAAATTAAATTAACATTAGAGGTTGCATTACATGTTGGAAACAAGGTTGTTCGCTGTATTGCGATGGATTCTACTGATGGTCTTGTTAGAGGAATGAAAGTATTAAATACAAATAAACCTATAATGGTTCCTGTAGGTAAAAAAACATTAGGTAGATTATTTAATGTTTTAGGTGAACCAATTGATAATAAAGAACCTTTAGATAATGAAGTAAAAATGCCAATTCATAAAGAGGCGCCTAAATTAGAAGAATTATCATCTAATGTTGAAATTCTTGAAACAGGTATTAAGGTTGTAGATTTACTTGCGCCATATATAAAGGGTGGCAAAATTGGATTATTTGGTGGTGCTGGTGTTGGTAAAACAGTATTAATTCAAGAATTAATCCATAATGTTGCTCAAGAACATGGCGGTATTTCTGTATTTACAGGTGTTGGAGAAAGAACAAGAGAAGGTAATGATTTGTATTCAGAAATGAGTGAAAGTGGTGTTATTAATAAAACTGCAATGGTTTTTGGTCAAATGAATGAACCACCGGGAGCTCGTATGAGAGTTGCTTTAACTGGATTAACTCTTGCTGAACATTTCAGAGATGAAGAACATCAAGATGTATTATTATTTATTGATAATATATTCCGTTTTACTCAAGCTGGTAGTGAGGTTTCTGCATTATTAGGTAGAATGCCTTCTGCAGTTGGTTATCAACCAACACTAGCTACTGAAATGGGTAAATTACAAGAAAGAATTACATCTACTAAAAATGGTTCTATAACATCAATTCAAGCAATATATGTTCCTGCAGATGACTATACTGACCCTGCTCCTGCAACAACGTTTACACATCTAGATGCAACAACAAATTTATCTCGTAAATTAACTGAAGAAGGTATTTATCCAGCAGTTGACCCTCTTGCATCTACATCTCGTGCTTTATCACCAGAAATTGTTGGTAAAGAACATTATGAGGTTGCAAGACGTGTTCAACAAATTATTCAAAGATATAATGAACTTTTAGATATAATAGCTATTTTAGGTATGGATGAATTATCTGAAGAAGATAAACTTGTTGTTTTAAGAGCTAGACGTATTCGTTTATTCTTATCTCAAAACATGTTTATTGGTGGTCAATTTACAGGTGTTCCTGGTTCTTATGTTCCTATTAAAGAAACAGTAAGAGGCTTTAAAGAAATATTAGATGGCATGCACGACGATTTACCTGAAGAAGCGTTCCGACTTGTTGGAACAATTGATGATGCAGTAGAAAAGGCGAAGAAATTACAATCATGAAATTAATTGTATCTACTCATCAGGGTGTATTATATAACGAAGAAGTTGACTATGTAGTTGTGCATAACCAAGATGGTGAATTTGCAATTATGAAAGATCATATCCCAGTTATTGCAGTTATGGATAATGGATTTATTAAACTAATTAAACAAGAAAAATCGTTCTTTATTGCAGTAACTAATGGTATATTAGAATTCCATGATAATGTTACAAGTGTTTTATCACAAGAAGCACAAATAGGAAATAATAAAGAAGAAGCAAAAACACATCTTGAAAGTTTTAGAAAAGAAAGACTTGAAAAAAATAGAAAAGAAGAAGTAGATTTTACGCAAAAAGAAAAAGAATTGCGTGAACACTTAAGAACTTCTAAGGCAGGTCAATTATAAAAGAACTCTATTTCGAGTTCTTTTTATTATAGGAGGAGACAATTATGATTGAAGGAATATTATTCTCAACTTGTTTTTGTATATTTTTTGTTGTAGCATTTTTAGTGTTACAAGCTTCTAGATTAGAAGAATGCTTTAAAAAAGGAAAAATAGTTCATATAAGACTTGCCTATTTTATGCTATCTTTTATAATTGCGTTTTTAATAACATTTGGATTTTTTTACATAATAGATTCATTTAATTTTAAAAAAATTTAATATTTTTGTATAAGCACTAAGCTAGTAGACCATACTACTACTGAGGTGAAATATATGAAAGACAAAATTAAAAGATTTTTCATTGACAAAAAGGAATTGTTAATATTTATTGCGGTAGTTATAGTCGTTTTTGCAACAGTTATAACTATAGCAACAATGGCTTTAAATGATACTCCAGTAGCTAAAGATGATCCAACTGTAGAACCTAGCAAACCAGATAATCCAACAATTACACCAGATGAACCTATTACACCAGATGAACCTGTAACTGAAATTATTAAATTTTCATTACCAGTAACAGGAGAATATGAAATTGTTAGAAAATATTTTGATTTATCTTTATCTGATGAAGAATTAGAAAAAGCAATTATAGAAACAGGAGGATACTTCTTAGAATCTAAAGGTATAAGTTATGCTAAATCAGATAATAGTGTATTTGATGTTTGTTCTATATATGATGGAACTGTAATATCTGTTTTAGAAGATGAATTATCAGGTGTATGTGTAACTATTAAACACTCTGATAGCATTGTAAGTGTTTATTCTTCATTAAGTGATGTTACTGTTAAAGTTAATGATACTATTAAAGTAGGACAAGTAATTGGTAAAGCTTCAGCAACTCTTATGGATGTTGAGGCTGGAGTACATATGCATTTAGAGGTTAAAATCAACAATTCTTATGTTAATCCAACAAGTGTATTTGGTAAAGAAATGTCTGATGTAAGTACAACTAAATAATTTTGGGCTATATGCCCTTTCTTTATTAGAAAACTATGCAAATATTAAATATATAATATAAAACTTAAGGTTTAATTTGATTTTTTTACAAAAATTAAATTAAGCCTTTTATTTATGTTCTTATTATAAATGAGTATTACCGTTTTAATAAACAATTTGAAAACTTTTATAAATTATATATTTTTATTTTATAGAATAAGTATTATTACCTAAACATATTTATTTATTAGGTGATAAAATGCTTGAATATGAAAATAGAGTAATAAAAATGGCTAATTTAATGCTAGAAAAAAGAAGAACAGTAAGAGAAGTAGCTAATATTATAGGATACTCTAAATCTACTGTTCATTATGATTTGACTACTAAATTAAAATATATAGATTATAATCTTTATGTTGAAGTTAAAAAATTATTAGAATATAATAAAAAAATCCGCCATTTAAGGGGCGGACAAGCAACAAAACTAAAATATCAACAACGAACTTCGATTGAAAATATACCTAAATCCTTAATTTGAGTATCAGATATTTTATAGGTATAACAATCTTCTTTTAATTTTTTAAATAGTTCTACATCACAAAAACCTTCTATTGTAACCTCAGTTAAAAATGAGGTTTTTTCTATTTTTATATATTTCATTGTTTTTAATATTGTTTGATATGATGAATAACTACAAGTCATAATAAATCTATTTTGGTATGCAAGCTTATAAAATTCTTTATCCTTTAATACTTCACTTGCAGAAGAACTATAAGCTCTTACAAGTCCACCAGCTCCAAGTAATGTTCCACCAAAATATCTTGTAACTACAATTAAAATATTTGTTAAATCTTGTTTTAATATAACATCTAATATTGGTGCACCTGCAGTTTTTGCTGGTTCTCCATCATCACTCATTTTTTGAATATTATCATTTAATCTATATGCATAACAATGATGTGTTGCATCATAATATTTTTTTCTTATATTATTTAAAATTTCTTCGATTTCTTCAATACTATTTACTCTATATGCTTCTGTAATAAATCTTGATTTTTGAATAATTAAAGTATTTTCATATCTTTTTTGAATATATTTCATAAATATCACCAAATACATTATACAAGAATTATTTTTTCTTTGCAAATATGTTTATTTTGTTTTATAATAGTTGTGGTGTTTACGAGTGAAAAAATTAGAATTAGGTCTTGAAATTATAAAAAAAATAAATGATAATTCATTTGAAGCTTATATTGTTGGCGGAGCTGTCCGTGATTACATTTATAATAAGGATATTATTGATGTTGATATAACAACTTCTGCTTGTTATGATGATTTAAAAAAAATTTTTTCTTTTGTTGAATCTATAGATAATTATTTAAGTTGTAGAATTTTTTATAAAAATGAAACATTCGAAGTTACTACATATAGAATTGATGTTTCATATATAGACCATAGACACCCACAAACAGTAAAAGCTTTTGATTTAAAAACAGATTTATTAAGAAGAGATTTTACTATTAATGCCTTAGCTATGGATTATAATATGGATATCATTGATATACTTGATGGTATAAGTGATTTAAAAAAAGGTATTATAAGGACTATTGGCGATCCTAATAAACGTTTTAATGAAGATGGTTTAAGAGTTTTAAGAGCATTAGATTTTTCTTCTAGATTTAATTTTAAATTAGATGAATTAATTATCGCTAGCTTTAAAAATGATTATATAGGTTTTTTAAAAGAAGAATATATATTATCTATGGTAAAAAAGATTATTTCTAATAAATATAATATAGGATTAGAATATATATATAAATATAAATTATTAAGAAGTTTTCCTTTTTATCAAGTATTATGCGATGAAGTATATGAATTAGGATATAAAGAAAATAGCTTTGCGTTATTTTATGCCAAACATAATTTTATTCCAACTAATATTAAATTATCTAAAATGGAATTTAATGAAGCTAAAGATATAGCTTATTTTGTAAGAAATAAATTTAATAACGTTTCTTTATATTATGGTAATAAAGATGTTTTAAATAAAGCTATAAATTTATTTAATGCTTTAAATAAAACTAATATATGTTTTAATGATATTAATAAATTGATTAATAATTTACCTATTAATAGTTCTAAAGATATTTTATATACTTGGGATAATAATAAAAATAGAGGTAAAATAACTAAACTCCTTGAGGAAGCTATTTTAAATGGCAAAGTAGAAAATGAGGAAAGTAAATTAAAGAAGTATTTAGAAATTGAGGAATAATATATGCGTTATACAATGATGGCTTTTTTTGATACATATAATGAAATAACATTTATTGTTCAAAGAAAAAATAGATTTAAAGCAAAAAAATTTAATTTATATAAAGATGATGTATTTATTGAAGAATTAAATGTTAAATATAATGCAAGTGAGCATAATATGGTTAAAATAGGATTAGGATTTAATCACAAACCTATTTTACATCATAATTATTATATTGTTGATGATTTAGGACATCATGTTCCTGTATACTCAGGTAGTATTGTTAGAACAACAGAATTTGAATCTGAATTTTTTTATGAAGGTAAATTAGGCTTTGATTATACAAAAGAAAAAACTGTATTTAATGTATGGTCTCCTGTAGCTAAGGCTATATATGTTAGTATTTGTTATAAAGACGGAACGTATCATAGAAGTGATTTAGAATATAAAGATAAGGGACTATGGACAACAACAATTAATGGTGATTTAGATGGTGTATCATATGCATATTATGTTAAAATATTTGATTATTATGAAAAGGTGTTAGATCCTTATGGTATTTCATCTCGTGCTAATTTAGAATGTAATTATGTTATTGATATTAATAAATGTTATCAAATAAAAAATGAAAAACCATTTTTCTCAGGCATTCCTGTTGATGCAGTTTTATATGAAGCAAGTATAAGAGATATGACTTGTTTATTAAATGATAATTCAAAAGGAACGTTTGAAGGGCTTATTGATGAGGATAATAATAAAGGAATTAATTATATATCATCATTAGGTGTAACACATCTACAATTAATGCCTATTTTTGATTTTGGTGGAATAGATGATAAAAAGAAGGATTTATATTATAATTGGGGATATAATCCTGAACAATATTTTGTTCCAAGTGGTTGGTATTCAAAAAATCCAGATGATGCTTATAGTAGAATAAATGAATTAAAAAGATTAATTGATGAATGTCATAAAAAAGGCTTACGTGTTGTAATGGATGTGGTTTATAATCATGTCTATGATAGAAAGAACTTCCCTTTAGAAAAACTTGTTCCTGGATATTTTTATCGTGTAGATGCGTATGGCAATTATACTAATACATCAGGATGTGGTAATGATCTTGCTACTGAGAAAAGAATGTGTTCAAGATTTGTTGTTGATAATTTAGTATATTGGGCTAAATTTTTCCAAATATCTGGATTTAGATTTGATTTAATGGGATTATTAGATATAGAAACATTAGAAGTAGCTTTAAAAAAACTTAAAAATATTGATCCAAATATCTTATTATACGGTGAGGGTTGGAATATGCCTAATACTATTCCTGATTCTTATAGACCACATGCTTATAATGCTTTTAAAATGCCTGATTATGGTTTTTTTAACGATAAATATCGTGAAGCATTAAAAGGGAATCAGTGGAATCATAGCTTAGGTTATGCATTTGGTAGTCCAATGTATTATAAGGATGTATTTAATTTAGTTACAGGTAGTATTTTTGGAGGATATAATTTCTTATCTCCAAATCAAAGTATAAATTATGTTGAATGTCATGACAATTATACTATGTTTGATTTTGCTAATTACGCAAGTAAGGTTAGTAGAGAAGAATCAATTAGAGGTTCTAGAGTAGCTCTTCAAATGATTGCTGTATCACTTGGTATTGTTTTTATACATGCTGGAGAGGAATTTTATAGAACTAAAAAAGGTATTGAAAATTCTTATAAATCAGATGACTATTTTAATTTATTTGACTATGATAGAAAATCCATTTATGAAAATGATATTAAAGGATTAAGGGATTTATTAAGTATTAGAAAAGAATATAAAGAATTTAGATTACATAATCCTTATGATATAAAAAGGAATATTGTTTTAATAGATGAATTATCAAATGATCATAGATTATGCTATTATATAGATTCTTTAGACTATAGATTAACTATAGTTATAAAGAATAATAATGAACCATTTAAGTTTTTATTAAATAGAAGTCAAATGTTATTTAATGCTTTTGAAAAAGTAAAGTATTTTCAAGATGAATATGATCTAATTGATGCTGGTGTATATATATTTAAGGAGGATAAATTATGAGATTAATAGGTAAGGTTATTGCGATTAATACCTCAGATGGTATGCATAATATTTCTATTATTGATGAAGATGAATTATCATATAATTTAAAAGCTTCAATAGATGTAAATTTTCTTATCGGACATGTTTATGTTTTTGAGGTAAAGAAAAATTATGGCGAAAGAATAAGCTATCAAATTGAAGAATATGTTAAGGTAGATTCACTAGAAATTAGTGAGGCAGATAATATTTTAAGAAAATTTTTTGCTCATTCTGAATTATCTTTAGAAGAATCTATAAAAATCATTTATGAATATATTGAAAAAATTGATAATGAAATAATATATAATATTACAAAAAAATTAATTTCTGAAAATGAAAAAACATTCTTTGTTTTCCCTGCCGCTTCACGTATGCATCACGCTTATGTTGGTGGACTTTCATATCATGCGATAGGCATGCTTAGACTTGCAGATTCTTTCATTTTTAATTATCCATTTTTAAATAAGGATTATTTGTATGCAGGAATTATTTTACACGATATTGGTAAAACTAAAGAATTAACAGGAGTTGAAGCTACTGAATATACTGTAGATGGACAGCTATTAGGTCATCTTGTAATAGGAGCTTTAGAAATAAATAAATGTGGTTGTGAATTGGGATATTATAATACTAAAGAATTAAGAACATTAGAACATATGCTTATATCTCATCATGGTCAGCCACAATTTGGGGCAGCTAAAAGACCTATGACTGCTGAGGCTGTTGCGTTATGGTATATTGATACTATTGATTCTAAATTCAGAGTATTAGGTGAAGAATTAGAAAAAACATGTAATAATTCTTTTACTGATACTATTGGTGTTTTAGATAAAACAAAAATATTTAAGGAGTAAAAAAATGATAGATAATATTTTATCAAATCAAATATATATTATATTAATTGCAATTGTAATTACAATAATACCTTTTTTAATATGTTGTTTTCATTATAAAAAATATGGTATTTTACAAGCTATTTTAAGTATTTTTTCTGTACCTATGATATTTTGTGGTATATCTCAGTTACTTTTGTTAATATTTAAATCTAATCAAGATATGATATTATTAATTGAATTATCATTTAGTGGTTTATCTTCAATTTTAGATCTTCATAAAATTTTATATTCATTAACAGGTTGGCAATGGTTATATGCTACTGGTTGGATTTTTATGCCCTCTATTGTTATTTTCATTTTATCATATGGATATAGTATAACAATAAGAAGAAAAAGAAAAAATAAAAAGAATAAAGAAGATTAATTGATAAAAAAACATTGCTAAAATAGTTATATTTTGATAAAATAGTGAAGTAATAATTAAAATGATGATAAAGGACTAGTAATAAAGTGATTTTATTTTAGAGAAGAGGGATTGGTGGAAACCTCTATAAATAGCTTTATGAATTCACCTTTTAAGTGATGCTAATAACATCCGTAGTAGGGCGTTAACCTTTAATGAGTGCTATAGTAATATAGAACTAAGGTGGTAACACGGTAATTCGTCCTTAGAAGATTATTCTTTTAAGGATTTTTTATTTTAGGAGGAAATTAAAAATGAATGAATTAGATGATTTAGAAAAAGTTGTTAATTCTTTAGATGATGATTTAAATGAGGTTGCTGATTTAAATACTTTACAACAAAAGAAAGCTAATTACTTAGGTAAAAAAGGTATTATAGCAAATGCTATGGCTAATATGCGTAATTTATCTAGTGAAGCTAGAAAAGAATTTGGTATGCGTTCAAATAAAATAAAACAAATGATAGAAGAAAAATTTGAAGCTAAAAGAATAGCAATAGAAGATGCAATTATTGAACATAAATTAAAAAGTGAAACAATAGATGTAACACTTCCTGGAGTTAAACTTCCTGTTGGTGGTATTCATCCACTTAATCAAACTATTATGGATTTAGAGGATTTATATATTAGTATGGGTTATACTGTAGCTGAGGGTCCTGAAATAGAAACAGATGAAAACTGTTTTGAAAAGCTTAATTTACCTAAAGGACATCCTGCTCGTGATATGCAAGATACTTTTTATATTAATCCAGAATTATTACTTAGAAGTCAAACATCTCCAGTACAAGTTAGAACAATGCTTGAACAAACAGGTAAACCTATAAAGATTATTTGTCCAGGTAAAGTATACAGAAGAGATGCAGATGATGCAACACATTCACATCAATTTATGCAATGTGAAGGACTAGTATTAGGTAAAGATATTACTTTAGCTGACTTAAAGGGAGCTTTATTAGAAATGGTTAAAAAGATGTTTGATGAAAATAGAAATATACGTCTTAGACCTTCATTTTTCCCATTTACTGAACCATCAGTAGAGGTTGATGTTTCATGTGGATTATGCGGTGGTAAAGGTTGTTCAGTTTGTAAAAATACTGGTTGGATTGAAATACTTGGTGCTGGTATGGTTAATAATAATGTACTTAAGATGTGCGGCTATGATCCAAATGAAATTCAAGGATTTGCGTTTGGTATAGGTGTTGAAAGAATTACGATGCTTAAATATCGTATAGATGATATTAGAAATTTCTATACAAATGATATTCGTTTCTTAAATCAATTTAAGGAGGAAAAATAAAATGAAGGTTTCTAAAAATTGGTTAAAAGATTATTTAGATTTAGATAATATTACAGATGATGAACTTCATCATTTAATTAGTTTTCATGTATGTGAAATTGAATCATATAAGAAATTAGTTGAAGCTACTAATTTAACTATAGGTAAGGTATTAGAATGTGTTATGCATCCTGATAGTGATCACCTACATGTTTGCCAAGTTGAAATAAAAGAAAATGAAGTTTCACAAATAGTATGTGGAGCTCCTAATGTATGTAGTGGTGCTAAGGTTATCGTTGCTTTACCAGGTGCAGTTTTACCAGGTGATTTTAAGATTAAACCATCTAAAATTAGAGGTGTAGAATCATTTGGTATGTTATGCTCATTACAAGAACTTGGTATTGAAGAAAAATATATTGATGAAAGATTTAAAGATGGTATATATTTATTTAATGATGATGCTCCTGTTGGTGAAAATCCTTTAAAATATTTAGGTTTAGATGATATTGTTATTGATTTAGATGTAACATCTAATCGTTCTGATTTATTATCAATTGAAGGTGTAGCCTATGATATTGCTGCTTCATTAAAACAAAAAATATATCCTATTGAACCTACAATAACATTAAGTGATAAAATAAATCCAATAAATGTTAAAGTTGAAACCGATAAATGCTATAAATATTTAACAAGATATATTAGTAATGTTAAAATTAAAAGCTCTCCTGAATGGCTTAAATCAAGATTAATCGCAAGTGGAATAAGACCTATTAATAATGTTGTTGATATTACTAATTTTGTTTTAATTGAATTAGGACAACCACTTCATGCATTTGATGCAGATAAATTAGGTAATAATATTGTTGTAAGATGTGCTTATGAAAATGAAAAAATAATTACTTTAGATAATATATCAAGAACATTAACTGTAGATGATATAGTAATTAGTAATGGAAATGAAGCATTATGTGTTGCAGGAATTATGGGTGGAGCATCAACAGAAGTTACTAATACTACAACAAATATTGTTTTAGAGGCAGCTTATTTTGAACCATTATCAATTAGAAAAACATCTAATCGTTTAGGATTAAAAAGTGAATCATCAACAAGATTTGAACGTAAAATAGATTATAATCGTGTTGAAAGAGCTTTAGATTATGCTGCACAATTATTAGAAGAATTATGTGAAGCAGAAGTATATAGCGGTGTAAATAAAGAAATAAAAGTTGAAATTGAAACTAAATCTGTAGAAGTTACTACAAATAAAATTAATTCTATATTAGGTACTAATTTAAATGATAGTGATGTAATAGATATCTTTAATCGTTTAGATTATAGTTATGAACAAAATGATTCTACATTCGTTATTTATATACCATCAAGAAGAATGGATTTAGAACCATCTATTCAAGATATTACAGAGGATGTAGCTAGAATATATGGGTATGATAATATACCAACTACATTAGCTAAAACAGAATCAAAAGGTGGCTTAACTTATGTTCAAAAAAGAACTAGATTAATGCGTCAAATATTAGCTAATATGGGATTAAATGAAGTGGTAAGCTATTCATTAATTGCTAAAAAAGATTTAGATTTATATACTACATCTAAATTAGAGCCTATTTGTGTAATGATGCCTATGACAGAAGATAGATCAGTTATGCGTCAAAGTCTATTAAATGGTGTTATAGATGCAGTTAGTTATAATAAGGCACGTAAACAGGATAATATTTGTTTATTTGAAATTGGTAAAACTTATAGTGTTGATAAAGAAGAAACTAAATTAGCTATAGCTATTTCAGGTCTATATTCTTCTCATTTATGGAATGGTGTAAAACAAGAGGCTAGTTTCTATTTATTAAAGGGAATATTAGAAGATTTATTTGCTAAACTTAATGTTAATGTTTCTTTTACACCTTATAATAATTTAAAAAGTTTTCATCCAGGTAGAACTGCAGCTATAGTATATAAAGATAAAATGATAGGTGTAATAGGAGAACTTCATCCACGTTTTAGTAAAAAAATGGGTGTTGGAAATACTGTAGCATTAGAGATTAGTATTGATGAAATATTAAAAGAAGAAAAACCATTTAGTTATAAACCGTTAAATAAATTTCCAAGTATTGTTAGAGATTTAGCTATAGTTTGTAAAAAAGATATTCCATCATCTGATATTGAGGCTTTAATTAAACAAACAGGTAAAAAGACATTAACAAGTATAGAATTATTTGATGTTTATACTGGAGTAAATGTTTTAGAAGATGAAAAATCTCTAGCATTTAAACTTGTTTTTGAAGATAATACTAAAACATTAGAAACAGAAGATGTCGATAAAATAATTAAATCTATAGTAAATAGATTAGATTATGTTTATAAAGCTAAATTGAGGTAATTATATGAATAGTATATATAATTATACTTCTGATATGCTTAAAGAATATTTCATTTCGATTGGTGAAAAGCCATTTCGTTCATCACAAATGATGGAATGGCTTTATAGACATAAAATTAAGTCTTTTAACGAAATAACTAATATGAAAAAATCAATTATTGAAAGACTTAATAATGATTTTACATTTGGTCAATTAGAGTGTGTAACTAATCAAATATCAAGTGATGGTACTCAAAAGTTTTTATTTAAATTAGAAGATGGTAATTTAATTGAAACTGTATTAATGAATCATGATTATGGTTATAGTGTTTGTGTTACAACTGAAGTTGGTTGTAATATGAACTGTCAGTTTTGTGCAAGCGGAATGAAGAAAAAACTAAGAAATCTTTTAACAAAAGAAATTGTTTTACAAGTTTTAACCGTATCAATTTTAGCAAATGTTAGAGTTAGTCATGTTGTTGTTATGGGGATAGGAGAACCTTTTGATAATTATGATAATGTTATATCTTTCTTAAAGATAATTAATCATCCTTTAGGATTAGAAATAGGTGCTAGACATATTACAGTATCAACATGTGGACTTGTCCCAAAAATTAAGGAATATGCAGATTTTGATTTACAGGTAAATCTTGCGATAAGTCTACATGCACCTAATAATGATATAAGAGATATGATTATGCCTATTAATAAGGTTTATAAAATAGAAGAATTAATTGATGCAATTAAATATTATATAAATAAAACAAATCGTAGAGTAACTATTGAATATATTTTAATTAAGGGTATAAATGATACTATAGCTTGTGCTGATGAATTAGCTACATTATTACATGGATTAAATGTATATGTTAATTTAATTCCTTATAATGAAGTTATATCAAAACCTTATGAACGTTCTAAAAAAGAAGATATGGTAGCTTTTTTTGATTGGCTTAAGAAAAGAAGAATAAATGTTCAACTTCGTAAGGAACAAGGCTCGGATATTGATGCAGCATGTGGTCAACTTAGAAGCAAACATATATGTTGATAAATCAATGTTAATAGAAGAAATAGAAATATAAAAAATAAAAAAGGGCTTTTAAAAACCTAGCTTTTTAAAGTAAAGGTTTTTAAAGCCCTTTTTATTATACAGTTTATTAAGTTTAATTATCTATTTTTGTTTACTGTTCTCAAATCTTCAATTATCAAATTTAAATGTTCAATTTGAGAATCAGTTAGTCCTTCTGTATCAATTAAATGTTTGTCTGTCATACAAACTAAATAATCTACTGTACAATTAAATAATTTAGCAAGCTTAATAATTAAATCCATTGATGGTAGAATATTATCATTTTCCCAATTGGATACTGATTGTTTGGTTACGCCTAATGCTTTTCCTACATCTGATTGATTTAATCTCCTTGCAATTCTAAGATCTTTTAATCTTTCATTAAATGTTTTTTTACTTTCTAATACTGTTGTTTTTTGAATCATCTTAATTACCTCTTATAAATCAAATTTGGATTTTCTTATAGTAAAGCAAATCCCTTATATAATTTTAAATTGTAAGTGGACCAAAATATAAATATAAAAGTATTTTAATATTTGACTTTTCAAAAAAATGATACAAAACCATATAAAAATTATAAAAAAATGTAATTCTAATTTTTTTAAAATAATTTCAAATTTTTATAAAAATTATCTAAAAAACGCTAAAATCTCCAAAAATAAGCATATTTGTTCAAAATTGCTTGACAAAAATACAAGATAATTTGACAGGATTGAAAAAAAGAGTATAATTAAGGTGTAAAAATATATTTAAATTTAGTTTTTTATAAAAAAAGTACAAGGAGGAAATTATTTATGAAAAAAAATAAAAAAAAGATACTTTTTATATCTAAATTTGCAATTAGTTGTTTTATTTTATGTTTAATTATGCTAGGAACAGTATTTATAGAAGCTAAATCTTTAGATTCAAATACTATTAATGATAGTGAAAATTCATTACAGGAGCAATATAATAAAGACATAAATATATCAAAAAATGAAAATTTTTTTGAAAATGATATGTATAGCGATGAAGAATATATAGAAGAAATAGAAGAAGATAGTGAAATTGCTTCATATAGTGTAGAAAATGAAGGGGTTGCTGCTGTTGCTGAAAATAGTGTTATTATACCAAACTCATTTATAAAAGATCTTGCTGGATTTTATACAAAAGCAAGTATTACAAAACTTAGTTTTATTTATTCTAGAAATTTAATTAGTGATTATGTTAAAGTAGGTGATTTACATTCAGTTTCAATTTATTATAATAAAACTAATTTAGGAGATGTAGCAGTAACACTTGATAATAATGGCCAAATATATGCAACTGAGAATTGTGGAGGTTTTTTTGGAACTTGGGGAGGTACATCGGCTTCTCCTCCTGAAGCATATTTGGAAAATATAACAAATATTTATTTTGAAAATTTTAATACTAGTAATACTACAAATATGTGTAACATGTTTGTTGGATGCAATAATATTGAAAGTTTAGATTTGCATACATTTAATACATCTAAAATTGAAAACTTTGGATCTTTTTTTGCAGGGTGTAATAAATTAAATGATGTTAATTTAACAGGTTTTGATTTTTCTAATGCTTACGAATTCGCTAGTTTTTTTTATAGTACAGCATTTAAAAAAATTGATTTAAGTAGTTGGAATTTTTCAGAAAAATGCAGAAATATTTCTAATTTTTTTTCAAGTTGTAAAAATTTAACTGAAGTTATTTTTCCAAAACAAATGAATACTAATCTCATTCATTTTGGTGGTGTTTTTCGCGATTGTGAAAAATTAAAAAAAATTGACTTTGGTGGTTTAGATTGTTCAAAAGTAATAAAATTTATTGAGACATTTAAAGGATGTAAATCATTAGAGACTATCGATTTAAGTAGACTAAATACTTCTAGTGCTACTAATATGAATTCTATGTTCCACAGTTGTGAATCTCTTAAATCTGTTGATTTAAGTTCATTTAACACATCAAATGTTACAGATATGGGGCGTATGTTTTATAACTGTAAAAATTTAACTTCTCTAGATTTAAGTAACTTTGATACAAAAAAAGTGACAAATATGGTGTATATGTTTAGTCATTGCAATGAATTGAAATCTTTAAATTTGACTTCATTTAACACATCAAATGTTACAAATATGGATTCTTTGTTTTATTATTGCCAAAATTTAACTTCCTTAAATTTAAGTTCATTTAACACTGGTAATGTCAATTCTATGACATATCTATTTTATGCTTGTAGTAAATTAAAATCAATAATAATAGATCCCTCATTGTTTAAAACAACAAAAGTAACAAATATGGCAGGTCTTTTTCATCAATGTCATTCACTAGAAAATTTAGATGTAAGTGGGTTTGATACTTCAAATGTCACAAATATGAATCATATGTTTTCTGGATGTCATAAATTAACATCAATAGATGTAAGTGGTTTTGATACTTCAAATGTCACAGATATGTGTTCTATGTTTTCTAATTGTTTATTATTAGAATCAATAGATGTATCTAATTTTGTCACTAAAAATGTAGTTAATATTCAGCATATGTTTTATAATTGTAAGAAACTTAAAGAAATAGATGTAACTAATTTTAATACATTATCGTTAGAATATGCATCAGAAACTTTTGCATTTTGTGATGCATTAGAGTCTCTAAACTTAAGCAGTTTTGATTTAAGTAATATGGAAAAAGATTCGTATACATTGTCAGGTTCTGAAACTACTTATTATAATTGTAAGATGATATATCAATGTAATTCTTTAAATGAATTAATTACACCAAAAAGATTTAATTCAAATATTAACCTCCAAACTTTTGATATGTATTTTGTTGAATGTAATGATTTTAATGAACAATTTAATGTTTTTGATGAATATTTGACATGTATGCGTTTTTTAAGAGTCTTTGATGTTAATTACATTAAAGATGATACTATGACATTTACTACTACACAAGTTGATGAGTATATTTATACACAAGGACTAAATATTGATAATATTATATTAACTAAAGAAAATTATAATTTTAAAGGGTGGTATTTAGATGATAAATTTAATACCAAGGCTACAAATTTAACATCGACTTCATTTGGTGATATTACATTATATCCTAAATTCTTATATGATGTAACATCAGCAATTGATGAAAATTCTAAGTCAACATTTGAATATTCTGCTAATGATATAGTATATAGCGTAATAGATAAAAATAATAGTAATAGATTAAATGATATTTTAAATTTAGAATATTATGTAAATAATATTTGGACAACAAATTTACCAACTGAAGTAGGTAAATATTCGATTAAATTAAATAAACTAGCAGATGATGTTTATGATTCTGTTACTAATTTAACTATTACTGAAGGTCTTGTTATTGAAAGAAAAAATATTAATACATGTGATATTAAAGAAATAGAAGATCAAGTTTATAAAGGGGTTGCTGTTAAGCCAACCATTTATATAATTAATAATAATAATTTAGAAGAATTAGTATTATCTATTTCAGGTGAAGGCGATTTTACCGCAAGTTATGAAGATAATTTAAATAAAGGTGAAGCTAAAGTAAAAATTGTTGGTATTAATAATTATACAGGTAATATTGAATTAATATTTAATATTGTTGGTCAGTCTTTATCTAATACTGAAGAATTAACTATGTATTATGAATTACCATATTACATAGAAGCTAATGCAGGAACTCTTCTTGGAGAGTTAGATTTAAATAATAATTTAGATTCATATCCTGCATTATGGGAATTTGTTTATACAGAAGATTATAGTTATGCAACAGTACTAAAACTAGGTTCTTTTGTAATAGATGTAGTTTGTAAGCCAAGAGGAGAATATAAAAATATTTATGATGAATTGAAATCAAAAATATTAGTTATTGTTAGATCTAATGCTCCAAGTATTACAAATATATCAATAAATGATTCTAATACACTAACTAAAACATATGATACAAAACCAATAAATAATATTAAATTTAATTATAATAATGAAGATAAAAATATTGATTTATCTAATATACCGGAAAATATAACTATTGAATTTAAATTAAATGGTATAAGTGTATTAAAACCTGTTAATGCTGGCATTTATTCTATGAAAATAAAAGTAGCTAGTGATGATATTTATGATGAAATAATAACAGAAACATATTTAACAATTAATAAAAAACAAATTAATTCTCAAATGATTTCTAATATAGAAGATCAAAGTTATACAGGTACTCAAATCATCCCTATAATTAATATTTCATATACTATAGAAGATGAAACTATAACACTTGTTCAAGGTGTTGATTATACAACATTTGGTGGAGCTAATATATCTAATGAAGGCTATGTATATGTTATAGGACAAGGTAATTATACTACTGAACAAGAATCATCAGGTTATGTTTATAAAACATTTAATATAATAGGCGGTGGTAATACTATATATCATGTTGATGGTGAAAATAAAACAGAAGCTGTTATATCATATGCCTATAATTCTAATTTAATATATAATGGAACATCACAAATACCAACATTTGAAATAAAAGATACAACATCATCAAGCACTCCTATTACGCTTTTAAATGGTGTTGATTACGATATTTTTGTTGTATCATCGAATACAACAAATGTTCAAATTGGTATTGCGGTTAAAATAACATTTAAAGGCTCTTATGAAGGCTATGAATTTAAATCTTATAATATTAACGCATATACATTATCTGAATCTAATGTTAATAATGATGGTATTGTAACAGTAAATGATAATATATTAAAAGAAAAAA